>CANRGP010000006.1 GCA_947630085.1 uncultured Lachnospiraceae bacterium
ATCGAGCGTTAACGTGAGATCTGCCGCCTGAGAGGGGGAGATCCTATGAATATCAATAAATTTACTCAGAAATCCATTGAAGCCGTGCAGAACTGTGAGAAGCTGGCGTACGAGCACGGCAACCAGCAGCTGGAGCAGGCGCACCTGCTGTTAAGCCTTCTGACACTGGAAGACAGCCTGATCTTGAAGCTTGTCACGAAGATGAACATCTCGGGCGAGATGTTCGCAAACGAGGCCCGGCAGGAGGTGGAACGCCTGCCGAAGGTCAGCGGCGGGGGACAGCTCTACGTGGGCAGCGACCTGAACAAAGTCCTGGTGAACGCCGAGGATGAAGCGAAGGCCATGGGCGACGAGTATGTGTCCGTGGAGCATCTTTTTTTGGCTATGCTGCGTCAGCCGGACAGGACGATGAAGGAGATGTTCCGCCGGTACGGAATCAACAGGGAGACCTTCCTGCAGGCCCTTTCCACCGTGCGCGGCAACCAGCGGGTGGTCAGCGACAATCCCGAGGCGACATATGATACGCTGGAGAAATACGGCTCCGACCTGGTAGAGAGGGCCAGGGAGCAGAAACTGGATCCGGTCATCGGGCGTGACAGCGAGATCCGCAATGTGATCCGGATCCTGTCCCGGAAGACCAAGAACAACCCGGTGCTGATCGGTGAACCCGGCGTAGGAAAGACGGCCGTGGTGGAGGGACTCGCCCAGCGTATCGTCCGCGGCGACGTGCCGGAGGGATTAAAGGACCGCAAGCTGTTCGCGCTGGATATGGGCGCGCTGATCGCCGGGGCCAAGTACCGGGGCGAGTTCGAGGAGAGGCTCAAGGCGGTCCTGGAGGAAGTGAAGAAGAGCGACGGACAGATCATCCTGTTCATTGACGAGCTGCATACCATCGTGGGCGCCGGAAAGACGGAGGGCTCCATGGATGCGGGGAATTTGCTGAAACCCATGCTGGCCCGCGGAGAGCTCCACTGCATCGGCGCAACCACGCTGGACGAGTACCGCAAATATATTGAAAAGGACGCGGCTCTGGAGCGGCGCTTCCAGCCGGTCATGGTGGATGAACCGACGGTGGAGGACACCATTTCCATCCTCAGGGGACTGAAGGAGCGGTACGAGGTGTTCCACGGCGTAAAGATCACCGATTCCGCTCTGGTATCGGCGGCGGTGCTGTCGGATCGGTACATTACCGACCGGTTCCTGCCGGACAAGGCCATTGACCTGGTGGATGAAGCCTGCGCCCTGATCAAGACGGAGCTGGACTCCATGCCGACGGAGCTGGATGAGCTGTCCCGCAAGGTCATGCAGATGGAGATCGAGGAGGCGGCTCTCAAGAAGGAGACCGACCATCTGAGTCAGGACCGCCTGGCGGAGCTGCAGAAGGAGCTGGCGGAGCTGCATGACGAGTTTGCAAACAAGAAGGCACAGTGGGAAAACGAGAAGCACTCGGTGGAACGGCTGTCCTCCCTGCGCGAGGAGATCGAGAGCGTGAACCGCGAGATCGCGCAGGCGCAGCAGATCTACGATCTGAACAAGGCGGCGGAGCTGCAGTACGGCAGGCTCCCGGGACTGCAGAAGCAGCTGGCCGAGGAAGAGGAAAAGGTGAAGAACCAGGATCTGAGCCTGGTGAGGGAGAGCGTCACCGACGATGAGATCGCCCGCATCATTTCCCGGTGGACCGGCATCCCGGTGGCGAAGCTGACGGAGAGCGAGAGGAGCAAGACGCTGCATCTGGACGCGGAGCTGCACAAGCGGGTCGTGGGCCAGGATGAGGGTGTGGAGAAGGTGACCGAGGCCATCATCCGCTCCAAGGCGGGCATCAAGGATCCGACGAAGCCCATCGGTTCATTCCTGTTCCTGGGGCCTACCGGCGTGGGCAAGACGGAGCTGGCGAAGGCGCTGGCGGCAAGCCTTTTTGACGACGAATCCAATATGGTCCGGATCGATATGAGCGAATATATGGAGAAGCACTCCGTGGCGCGTCTTATCGGAGCGCCTCCCGGATACGTGGGCTATGACGAGGGCGGACAGCTGACCGAAGCGGTGCGCAGAAAGCCCTACAGCGTGGTGCTGTTCGACGAGGTGGAGAAGGCGCATCCGGATGTATTTAATGTGCTTCTTCAGGTGCTGGACGACGGGCGGATCACCGATTCCACCGGCAAGACCGTGGATTTCAAGAATACGATCATCATTATGACCTCCAACATCGGTTCCCAGTATCTGCTGGAGGGCATCGATGAGAACGGAAATATCCGTCCGGAGGCGGAGCAGATGGCCATGAGCGATCTGCGGGCGCATTTCCGGCCGGAGTTTCTGAACCGGCTGGACGAGATCATCCTGTTCAAGCCGCTGACCCGCGACAATATTGCCGGGATCATTACGCTTTTGATGGCGGATACCAACCGCCGTCTGGCGGACCGGGAGATCCGGGTCGAGCTGACCGATTCGGCACGCGATTTTGTGACGGAACGGGGATACGATCCCGCCTACGGCGCGAGGCCGCTGAAGCGGTATCTGCAGAAGAATGTGGAGACTCTGGCGGCGAAGATCATCCTGCAGGACAGGGTGCGTGCGGGGAATACCATCGTCATCGATACATCGCCGGCCGAGGATAAGCTGATCGCATACGTGGAGTAACCGCGCAGGTGATGAACGGAGCGGGTTCAGGGACGGGAAAACAAAAAGCAAAAAATTTAAAAGCGAGGAAATCATATGGACATTCAATATCTTTTGTTTTTGCAGAACATAAGGGAGGCCATGGGAGGAGTGCTGAACAGCTTCTTCCTGCAGATCAGCGATCTGTCTAATGGGATTTTTATCTGGACGCTGGCCTGCGTTATGTTTTGGTCCGTCGATAAAAAGAGCGGAAGGTTTCTGTTTTTAAACATCGGCTTTGCCCGGTTTTTCATGCAGTTTCTGAAGCAGACCTTCTGCGTATACCGGCCCTGGATCCGCTCCGATCAGATCGTACCGGTGGAAACGGCTTCCGGTTATTCCTTTCCCAGCGGTCACAGCATAACGGCCACATCCAATTACGGAACTATGATAGAGCGCAACCGGAAGTATAAGCCGCTGTGCATTTTCCTGGGCCTCATGATCCTCCTTACGATCTTTTCCCGGAATTATATTGGCGTCCACACTCCCCAGGACGTGATCGTGGGGACCCTGCTCGGCGCGGCGGTAGTTGTGGGAGGCGCGAAGGTCTGGGAATGGATCGATGAGCATCCGGAAAAGGACTGGCTGATCCCCTGCGCGGGCGTGGTGCTGACCGTCCTGTTTTTGATCTACATTTCCGTCAAGTCCTATCCCATGGACTATGTGGACGGGAAGCTCCTGGTAGATCCGGAGAAGATGAAGGTGGACGGCTATAAGGATGCGGGACGGCTCCTGGGAGTCACGCTGGGGTGGTTTCTGGAAAGACGTTTCGTTAGATTTTCCATGGATGTACCGGCATTGCAGAAGGTAACCAGAGCGGGCGTGGGCGTGCTTTTGCTTATCTTCATCGAGAAGTGCCTGATGCCCGCCGTGACGGGAGCGTTTGCGTTCTCCTGGGTGAACAGCCTGATGACGTTTTTGGAACTGTTCATTCTCATGGTGGTTTATCCTTTGTGCTTTTCCCGCCTGGAGAGATCGGGCAGATCGGAGAATCCGTGAGGGTAATCTGATACAGAAGAAAGAACACACAGGAGGGCCTTAAGCGGTCCGTCCGGCCTTTTGCAGAAAATACTGGACGCGTGAGGAAAGGTGTGGTATATTATTTCCTGAAAAGACAGTTAAAAGGGAGTAGTTTGCACCGTCCGGCGTGAGCAGGGCGGTGTGGTATGGCATCGTCAGCCCGTAGATGATACCGGGCCATACCCTGAACGGCACGTTTGGAAGCGAGACTTTTAGCGCAACACAGCGCTGGGAGTTTCGCTTTTTTTCGGGGAGACGCCCGGCGCGGGAAGGGAAACCTATTTCCAAGGAGGAAGATGAAATGGTAGTTACGGTAGCATTGTTTGTTCTGGGCCTGGTTCTGATCTGCATCGGAGGGGACAGGCTGGTGGACGCGGCGGTCGCCATTGCCCGCAAGATCGGAATTCCTCAGATCGTGGTGGGGGCCACTATCGTGAGTCTGGGAACCACTCTCCCCGAGATACTGGTTTCGACTACGGCGGCGTTTGACGGTTCGGCGCCCATTGCGGCGGGAAACGCTTTCGGGTCCATTATCTGCAATACGGCCCTGATCGCGGGACTGACGCAGACGATACGGCCGACAAAGAAGGTGGAGTCGGCCCCGCTTGTCTGGCGCGGCGCCATATTTTTTGGCGTTATCGGGATTCTGGAAGCCGTGGCGATCCTAAAGGGAGAATTCAGCCGCCCGGTGGGCTTCTTCCTCCTGGGAATGTTTGTGGTATATGCCGTACTGAATATCGTCCGTGCGAAAGCGGAGGGAGACGACGACGGGAAGCAGGAGAAGAGTGAAGACACCTCCCTGTTCCTCCAGCTGGTGATCCTGGCAGGCTGCGCCGTGCTTCTGTATTTCGGCGCCAACCTTCTTGTGGACAACGGGATCCTGATCGCGCAGGCGCTGAAGGTTCCGCAGAGAGTCATTGCCGTCACGTTCATCGCCCTTGGAACGTCGCTCCCCGAGCTGGTGACATCCATTATGTCGATGGTCAAGGGATATGCCAATGTGGGGCTCGGCAATGTGATCGGAGCGAATATCCTGAATCTGCTGGCGGTGATCGGCATCCCGGCGGCGGTGGTGGGGATCCCGCTCGAGTCGTCTACATTTCAGATGGACATCCCCCTGTCGATCCTGGTTATGGCCATCCTGATCCTTCCCGTTCTTTTCCGGAAGAAGGTTTCAAGGGTCCAGGGGATCCTGCTTCTCGGCATTTACGCGGCCTACTGCGTTGTGTCGTTCCTCTAAGAGGAGAACTCTCTTTTCAGAGAAGAAAAAATGTGATACGATAGATGCAGCAGGCAGGGGCGGTGCTTTCCGGCATACGTCCCGTGCCTTCCGCGGCGTGGGGGCGCGCGCCGCAAAACAGCGGCGAACGGAGGAGAACTCTATGAAGAAACTGCCGACGGATCCTATGATCCTGCTGAGCTATGTAAATACCAGGCTCCGCGATTTTTATCCTTCTCTGGAAGAGCTCTGCGCGGCAGAGGACACCGATATGGCCGCTCTGGAGAGCGCTCTGCGCGATGCGGGCTATATTTACAGCCCCGACCGGAACCGGTTCGTTTCATATCCGATTAGATAAAGGAAAACCAGTATGGAGCAGATTCTGAATGCCATCGCCTCCGTGTGGAGATGGCTGATGGAAAATCTTTTATATATCAACCTGATCCTATCCGTGATCATCGTTTTTTTCCAGCGCAGGGATCCGAAAGCCGTGTGGACGTGGCTTCTCGTCCTTTATTTCATTCCGATCTTCGGCTTTCTGCTCTACCTGATCCTCTGTCAGGACTACCGGAAGAGCAGGATGTTCCGGATCAAGGAAGTGGAGGACCGGCTTTCCAACCCGGTGAAGGAGCAGGAGAAGATCCTGCAGGATACCATCGGAAGTCTGAAGGATTCCCCGTGGAGGGACTATGAGGCCCTGGTCCTCTATAACCTGGAGACATCCGGAGCGGTTCTGACAACGGACAACTCCGTCGAGATCTTTACGGACGGCGACAGCAAGTTCGCAGACCTGAAAAAGGAGCTTCAGGCCGCCGAAAAATATATCCACATCCAGTATTACATCATCAAGAACGACGAGCTGTTCCAGTCGATCATTCCCATTCTGAAGGAAAAGGCGGCGGAGGGCGTGGAGGTCCGTGTGCTGTATGACGGCATGGGCGGACGTTTTATGCCCAACAGGGTATGGAAGGAGCTTCGGGCCGCTGGGATCCGGGTAGGGGAATTTTTTCCTGCGTTTCTGGGAAGGCTGCAGCTGCGCGTCAATTACCGGAACCACCGGAAGATCGTGGTGATCGACGGCAAGGTGGGATATGTGGGCGGCTTCAATATCGGGCGGGAGTACATTTCCCGCGACCCCAAATTCGGACACTGGCGGGATACCCACCTGAAGATCCGGGGCAGCGCTGTCTACAGCCTGCAGATCCGCTTTGCCCTGGACTGGAATTATGCCGCCGGGGAAAACCTGTTCCGGAGCGGAAAATATTTCGGACTGGATGATGCGGGCCAGGCCGAGGATGTGCGGGAGGCCATGCGGAGGAGTCTGAGCCCGGATATGAACGGGGACCATCAGGTGATGCTTCAGATCATTGCCAGCGGCCCCGATGCCAGCAACCGCCAGATCCGCAACAATTATCTGCAGCTTTTTTACCGGGCCAGGAAGCACATCTATGTGCAGACGCCGTACTTCATTCCGGACGACGCCGTCCTCTCCGCGCTCAAATTCGCGGCGGAGTCGGGCGTGGATGTGCGCCTGATGATCCCGTGCAAGCCGGATCATCCGTTCGTCTATTGGGCGACGTATTCGTATATGGGGGATCTCCTGGCGGCGGGAGCCCGCTGCTATACCTATGAAGACGGCTTTCTCCATGCCAAGGGAGTCATGGTTGACGGCCTGGTGAGCTGCTACGGGACCGCCAACATGGATATACGCAGCTTTGAACTGAATTTTGAGGTGAACGCTACCGTTTATGATGAGGAGGTCACCGGCCGGCTGGAAAAGATATTTATGAAAGACCTGGAGAGCTGCCGCGAAGTGACCCGGGAGATGTATGCCGGACGGAACCTGTGGATCCGGTTCCGTGAACAGTGCAGCAGGCTCCTCTCCCCGCTTCTTTAAGACGAAAACGTCAGGTATAACATCGTTTTCTCCGCGCATACTAGCACTATGAAAACGATGGCTGATATGGGAAAAAAATTTATGAAATGCGGGATCGCGGGGTGGTGTCTGGAGGTAATCTTCACCTCCGCGGAATCCATGATGCTGCACGACTGGAGGCTTGTGGGAAAGACGTCGCTCCTGATGTTTCCCATTTATGGCATGGGCGCTTTCCTGGCGCCCATCGGAAGAGGAGTGGACCGGTGGCTCAGCCCGGACGGCGGGGAAGAGCTGTGTGCCCGCGACCGCATCCTCCGCCACGGGACGCTCTACATGGTGCTGATCTTTATAGCGGAGTATGTGAGCGGCTTCTTTCTGCGCAGCAGAGGAATATGCCCCTGGGACTATACGGGGAGGCACTCCAACGTCAACGGCCTGATCCGTCTGGATTTTGCGCCGCTTTGGTTCGGCACCGGACTTTTGTTTGAGCGGATTACGGAGGGAAAGCGTCCCGCGGGCGGAGGATCCCGGGAACGGGAGCCCGTCCTGGGGCGGATCACAAAGCATCAGAGAGAGCCGGTCTGAATCGGGACGGTATACAGGGAGGCGCGCCGGTGACGCG
Source organism: uncultured Lachnospiraceae bacterium (assembly GCA_947630085.1). Taxonomy (GTDB): domain Bacteria; phylum Bacillota; class Clostridia; order Lachnospirales; family Lachnospiraceae; genus UBA3402. Next base: position 7,393 of record CANRGP010000006.1, read on the forward strand.
CCTCCCGCGCTGTTCCGGCACGCGGGAGAAGAGGCCGCTCACACCCGCCTCCGTATTTCCCCGGAATTTATGATTTGGGCTTGTTTTTTTGTGCCCGGGCCGATATAATAAATTTGCCGATTATTTGAAGAAAAGGATATAAAATATGATCAGGTTTATTATTCTGGCGGCGCTGGTAGGGCTGTTTCTTATTTTCAGCATCCCGCTGCTGGTCGCGGAGCATTTTATCGGGAAGAAAAATCCGGAAAAAAGAGACTATCAGAGCCTGGCCGTCGTCCGCTTCATGTTCCGGCTTCTGCTCAGGATATCCGGGGTACATATTACGGTGAGAGGACTGGAGAATATACCGGAGGACCGGGCGGTCCTGTATGTGGGGAACCACAGGAGCTATTTTGACATTCTGGTCGGATACGTGACGGTACCCACACGGATGGGCTTCGTGGCCAAGAAGGAGATGCTGGCCTATCCGTCCCTGCGGGACTGGATGAGGAATGTGCATTGTCTCTTCCTGGACAGGGACAACCTGAAGGAGGCTCTTAAGACCATCCTTGCCGGGATCGAGCAGGTGAAGTCCGGGATCTCGGTTTTTATTTTCCCGGAAGGGACCCGCTGCAAGAACCCGGATATCCTGGATATGCTCCCGTTCCGGGAGGGGAGCCTCAAGATCGCGGAAAAATCCGGATGTCCGGTCGTTCCGGTAGCGTTTACCGGAACGGCGGACATTTTTGAAAAGCAGGCGCCCAGGATCCGTCCGTCGGAGGTGACCATTGAATTCGGGGAGCCGTTTTTCATCGCGGATCTTCCCAGGGAGGAACGGAAATTTGCCGGGATGTATACGCAGAACCGGATACGGGATCTGCTCATTAAAGAACAGGAGATAAGGAAGGAAGCATAAGTGGATCTTCAGGAAATTCGAGGGAAACTGGATGTGATAGACGGGCAGCTCGTGCGGCTGCTGGAGGAGCGGCTGAGTCTGTGCGCCGATGTGGCGGAGTATAAGCTGGCCATCGGGAAGCCGGTTCTGGATAAGGAGAGAGAGGAACATAAGATCCGGGAGGTGCGGGACCTGGCGGCCGGGTCTTTTGCCAAGGACGCGGCGGAGGAGATGTTCAGACAGATGATGACCGTCAGCCGCCGCCTGCAGTATCGGATCCTTCAGGAGCACGGCGTCAGGTACGATACGGGCTTTCGGGTAGTGGACTCCCTTCCCAAAGAAGGCGCCCGCATTGTCTATCAGGGGGTGGAGGGAGCCTACAGCCATGCGGCCGCCCTGGCCTATTTCGGAAGCGGAGCGGACTGCCGCAATGTAAAGACGTGGGACGACGCCATGAGCGCCGTGGAAAAGGGCGAGGCGGATTATGCGGTGATCCCCATTGAAAATTCTTCCGCGGGAGCCGTATCCGACAACTATGATCTGCTGACGGCTCACAGCAATGTGATCGTGGCCGAGATCTTTCTTCCGGTCAACCATGCGCTCCTGGGTCTTCCGGGAGCCGATATTTCCGGCATTTCCACGGTATATTCCCATCCTCAGGCGCTGATGCAGTGCTCACAGTACCTCAACCGCCACCGCGAATGGAAACAGATCAGTGTGGAGAATACGGCCGCGGCGGCCCGGAAGGTGCTCCGGGACGGGGACGCGTCCCAGGCCGCGGTTGCCAGCGAGACGGCGGGGAGGCTGTACGGGCTGGCGGTTCTGGCATCTTCCGTCAACCACAATAAGGACAACACGACCCGTTTCCTGATCCTCTCCAGAGACAAGGTGTACTGCCGCGGAGCAGGAAAGATCAGCATTTGCTTTGAGCTGCCGCACAGGAGCGGTTCCCTTTATAATATGCTGGGCAATTTCATATACAACAATGTAAATATGGTCATGATCGAATCCCGCCCGATCCCGGGGCACAGCTGGGAGTACCGGTTTTTCGTGGACATCGAGGGCAACCTGGGCGATCCGAATATCCGAAACGCCCTGCGCGCGATCTCCGAGGAGGCGGCGAATATGCGGATCCTGGGCAACTATTCCTGAACCGGAGCGCGGTTCTTCGGGAAAGGTGCTTCCGGGCGATCCGGATTCATGACGACAGACGGGAGGCGGCGATGAATTCTCTGCTTTTATACAGGAATATGGAACATCAGAAACTATTTGACGATATGGCGGCGCTTCTGGACGGATTCGCGGCGGCTTCCGCCGTGGAGTGCGCGAACGGACTGATAGAGATCGCCTCCGCCTACGGATTCTCCGGGAACCTGTGGCACTGCTTTCTGGCGCTCTGCCTGGCGACCCATGAAAACGCCTACAGTACCTCCTGCGAGATACGGGGGGATCTCGGCGGCACGCTCAGCAGCCTGGCCCTGCGGGATTTTGCGGTGTTTAAGGCTCTTTTTGACAAGGATATCACGACCCTGGACCGCTTCACGGCGGACGGCGGGAAGGGCTTTTGGGCGGAGATAGCGGATTTCCATCCGGCCGGCGCCGAGAGCCGCATATACAACAAAAGGGTCCGCGACAGGATCCTCGAACTGGCGGTGGCCCTGAGCCATGCGGAAGACGCGGAAGGAGTCCGGGCTTCCGTGTCCGGCTTTTACCGGGAATTCGGCGTGGGAAAGTACGGCCTGAACAAGGCGTTCCGCGTGGAGGAGAACGGACATGAGGCGCGGATGGTTCCGGTTGTCAATGTGGAACACGTTTATTTTGACGACATCGTGGGATACCAGCTGCAGAAAGACAAGCTGATCGAGAACACGGAGGCGTTCCTGCGCGGGAGGGCCGCCAACAATGTGCTGCTGTTCGGCGATGCGGGGACCGGGAAATCCTCCTGCATCAAGGCGGTCCTGAACGAATATTATGGGCAGGGACTGCGGATCATCGAGGTTTATAAGCATCAGTTCCATGCGCTGTCCTCCATACTGGAGCAGATCCAGGACAGAAACTACCGCTTTATCATCTATATGGACGACCTCTCTTTTGAGGAAAGCGAGCTGGAATATAAATACTTAAAGGCCATTATCGAGGGCGGGCTGGGGAGAAAGCCGAAAAATGTCCTGATCTATGCCACATCCAACCGGCGCCATCTGATCCGGGAGAAGTTCAGCGACAAGAGGGAGCTTGACGACGAGCTGCACCAGAACGATACCGTGCAGGAGAAGCTGTCCCTTGTGGCCCGTTTCGGCGTCACCATCTATTTCGGGGCCCCGGATAAGCGGCAGTTCGGCGGCATCGTGAAGGCCCTGGCGGAGCGGAACCATATCCGGATCCCGGAGGAGGAGCTTCTTGCGGAGGCCAATAAATGGGAGCTGTCCCACGGCGGCCTTTCCGGGCGGACAGCCGCTCAGTTTATCACATATTTACTGGGGACAAGGGGGGAATGATTTATGGCAAATCATCTGTTTGCGGCCATTGATGTCGGATCCTTTGAGCTGGAGATGGGGATTTATGAGATGTCGCCCAAGAACGGGATGCGTCAGGTCGACCATCTGCGCCATGTGATCGCGCTGGGGCGGGAGACATACCACACGGGCAAGATCAGCTACCGCCTGGTGGATGAAATGTGCCGTGTTCTGGAGGATTTTTCCGGGGTGATGAAGAGCTATGGGGTGGAGGATTACCGGGCCTATGCCACCAGCGCCATGCGCGAGGCGGTCAATAACCGGATCATCCTGGATCAGATCCTTGTGCGGACGGGGATCCGCGTCCGGATCATCAGCAACTCCGAGCAGCGTTTTCTGAGCTATAAGGCCATTGCCATGAAAGCGTCGGAATTCGAGAAGATCATCCAGAAGGGGACCGCCATCGCGGACGTCGGCTTTGGGAGCACGCAGCTGTCTCTGTTTGACAGGGACAGCCTGGTCACTACGCAGAACATTGTTCCCGGCATCCTGAAGATCCGGGATATCCTCGGCCAGATCCGGGCCAGCGGGTCAACCGAGAAGGCGGTCATCGAGGAGATCATCGACCATGAGCTGGCCAAATTCCGGAAGCTGTACCTGCGGGAGAGGGACCGGGATATCCGCAACCTGATCGCCGTCGGGGACGCCATTGTCGCTCTGATGAGGGGCGTGACCGGGGCGGGCGCGACCGATCATATTACCCGGGAGGAATTTTCACAGGTTTATGAAAAGATGATGAATCTGTCGGTCAGCAAGATGGCGGACAGCTTCGGCGTGAGCGAGAGCTTTGTGGAGCTTCTGATTCCGGCCGCCATCATATACGAGAGGATCCTGCAGATGACGGGCGCGGAGATGGTATGGGCCCCGGGGACGCGGTTCTGCGACGGGATCGCGGCGGAATATGCCCAGGAGAACAAATATCTTCGCTTCGCCCACAATTTTGACGACGATATCGTGGCGGCCGCCAGAAACATAGCCAAGCGCTACCGGTGCGGCAATAACCACATCCAGAATGTGGAGAATCTGGCGGTGCAGATGTTCGACGCCATGAAAAAGCACCACGGACTTACGCAGAGGGACCGGATCCTGCTCCGCGTCGCCGCCGTGCTTTACGGCTGCGGCAAATATATTTCCATGAGGGACTACGGGATCTGCTCCTACAACATCATCATATCCACGGAGATCATCGGGCTTTCCCACAGGGAGAGGGAGATCGTGGCAAATGTGGTGCGCTACCATACGGAGCGTTTTGATTATGATAAGGCGGACATCCGGACAGCAAAGCTGACGGCAATGCTGAGACTGGCGGTCGCCCTGGATGCCAGCTACCGCCAGAAGCTCACCGACTGCCGTATGGCGGTGCGGGGCAGCGAGTTTGTGGTGGGAACATCCTATGAGGGCGATCTGAGCCTGGAGAAGATGGCGGCTGAGACGGTGGCCGACTTTTTTGAAGAGATATTTGGGATTCAGCCGGTGCTGAAGCAGAAAAGGAGGGGGTAGTATATGGCGGAGATCGACGCGAGGTTTGTGAAGCCGGAGAACTTTGTGAACCGGGAGCTGAGCTGGCTGGAGTTTGACTACAGGATCCTGGAGGAAGCGCGGGACAAGACGATTCCTCTGTTCGAGAGACTGAAGTTTTTAAGCATTACCGCATCCAATCTGGACGAGTTCTTCATGGTCCGCGTAGCCTCCCTGAAGGATATGGTCCATGCGGGCTACACCAAGCCCGACATTGCCGGACTAAAGGCGGACGAGCAGCTGACGCTCATCGGAGAGAAGACGCATGAGCTGGTTCAGATGCAGTATTCGACCTACAGCCGTTCCCTGGTGCCGGCCCTTAAACAGAACGGGATCCGGCTGCTTGACCGGCACGAGGAGCTTACCGGGGAGGAAGGGGCCTGGGTGGACGAATATTTCCAGAAGAATGTCTATCCGGTGCTTACGCCGATGGCGGTGGACTCGTCCCGGCCCTTCCCGCTGGTTTACAACAAATCGCTGAATATCGCGGCCCTGATCCGCAAGAAGGACGGAGAGGGAGAGGTCGATTTTGCCATGGTCCGCGTTCCCGCGGTGATCCCCAGGATCGTGGAGATCCCCACAGGCCAGGAACGGGTCTTTATCCTTCTGGAGGAGATCATCGAGCGGAATCTGCCGGCGCTCTTCCTGAACTGCGATATCATTGCCGCCCATCCTTTCCGCATCATGCGCAATGCCGATCTGTCCCTGGACGAGGAGGGCGCGGAGGATCTGCTAAAGGAGATCGAGAAGCTTTTGAAGCGCCGCCAGTGGGGAGAGGCCATTCGGCTGGAGATTGAGGACAATGCCGACAAAAGGGTCCTGAAGCGCCTCCGAAAGGAGCTGAACATCCAGCCCGCCGATATCTATGAGGTAGGCGGCCCTCTGGATCTGACATTTTTGATGAAGATGTACGGGACGGACGGATTCGACTACCTGAAAGCGGAGAAGTATACGCCTCAGCCGCATCCGGCGCTGATGAACGACGACGATATCTTTACAAACATACGCAGGGGAGATATTTTACTGCACCATCCCTACGAGTCCTTTGAGCCGGTAGTGAATTTTATCCGCACGGCCGCGAGGGACCCGGAGGTGCTTGCGATCAAACAGACGCTGTACCGTGTGAGCGGAAATTCGCCGATCGTAGCCGCCCTGGCGGAGGCGAGGAACAACGGAAAGCAGGTTTCTGTCCTGGTGGAGCTGAAGGCCCGCTTTGACGAGGAGAACAACATTACCTGGGCGAGAATGCTGGAGGAAGCCGGCTGCCATGTGATCTACGGCCTTGTGGGACTGAAGACCCACTCCAAGATCACGCTGGTGGTGCGGCGTGAGGAGGACGGCATTCGCCGCTATGTCCATCTGGGCACGGGCAACTACAACGATTCCACGGCAAAGCTGTATACGGACTGCGGGCTTCTCACCTGTCATCCCCAGATCGGCGAGGACGCCACGGCCGTCTTTAATATGCTCTCGGGCTATTCGGAGCCGCTTCAGTGGAACCAGCTTGTGGTGGCCCCCATCTGGATGCGGAAAAAATTTACCAGGCTGATCCGGCGCGAGGCGGAGAACGCCAGAGCCGGAAAAGCGGCGAGGATCATTGCGAAGGTCAACTCCCTCTGCGACCGGGATATTATCGCCGAGCTGTACGCGGCTTCCTGCGCGGGCGTGAAGATCGACCTGATCGTCCGCGGGATCTGCTGCCTGCGCGTGGGGGTTCCGGGGCTGAGCGAGAATATTTCCGTCCGCTCGATCGTGGGGAATTTCCTGGAGCACGCCCGCATTTTCTACTTTGAGAATAACGGGATGCCGGAATACTATATGGGAAGCGCCGACTGGATGCCCAGGAACCTGGACCGCCGGGTGGAGATCATGTTCCCGATCCTGGACCAGGAGCTTCAGGAGAAGGCAATGCACATCCTGGAGGTTCAGCTGGAGGACAATCTGAAGGCCCATATCCTGAAGCCCGACGGGAGCTACGAGAAGCCGGACCGCAGGGGCCGGGCGCCGGTGGGCGCGCAGGATACATTCTGCGGAGAGGCGGTCTCCGTTGTGAGAGAACTGAAGGCGCGCCAGGATCCGGTGAACACCCGCGTGTTCGTGCCGGTCTCCGGAAGCCGCCAGGAGACGCAGTGAAGCCGGAAAATGCCGTATTTTTCCCGTTTCGGAAAATACTTTTAATGGATTGGTAAAGAAAAGTTAAGGCAAAAAGGGATATTGTATGTTATACTCTAAGTAAGAATGACAAAGGAGGAAAACAGATGTCTCAGATAAATATTCTGGTAGTTGACGATGAGAGAGAGATCGCGGATCTGGTTGAGATCTATCTGGTCAGCGACGGCTATAAGGTATTTAAAGCCAATAATGCCCAGGCGGGTCTGGATATCCTGGCAAGGGAGGAGATCCATCTGGTTCTCCTGGACATTATGATGCCGGGGATGGACGGCCTGGAGATGTGTCGGAAGATCCGAGAGACGAACAATATCCCTATTATCATGCTCAGTGCCCGCTCCGCCGACATCGACAAGATCGTGGGGCTCAGCACCGGAGCGGACGACTACGTGGTCAAGCCGTTCAACCCCCTGGAGCTGACGGCCAGGGTGAAGTCCCAGCTGCGCCGCTACACGCAGCTGAATCCCAACAGCACCTCCCATGAGATCAGTCAGAACGAGATCGCCATCAGAGGGCTGGTGATCAACAAGGACAACCACAAGGTCATGGTCTACGGTGAAGAGATCAAGCTGACGCCCATTGAATTTGACATACTTTATCTGCTTGCCTCCAACCCGGGCAAGGTCTTCAACACCGACGAGATCTTTGAGCGCGTCTGGAACGAGAAGGTCTACGAAGCGAACAACACGGTCATGGTACATATCCGCCGCCTGCGGAGCAAACTCAAGGAGGACGGAAGAGAGAACAAGATCATTACCACGGTGTGGGGAGTAGGGTACAAAATTGAAAAATGATATGAGCCGCCGTTTCCATACGCGCGTCATTACGAACATCATATACAGCACCGTTCTGGCCTGCCTTGTGGAGGTCTTTTTGGTAACCAATCTTACCATGATCGGACGGTACGCGGCGGAAAACGGAAAAGAGGGGAGCCTGGCTGCGGTCTTTTATCAGCCGGACTCCCTGATCGTATTGCTTTATGTTCTGGTCGGGATAGCCGTATTTTCCGTTTCCTTCCTTCTGCTCCAGAGGGAATCCCTGGCGTATATCACCAGGATCTCTGCGGCCATGCAGAATATTGCCGCCGGCGACCTGAATACCTCCGTGGAGGTGATAGGGGACGACGAATTTTCCCAGATGGCCGCCAACATCAACCTGATGGTAGGGGAGATCCGGGATCTGATGGACCGGGAGAGGGAGTCGGAACGCACAAAAAATGAACTTATCACCAATGTGGCACATGATCTCCGCACGCCGCTGACGTCGATACTCGGATACCTGGAGCTGCTTTCCGGGCCCGTAAAGCTCGATCCCAAGATGCAGGAAAAGTACATCGGGATCACATATACGAAGGCCAAGCGCCTGCAGAAGCTGATCGAGGATCTGTTCGGCTTTACGAAGCTGAATTACGGGAAGATATCCATGCGGGTGACCCGGGTGGATATCATCAAGCTGCTGAGCCAGCTGCTGGATGAGTTTTATCCCAACTTCATGGAAAAAAACCTGGCCTATGAGCTGCAGAGCAACGTCCCCTCCATGATGATCACCGCGGACGGAAATCTCCTGGCCCGCCTGTTCGACAATCTGATCAACAACGCCATCAAATATGGGGCAGAGGGGAAACGGATCCTGGTGCGTGTGCGCGCCGACGACGAGTTTGTGACCGTATCGGTAACAAACTACGGATACGTGATCCCCAAGGAGGAGCTGCCCCTTCTGTTCAACAGGTTTTACCGGGTGGAGCAGTCCCGCTCCACGGACACGGGCGGGACCGGGCTGGGGCTTGCGATCGCGAAGAATATTGTGGATATGCACGGAGGCACCATAAATGTGAGCAGTGACCTGAACGGGACCGTTTTTACGGTGAGGCTTCAGGTGAATTTTGATATCAACAAAGAGAACTTCGTCAGCCTGGGGGAGAATCATGAATACGAGGTGTAAATGGATGATCGGGCCGCTTGTCTTCTGGCTGGCCCTGAACAGCGCGGTCTGCGTACCGGCGGCGGAGCCTCCCGCTATGCAGGCCGCCTCTTCCCTGACGCAGGAATCGGGGCAGGATGTGTTTGCCGACGGCGATATCCGCATGGATGTAGTCTGCGGCTACGACGGCCGGGCCAAGGGAGGGCGGTACGTCCCGATGACGGTGACGCTTGACAATGCGGGGGCCGGGGATTTTGAGGGCCGGATCCAGATCCTCACCATGGAGTCGGATTATGACGTCTACCGCTATGAGCATCCCGTCCGGATCCCTGCCGGCGGCCGCAGCCGCTCTGTCATCTATGTTCCCATGGGGAACCGCTCGGATCAGGCGTTTGTGAGTCTCGCGGACGCTCAGGGCGCCCGGATCCTGCACAAGAGACTGAAAATGGATTTCAGCCTGGACGTTCCCGAGCTCTTTGTGGGGGCGCTCAGCGATACTCCGGAGCGGCTCAGCGCATGGGAGGCAGACGGCATCAGCTATGGGACGCTTAAAACGGCGCTGATCCCTTTTGAGACGGATACCTTTCCGGATGACAAAATGGGGCTTGACATGATCGACGTGCTTCTGATCAGCAATTACCGGATCCGCGATCTGTCCGAGGCCCAGAGCCGGGCGCTCATCCAGTGGGTGCGGGGAGGCGGGACCATGATCCTGGGAACGGGGCTCCGGGCCGATGATACCCTGGGGCGCTTCGCGCCCGAGCTTCTTGAAGAATCCTATGGGGCGCCGGTGATCCGGGAGGTGGATATGGGGGACAAGTATGCTCTGGACGATCCCGGCGATGCCACGCTTCTGATCCCCTGCCAGGAATTTTCCCTCTCGGGAGGCGATGTCCTGTTTTCGGATGAGGAACAGGCGCTGGTAGCTATGGTGACATACGGGAAGGGGACCATAGCGGTAGCGGCATATGATTTCACGGATATCAATGATTTTTGCTCCAGAAATCCGTCCTACCTCGACGATCTTGTGACGGGGATCCTGGGAGCCTCACGGATCGCCGCGCTTTCCGAGGCCGTCTACAGCGGCAATTCCGACCGATACTGGTCCGTCAGGGATATGATCAACACGGGCAATGTGCGCCGGCTGCCCAATCTGAGCCTGTATACGCTGGAGATCGTGATCTATATTTTCCTGGCCGGCATCGTCCTGTATATTTTTCTGAAGCAGCGGGACATGACGGACTATTATCGGAGCCTGGTAGTGATCCTCGCTTTGTTCTTTACGGTGATCATCTATTTTATGGGCAGCAGGACGCGCTTTACGGAGCCCTTTTTCACGTATGCCCGCTTTCTGGAGACGACCGGGGATTCCGTCAGTGAAACGACATACATGAACATACGGGCGCCTTATAACAGCGCGTATCAGACGGTCCTGCCCGCCGATTACGCGGTCAAGCCTATCACGAGGAGCTTTTATGAAGAGGAGAGCGCTCCCCGGTTCACGGGAAGCGAGGACTATAAGGCGGATCTCGATTTCGGGGAGGAGCAGACGGTGATCTCCATCCAGAATGTGGCGGCCTTTGAGCCCCGGTATTTTGAACTGGAAAAGGAGACGGACAATGAAAGCGGCATCGGGTTTTTCGGAGATGTCGAGGAAAACGCGGGGGAACTTCTGGGGAGCGTCACCAGCGGATTTACGGAGACGGTGGAGGACTGCGCGCTCCTTTTCAACTACAGGCTGGTCCGCATCGGGGACTTGGATCCCGGCGAGACGGTGGAGCTAAACAGCCTGGACCTGATCGGCTATCCGTGGACCGATTCTTACCGGGTCGCGGCGTATCTGTCGGGCGAGAGCGGCTTTGACGAGGCCGATATCAGCAGCGAGGAATATATAAACGCGTCGGAGAAGACGAAGCTCCTGGCATTCTATCTGGACAATTATATGCCGTATTATACGACGCCCAGCGTCAGGATGGTGGGATTCATCCGGGGCGGAGGCGATGAGGCGGCGGAAGACAAAAGAGGAAGCGGGATCACGGTGGTCACCTCTACGATCCCGGTCTACTCTGCCGATGAAGAGATGCTTTACCGGTCGGGGCTTGTAAAGACGCCCAGGATCCTGGGAGGCAATTACGACACCGAAGCGAATGCGCTCTACGGCATCGATCCGGTAACGCTGGAATATTCCTTCGGAAATGATGTGGAGATCCAAAGCCTCAGCTTCGATTATGTCTCGGATGTGTTTACGGAAAAAACGGACACGGGGGGACTCGCATCCTTCTCGGGCAGCATTTATTTTTACAATCAGATATCCGGGGCGTATGACGAGATGGATCCGCTCAAGACGGTGTACAGCGCCGATGAGCTGAAGCTTTATCTGAGCGGCGACAATACGATGTCGGTCCGCTATGTGTATGTGGATACCGAGCGGTATAACTGGAACATTTTGCTTCCGATGCTGAATATCGTTGGGAGGGAATACTGATGCTGCGAATTGAGAAGCTGACAAAAACATTCGGGCGGACCGTGGCGCTGGACGGCATGGATATGCACGTCGAGCAGGGGGCGCTCTATGGCTTTGTCGGTCCGAACGGGGCGGGAAAGACCACCACCATCAAGACCGTTATCGGGCTTCTTGCCGCGGACTCAGGGCGCGTTCTGGTGAGCGGGATCGACGTGGCCGAGGAGCCAGGAAGGGTTATGGCGCGGATCGGCTATATGCCGGATACGTTCGGGATCTATGACAATCTCAAGGTGGCGGAATACATGGATTTCTTTGCCGCCTGCTACGGGATCTCGGGCCTGAAGGCGAGGGAACGGTGCCGGATGCTGCTGGAACAGGTGGGACTGGACGACAAGGCGGATTTTTATGTGGAAGGTCTGTCGAGGGGGATGAAGCAGCGCCTGTGCCTGGCCAGGGCGCTGATCCACAATCCTCCGCTGCTCATCATGGATGAGCCTACGGCGGGACTGGATCCCAGGACGCGATACGAGTTCAAGGAGATCCTGAAGGAGCTGTGCAGGCAGGGAAAGACCGTTCTCATCAGCTCCCATATCCTTCCGGAGCTGGCGGAGATATGTACGGATATCGGGATCATCGACCAGGGGAAGATGGTGTACGAGGGGAGTATGGACGAGATTCTGTCCCAGATCAACGTCAGCAGTCCGCTCCTGATATCCGTAGCGGGGGACCGAAGACCTGCTCTGGAGATCCTGCGCAGCCATCCGGAGGTGGACACCATTACGATCCGGGACGAGGATATCATGGTTGGCTTCCGGGGCGATAAGAGGGATGAAATCACGCTGCTGCAGCGCCTGGTCGACGCGGAGGTCCAGGTATACGGTTTCAGCAGGGAAAGAGGAAACCTGGAGTCCGTGTTCATGCAGATCACGGATCACGACAGCGGAGAGGTGGTGCTTCGTCATGAAAATTAACCCGATCTACAGACAGGAGAGCAGGGGGAGCGCCCGGTCGTTCCGTCTTCCTCTGATCGTGCTGGGCTTTAACTGCGTGCTGGCGGTCGCGGCGCTCCTGAATATGTATTCCGTTATTGCCCAGGTGCGCCTGACAGCCGAGCTTCAGTATTCCAGCTTTCTGGAAATGTATGTTTTTGTGGCGTCCGTGGAGTTCGTACTCCTTCTTCTTCTGATACCGGCCATTACTGCCGGAAGCATCAGCGGGGAGCGGGAAAGGCAGACGCTTGACCTGATGCTGACCACCCGCGTCGGAGCCGCGGATATCGTATTCGGAAAGCTCCTCTCCGGTCTTTCCACTGTGTTTCTTCTTATCGTATCCAGTTTTCCCATACTGGGCCTGGTGTTCATATACGGGGGAGTTACCGTGGCGGATATCCTGCTCCTGCTTCTCTGCTATGTGGTGACGGCCCTGTTTGTGGGGAGCATGGGGATTTTCTGCTCCGCGGTATCCGCACGCTCGACAGTGGCTACGGTATCCGCCTACTGTCTGACGGCGGCGGTCTGCGCCGGAAGCGTAGCGGTATTCGTCCTGTCCGATTCGTTTACGGAGATGACGTCCGCGCCGGGAAGCGGCGGTGCTTCCTGGGTGGGGCTCCTTCTGCTGTGCAACCCCGCGGCAACGTTTCAGGCGGTGCTGGACGGGCAGCTGGGGCCGGGGTACGGGCTTGCCGCCGCGTTTCCGTGGCTGGAGACCGTCCTGGCCGGACACGGGCGCCTGTGGTGGATATCCGGTATCGTGGTGCAGCTTCTTCTGTCCGCGGCGATGCTTGCCGGCGCGGTGAGGAGCGTGGCGCCCCGTTCCTCCAAAAAGCGCGGGCAAAGAAGGCTTCCCCCGCAGGGGCGAAACAATTTCCGGTGAATACTTGCGGGAACGGCCCGCTTATGGTATATTTAAGAGTAGCTTATACATTTTAAGAAGGAGGAGATAAGTATGGGAATTATTAAGGCAATCACATCCGCCGTCAGCGGCGCGCTTGCAGATCAGTGGCTTGAAGTCATAGAAGCGGACGATATGGGGGATCAGACCGTATTTACCAGCGGGGTTTCGGTCAGACAGGGAAGCAATACCAAGGGCACGCCGGGGATCATTTCCAACGGTTCCGTGATCCATGTATACCCCAATCAGTTCATGATGCTGGTGGACGGCGGAAAAGTCGTGGATTATACGGCAGAGGAAGGCTATTATACGGTGAATAATTCTTCTGCTCCTTCTCTTTTTAACGGCCAGTTCGGCGATACCCTGAAAGAATCGTTCAACCGTATCCGTTTCGGCGGCGTTCCGTCTTCCGGGCAGAAGGTATTTTTTATCAATCTGCAGGAAATCAAGGGGATCCGGTTCGGTACGCGCAATCCGGTCAACTATTTTGATACCTTCTACAATGCCGAGCTGTTCCTGAGGGCTCACGGTACATATTCCATCAAGATCACCGATCCGCTCCTGTTCTATGCGGAGGTGATCCCGAAGAACACCTCAAAGGTGGAGATCACTTCCATCAATGAGCAGTATTTGGGCGAATTCCTGGAAGCGCTGCAGGCGTCCATCAACCAGATGTCCGTGGACGGCAAGCGGATTTCCTATGTGACCTCCCAGGGCCGCGAGCTGGGACGGTATATGGCGGACACTCTGGATGAAGAGTGGAAGAAGATGCGCGGCATGGAGATCCAGTCGGTAGGCATTTCCAGCCTGTCCTATGACGAGGAATCCCAAAAGCTCATCAATATGCGCAACCAGGGCGCGATGCTCAGCGACCCGTCGGTCCGCGAGGGCTATGTCCAGGGGGCCGTCGCCCGGGGCATGGAGGCGGCCGGCTCCAATGCAGGCGGCTCCATGGCAGGCTTCATGGGTATGGGCATGGGAATGAACGCAGGCGGCTCTTTTATGGGGGCGGTGTCCGCTTCCAATGCACAGCAGATGCAGATGCAGCAGGAGGCGGCCCGGTCAGGAGGACAGACGCCCGCCGCGAAGGCCGGAAATACGGCGGCCCCGGGTGGATGGACCTGCTCCTGCGGAACGGTGAACACGGGCAAGTTCTGCAGTGAGTGCGGCAAGCCGGCCCCGGCGGCCCCGGGTGAGTGGACCTGTTCCTGCGGAACGGTGAATACGGGCAAGTTCTGCAGCGAGTGCGGCAAGCCGGCCCCGGCGGCTCCGAGCGAGTGGACCTGTTCCTGCGGGGCAGTGAACACGGGCAAGTTCTGCAGTGAGTGCGGCAAACCGAGGCAGTGACCCGGAGAGGCGGAAATGACGACAATTACATTTAAATGTCCTAATTGCGGAGGCGGGCTCCAGTTTGATCCCGCCTCCCAGAAGTATAAGTGCGAATACTGCACGTCCCTGTTCAGCCAGGAGGAACTGGAAGCGCTTGCTCCGGAAGCGGCGGCGGACAGGCCGGAGGAAGCACGGGAGAAAAACGGGCCGGAGCAGGAGAATACGGATCACAGCGGGAAGACAGAGAAGGAGGATGCGCAGGCCCTGATCTATACATGTCCCAGCTGCGGCGCCGAGATCGTGACCGATGCCACTACGGCGGCCACCTTCTGTTTTTACTGCCATAACCCGGTGGTGCTTATGGGCAGGCTTGGAGGAGAATACGAGCCGGATTACATAGTGCCGTTCTCGATAGACCGCGAAAAGGCAAGGGATATTTTCCTGAAATGGCTCAAGCAGAAGAAATTTGTGCCGAGCTCGTTCTACTCTCCCAGCCAGATCGACAAGATGACCGGCGTTTACTTTCCCTACTGGTCCTACAGCTGCCATGCCGACGGAAAGCTGGAGGGCCAGGCGTCAAGGGAGGTTTCCTCCCGGATATCCGGTTCGGTCCGCTACATTGAGAACGAAAAGTTCCGGATATCCAGAAGCGGAAGCCTGGATGTGGACGGGGTCACCCGCAACGCTCTGAAAAAGGCCGACAGAAAGCTGGCGGAGGGAGTCATGCCCTATGAGATAAAGGAGCGCAAGCCGTTCTCCATGGGTTATCTTTCCGGGTTCATAGCGGAAAAACGTGATATGGAAAAGGATCAGTTTACGGAGGAAGTGAAGAAGGAGGTAGAGGACTACGCCGTTTCCAGACTGCGCTCCTCCGTAACCGGATACGATTCCGTCCAGATCGAGCGCCAGGAGGTCAGCATCCGCGACTCGAAGTGGGACTATATCCTTATGCCGGTTTGGACGCTCACATACAAGGACAGCGCCAGCGGGACCATATATTACTTTGCCTGCAACGGCCAGACAGGAAAGGTCTGCGGCAGGCTTCCGGTGGACCGGAGAAAGCTCGTCATTTTCTTTTTGGAGATATTCCTCCCGCTGTTTATTATCCTGTTGGTCGTGGGGTATTTCATATGAAAAGATCGGAAAGAATGTTTTTAAGAAAACGGAAAACACTGTGCCTTTTTCTGGCATCTCTGATCCTGCTGGCAGGAACGCTTTTCTGCGGCGATGCGATGGCCGCGGAGGGCGGGGAACAGCGCCTTATGGATGAGGCGGGCCTGTTCGGCAGCGAGGAAGCGGAAGAGCTGGAGCGGGAAATTGCCGATACCGCTGACCAGGTCGGATTTGATGTGGCGATACTGACTACGGACGATACCGGCGGGAAGAGCTCCCAGCTGTATGCCGATGACGAGTATGAGGCCAGAGAGCTGGGAAGCGGCTCGGACCGAAGCGGCATCCTGTTTTTGCTGGATATGGATGGAAGGGAGCTGGTCCTTTCCACGGACGGAAAGGCGAAGAGGATCTTTACCGACTCCAGGATGGAAACGATGCTGGACGGAATATATGACAGGGCTTCCGACGGCGATTTCTATGGAGCGGCAATGAGTTTTCTGAGCGATGTCCGTTATTACGGGAAGCAGGGGATCCCCCAGGGGCAATATAACGGGTCCGCCGAGACCGGGGAGATAAGCGTCTACCGGAGCATCAGCCCGATCGAGTTTCTGCTGGCGGCAGGCATTGCCCTGTTTGTGGCGGGAACCGCGGTGCTTACGATAAAGCGGCAGTACAATATGGAAGACAGCGGCGGGCAGGCTGCCGGGCTCAACGCTGCATACCGGGAAGACACCCGCATCCAAAATAACGCTTCGGCGGATCAGCTGATCGGAAGATTTACGACGACGGCGATCATAGCGGCGGCCGCCGCGTCTTTTGCCGGCCGTTCCAACTCGTCTTCACGGCGGACGACGACTCACCGCAGCTCTTCCGGCCGGTCGCACGGAGGAGCCAGCAGGAAATTCTGAGGGAGGTTGACTATGCAGGCAATTTTACTGGCCGGGGGACTGGGGACCCGCCTGAGAAGCGTGATAAACGACCGTCCCAAGCCTATGGCCCCGATACAGGGGAAACCGTTTTTGCAGTATGTGATCCGGGAGCTTCTCTCCAACGGCATCGACGACGTGATCTTTGCCGTGGGGTACCGCGGATCCGATGTGGAAGAATTTTTCGGCGACGGATCCGCCTTCGGGATCCGGGCATCCTATGCCTATGAAGAGGAGCTTCTCGGCACGGCGGGAGCCATACGCAACGCTTCCCGGCTTATGAACGGCGGGGAAGCGTTTGTCCTGAACGCGGATACGCTCTTCCGGATCGACTACCGGGCCCTCGCGGCCCTGAAGAGGGAGAAGGGGCTGGATATGGCCATGGTGCTCCGCCGTGTGGAAGACGTGTCCCGCTATGGGGAGGCGGTTCTGGAGAACAATATCCTTACGGCGTTTAACGAGAAAAGCGAGGAGGCCCGGCCCGGCACCATTAACGGGGGGATCTATCTGATGGGACGGGAACTGATCGATGAGATCCCGGAGGGAAAGGTGTCTCTGGAAAATGAGATGATCCCCCGCTGGCTCGCTTCCCACCGGCGCATCGGGGGAATGGTGGGGGACGGGTATTTCATCGATATCGGGGTCCCGGATGATTATTTCCGCTTTTCCGGGGATGTAGAGAAAGGAGCTGTCAAATGGTAATCAGAGGCAGAGCGCCCCTCCGCGTCAGCTTCGGCGGGGGCGGGACCGACGTGCCGCCGTTCTGCGACGAACAGGGAGGCGCGGTCATCGGCAGCACGATCAACAAGTATGCGTATTGCTCCATCGTACCCCGGGAGGACGAGCAGATCATCGTTCATTCCCTGGACTTTGATATGACGGTCCAATACAATGCCAGGGAGAACTTTGTCTGCGACGGCAGGCTGGACCTGGTGACGGCGGCTCTCAGGGCGATGGACATCAAACAGGGCTGCGAGGTCTACCTTCAGTGCGACGCGCCCCCCGGCTCCGGTCTGGGGACATCGTCCGCGGTCATGGTCTGTATGCTTTCCGCGATGGGCAGATGGAAGGGCGTCGAGCCGGATGCGTATGCCCTGGCGGATCTGGCGTATCAGGTGGAGAGAATGGATCTGAAGATCGACGGGGGCTATCAGGACCAGTATATGTCTACCTTCGGCGGGTTCAATTTCGTCGAATTCCACGGCAGGAACAATGTGGTGGTGAACCCTCTTCGGATCCGCAAGGACATATACCATGAGCTCCAGTACAATCTGCTCCTGTGCTATACGGGCGGGGTTCATGTGTCCGCCAATATCATCCGCGACCAGGTGAGCAATTATGCCAGGAAAGATGCCTTCGACGCCATGTGCGAGGTGAAGGCCCTGGCGTACGCCATGAAGGACGAGCTCCTGAAGGGCAACCTGAACAGCTTCGGGAAGCTGCTGGACTACAGCTGGCAGAGCAAGAAGCGGATGAGCAGCCGGATATCCAATCCGCAGATCGACGAGCTGTACGAGGAGGCGATCCGGGCCGGCGCGCTCGGAGGCAAGATCCTCGGGGCCGGCGGAGGCGGATACCTCCTGATGTACTGCCCCTATAATGTGCGGCACAAGGTGGCGGAGCGCCTGCAGCAGATGGGCGGCCAGCTGACCGACTGGGTTTTTGAACTTCGGGGAGCCCAGGCATGGACGGTAGATGAGGACAGATGGAATTACAACAGCGTAAAGGTACAGACACCGAACGGACTGTACCGTTTTCCGGTGTAAATATGGACAGGGTAGTATTTCTGGACCGTGACGGAACCATCAATGAGGAAGTAAACTATCTTCACAGGCCGGAGGACCTGAGGATCTTTGAAGGGGTCCCGCAGGCTCTGGCGAGCCTTAAACGGGCGGGCTTTGTGCTGGTGGTAGTCACCAATCAGGCGGGGATCGCCAGAGGGTATTATACGGAGAAAGAGGTGGATGTGCTCCACCGGTATTTGAACGGCATACTGGAGCGCTACGGGGCCGGCATCGACGCGTATTATTACTGTCCCCACCATCCCGAGGCCGGCATCGGGCCGTACCGCAGGGTATGCCGCTGCAGAAAGCCGGGCATCGGGATGTTCGAGTCGGCGCAGGAGCGCTTCGCGGTGGACAAGGCCCGCTCCTATATGATAGGAGATAAGGAGAGCGATATTCTTGCCGGAAAAAATTACGGAGTGCGGTCCATTCTGGTGGGAACAGGCTACGGCGCGGAGCTGAAGCGGAAGCAGGAAGAGGCGGGACAGCCGCCGATTTATGATTATTATGCGGAAAATATGTCCCGGGCGGCGGAGTATATCCTCCGCGGGGAGAGGAGATAGATCATGAAAGAGGATAAATATCTGGAAGAGCTGATCCGGCGGTATCCCAGGCTGGAACCTGTGCGGGAGTGCATCCGCGAGGCATACAGCTGTATGGAAGATACATTTGCGGCGGGAGGAAAACTCCTGATCGCCGGAAACGGAGGAAGCGCGGCCGACGCGGAGCATATCGCGGGAGAGCTGATGAAGGGGTTCGTAAAGTCCCGTCCTGTGGACGACGCGTTTGCAGGGCGTCTCATGGATGTGGATGCGGAGCAGGGGAAGAGGCTTGCCGGAAAGCTCCAGAAGGGGCTTCCGACCATTGCGCTCACCGGCCATCCCGCCCTGTCTACGGCATTTCTGAATGATGTGGACGGGACGATGGCGTTTGCGCAGCAGGTGCTTGGCTACGGAAGGGAAAAAGACGTCCTCCTGGCCATTTCCACCTCGGGCAATTCGGAGAATGTGTATCTGGCAGCCGTTACGGCGAAGGCCGCGGGCATGAAGGTCGTGGCGCTCTCCGGAAGGGACGGCGGCCGGATCAGCCGCATCGCCGATGCGGCGGTGATCGTGCCGGAGACGGAGACATACAGGATCCAGGAGCTTCATCTTCCGGTTTATCATACGCTGTGCCTGATGCTGGAGGAGCATTTTTTCTGAATCCGTGCGGCCGGAGACGGATCCGGCGCCTGACGCCGGAACGATGTGGATAAGGAGAATTTTCACTATGGATTTTCATACGTTTGTGATCTGCGCGTATCGGGAGTCGCCGTACCTGGAATCGTGCGTCCGTTCCCTTCTGGGACAGACGGTAAAGACCCGGATCCTCTGCGTCACCTCTACGCCGGGGCCCTATATCAGCCGGATCATGGAGCGGTACGGGATCCCGCTGATTGTCCGCGAAGGGAAAAGCGACATCCAGGACGACTGGAATTTTGCCCTTGCGCAGGCGGACTCCGAATTTGTAACTGTCGCTCATCAGGACGATATGTATGGCCGCCATTATGTGGAGGAGCTGTGGAAGGCATATGAAAGATGGCCGGATATGACCCTGTTTACCACCGACGCGGTGACCGTGCGCCAGGAAAAAGCGGGCGGAGGCCCGGACAGTGCGCCGGGAACGGAAAGACCGGCCGGCTCGGGCCGCCTGGTCTATTTCAGCGGAAAGAATCTGATCAAAAGGCTTCTCCGTCTGCCTCTGCGCCTGAAGGCTCTGGCCGACAGGGAGTGGGTGAAGATGGGAGCGCTCCGGTTCGGCAACCCGGTCATATGCCCCTCCTGCACTTATCGGAAGAATTACCTCCCGGATCCTGTTTTTCATTCGGAATACCGATATGTCCTGGACTGGGACTGTCTGAGGGACCTGGCCAAATGGCCCGGAAGGTTCATCTGTGTGGAAAAGCCGCTCATGTTCTACCGGGTCCATGACGGGGCCGAGACGAAAGCCTGTATCGAAAACCATCTGCGGGAGACGGAGGAACGGCAGATGTACCGGCATTTCTGGCCGGAGCCTGTGGTCAGCCTCCTGATGCGCTTCTATCGGACCGCCTATGGGGAATATAAGTAAAGAAAGGACGGCGCTGCGATGATAAAAGAAAGAAAGTGGTACTATCTCATGCCGCTGGCGGGCGTTATCTTCGGGATCTGGTTTGTCCGCATCGCTTCTTATGATGTGGTTTACTCGGATTACATCCGGCTGGTGAACAGCTATCTTCCCGGAGTGTGGGACCCGTCCAAATTTTTTGTCCCGGATGTGCTGACCCGTGTGCCCGCGACTTACCTGGGGCGGATCATCAATACCACGTTTTTTCACTACAGCCTGACATTCGATCAGGTCATGGGAGTCCTGGGGATGGGCGTTTCCTCAGCGGTGCTGATGGCATACTGCATCCAGAAGAAGATCGGCCCGGTCTGGGCGGTTATCATGATGATGGTATCGTTCAGCCTGAACAAGTGGGAGATGATGGTCAACGGAAGCGGCTGGATCCACTTCTGGGCCTTTGCCGGATTCTATTATCACTATATGGTGCTGGACCGTGTGCTTACCGGGACGGCGAAGCCGCATGACGGCGTGAAGCTGTGCTTTCTGCCCTGGCTCCTGATCCTGTGTGTGGCGGGACAGTACTGCGCGGTGTATACGGCGGTCCTTCTGCTGATCTACGGAGGCAAGCTCATCCGCGACCGCGTCTGCGAGAAAAAGTGGAAGAAGGAATACATTGTGTATACCGTTCACCTTCTGATCCCGTTCGGCCTGTATCTTCTCAGCAATTCCTATGGCGGGGGCGGAGGCGGCGGAAGCTCCCTGATCGCCCAGCTTCTTGACACGCCGGGATATTTTGTCCGTTTTATGCTCAAGTCCCTGGCGTCGGCGGTGGTGGGAGTGGACTATGCGCAGTCCCATTTTTCCACGAACCTTCCCTACAATGTGATCGGCCTGCTTGTGGCGGCCGCCTATCTTCTGGCCCTCTGGCTCCAGTACCGGTACCGGATCTATGAGAAAGCGGTCCTTCCGCTCATCTTCATCATATCGGGCGCGGCGAACCACTTCCTGATCATGCTGGCGCGCTGGAGCTTCCTGAAGGAGGACTACGGAATGAGCTCCCGGTATGCCATTCAGTTCCAGCTGGGGGTCCTGGGGATCCTGATGACCTTTGCCTACGCGTGGAACGTGTATTCCAGGAAGGAGAGGGTCCGCAGGGCAGTGGGAAGACTGGCCATGCTGGCCTGCACCTGTATGTTCCTTGCGGGAGCGGTCAATGATACCCATGAGGAGTTGGGGATCGCGCCTTTCCGCCGGATCCTCTGCCAGAACCGGGCGCAGATCGCCCTGGATTTTGAAAACAGGACCGACGACGAACTCAGGGAAAATTTTGAATATGATACCTCCAATCCGGACGCGGGAAGGGCGGTGCGCAACGCGCTCACCATTCTGAAGGACAACGGATGGAACGTGTTTCATAATGCGCAGACGGGGGGACAGGAATGAACGAGCTGAAAGAATTCTATTCCGGGAAACGTGTCCTGGTCACGGGGCATACGGGCTTTAAGGGAAGCTGGCTGACGCGTATGCTCCAGAAGCTGGGGGCGCAGGTAAGCGGCTATGCGCTGGCACCGCAGGGGGAGAGGAACCTGTGGGAGGCGGCCGGGCTCGGAAACGCCGTGAACAGTGAGATCGGGGACATCCGGGATCTGGAGCACCTTAAAAGCGTGTTCGAGGCCGTCAGGCCGGAAATCGTGTTCCATCTGGCGGCGCAGCCCATCGTCCGCGATTCTTATAAGATGCCGGTCTATACCTATGAAACGAATGTGATGGGAACGGTCCACGTCCTGGAATGTGTCCGCCTCACTCCGTCGGTCCGCTCCTTTTTGAATGTCACCACCGATAAGGTGTACGAGAACAGGGAGACGGATTACGGATATCGGGAGAACGATCCCCTTGACGGATACGACCCGTATTCCAATTCCAAATCCTGCTCCGAGCTGGTGACCCACAGCTACGCAAGATCGTTTTTTGAGGACAAGCGGTGCGCGATCTCCACGGCTCGCGCGGGCAATGTGATCGGGGGCGGAGACTTCGCCAATGACCGGATCATTCCGGACTGCGTCCGGGCGGCCGCGTCGGGGAAAACGATCGTAGTGAGGAACCCGTACTCCGTGCGCCCGTACCAGTATGTCCTGGAGCCTCTGTACGCTTATCTTCTGATCGCGATGAGGCAGTGGGAGGACGGAAAAAACGCGGGGTATTATAACGTAGGGCCGGACGATGAGGACTGCGTGACCACGGGACGCCTGGCCGATCTGTTCTGCGCCGCCTGGGGAGAGAATGTTTCCTGGGAGAACCGCAGCGACGGGGGACCCCATGAGGCCGGATTCCTGAAGCTGGACTGCGGCAGGCTCAAAACGGCCTTCGGGTGGCATCCCCGCCTGAATGTGGAACAGGCGGTCGCATGGACGGTGGAGTGGACAAAGGCATATCTGCGGGGAGAAAACGCGCTTTCGGCTATGGATGAACAGATAGACCGTTTCCTGGCCCTATAGGAGGGAAGACTTATGTTTGAGCAAATGACGGAAGAACAGGCGAGAGCCGAGATACTGAAGCTGGTAGGAGAATACTGTGACAAATACCACGCCGGGACCGTGTACCGGGAGGGCGACCGGATCCCCTATGCTTCGAGGGTATACGACAGGGCGGAGATGACCAACCTGGTGGACAGTGCCCTGGAGTTTTGGCTGACATCCGGCCGCTACACCGATGAATTTGAAAGAAAGCTGGCCGGTTATCTGGGGGTGAGGTTCTGCTCCCTGGTGAATTCCGGATCCTCCGCCAACCTGGCCGCCTTTATGGCGCTGACGTCTCCGCTTCTGGGCGAGCGGCAGGTAAAGCCGGGGGACGAGATGATCACCGTGGCGGCGGGATTTCCCACTACGGT
The DNA here is from genome assembly GCA_947630085.1 of uncultured Lachnospiraceae bacterium. Lineage (GTDB taxonomy): Bacteria > Bacillota > Clostridia > Lachnospirales > Lachnospiraceae > UBA3402. Next base: position 30,865 of record CANRGP010000006.1, read on the forward strand.
TGCTCCGGCCATCCAGTACGGGGTCGTCCCGGTGTTTGTGGACGTGACCATTCCCCAGTACAACATAGACGTGGCCGGACTGGAGGAAGCGTATTCCGAGCGCACCCGCCTGGTCATGATCGCCCATACGCTGGGGAACCCATTTGACCTGGCGGCAGTGAAAAGCTTTTGCGACAGGCACGGGCTGTGGCTGATCGAGGACAACTGTGACGCGCTGGGAAGCCGCTACTGTCTGGACGGAAAGGAATATTTTACGGGCACGGTCGGAGATATCGGGACATCCAGCTTTTATCCGCCCCATCATATGACGATGGGAGAGGGAGGCGCCGTCTATACGAACGACCCACTTCTGCACCGGATCATCCGTTCCTTCAGGGACTGGGGAAGGGACTGCAGCTGTCCGCCCGGAAGGGACAATCTGTGCGGGCACAGGTTTGACAGGCAGTATGGGGAGCTTCCCGTGGGGTACGACCACAAATACGTGTACTCCCATTTCGGCTACAATCTTAAAGCCACGGATCTTCAGGCGGCCATTGGCTGCGCGCAGATCGACAAATTCCCGTCCTTTGTGGAGAAACGGAGACACAATTTTGACCGGCTTAAAAAGGGACTTGCCGGAACGGAGGAGAAGCTCATCCTTCCGGAGGCCGCGCAGGACTCCCGGCCCAGCTGGTTCGGGTTCCTCATCACCTGCAGAGAGGGCGTGGACCGGAACGAGGTGGTCCGATACCTGGAGGAAAAGGGCGTACAGACCCGAATGCTGTTTGCGGGCAATCTGACGAGGCATCCCTGCTTCGATCAGATGCGCACATCCGGAAAGGGCTACCGCATTGCCGGAAGCCTCGCCTGCACCGACAGGATCATGAGAGATACCTTCTGGGTGGGGGTATATCCGGGAATGACGGATGAGATGATCGATTATATGGCCAAAACCATCCGGCAGGCCGTGGGAATATGAGCAGTCTGCGGGAAGATAAGCAGCCCGCGGAAAACGAACAGACCGCAGGAATATGAGCAGCCCGCGAAAAACGAGCAGTCTGCGGGAATATGAAAGATAAGAGGGACAGCGTGGAAGAAAAGGACTATGGGCTGGAAAAGATCCACAGGGCCAGCCTGAGCATTCTGAAAGAGATCGACCGCATATGCCGCAAATACGGGATCCACTACAGGATGGATTCCGGGACCCTGCTGGGCGCGGTGCGCCACGGCGGCTTTATCCCATGGGACGACGACGCGGATGTGGCGTTTACCCGGGATGAGTATGAAGCGTTCGCCAGGGTGGTCCGCAAGGAGCTTCCGAAGGGAATGCGCTTCCTGGAGCCGGGAGAGCTGCGCGGAGGAAAAGCCTTTTATGATTTTACGCCCCGGATCCTCTACCTGAACAGCCGCACTCACAGCGACACGGAGGAGATGGATTTTTATGAAGGGAAGCTGAACCATCTGTGGGTGGATCTGTTTATTCTGGACGAGCTGCCGGAAAACAGGTGGTCCGCAAACTGGACGAAGATTCTCCATGTGCTGGTATACGGACTGGCTATGGGACACCGTTATCGCCTGGACTTTTCCAAATACGGTCCGGCCGGAAAGATAGGGGTGGGACTTTTGTCGGGAGCGGGCAGGCTTCTTCCCCTGAAGACGATCCTGAAAATGCAGCACAGGGCGGCGGTGAAGGACAGGAAGGGGAAAAGTTCCCTGATGTATTACAGCAATTATCAGCCGGATTTTCTGTATGTGACCGTCCGGGAGGAGTGGGTCCGGGCGACGGTGGATCTGCCCTTTGAGGATACGGTGCTGATGGCCCCTGCCGGATGGGATCCGGTCCTGAAAGCGGTATACGGGGATTATCAGACGCTTCCCCCGCCGGAGAAGCGGGTTCCGGCTCATTCGGACAGCGAACTGGAAGTAACGGACTGAGAGAGGAAAAGGAAGGACGGCGCGGGATGGAGCGGAAACTGTCGGTGGTGGTTTCGGTCTACAATGAAGAGGCGGTCTTGGAGCAGTTTTACCGGGAAGCTGTCAGTGTCCTTGACGGCATTTCCTGGGATTACGAGCTTCTGTTTGTCAACGACGGAAGCGTGGATGACAGCCTGCGGATCCTGGATAGGCTTGCGGAGGCGGATCCCCATGTAAAGGTGGTCAGCTTTTCGAGAAATTTCGGCCACGAGGCGGCCATGATCGCCGGGCTGGATCACGCCCGCGCGGACGCCGTGCTCTGCATGGACGCGGATCTGCAGCATCCCCCCGCCTGTATCCCGCAGATCGTGGAGAAGCTGGAGGAAGGATACCAGGTGGTAACCATGGTCCGGACCAGGAACCGGTCCGCGGGATGGCTTAAAAACGTCACCTCCGCGGCGTTCTACGGCCTGATCAATGCGGTGTCGGACGTACATTTTGAGCCCAACGCATCGGATTTTTTCGCTGTTGGGGAAAAAGCGGCCGCGGTACTCCGCAAAAATTACAGGGAGAAGATCCGTTTCCTGAGGGGATATGTGCAGAGCCTGGGATTCCGCCGGGCGGACATCGAATATGAAGCCGGCGTCCGGGCGGCGGGAAAGAGCAAATACAGCATCGGCAGGCTCTTCCGCTTCTCCATAAACGCTATCGTCTGCTTTTCCAATCTTCCGCTGAAGCTGGGGATCTATGCAGGAATGGGCGCGGCGGCCCTGGGCGCGGTGGTGCTGATCTATACGCTTCTGACAAGGAAGGGAGCTCCCAGCGGCTATGCTACCATTGTGGTGCTGATCTGCTTTATGTTTGCGATCCTGTTCGTTCTGGTAGGGATCATCGGAGAATATATTTCCATTTTGTTTACGGAGATGAAGGACAGGCCCATTTATATCGTTGAGGATACCAGGAACATCGATGTGACGGGGGATCCCGGCTGCGCGGCAAAGGAGCCATGAGATGGAAAGGGATGTGATGGAGGTCGCCATAGAGGCCGGCCATATCCTGCTGGAAAACGGAGCGGAGATCTTCAGGGTGGAGGAAACCATCTACCGGATCAGCAGGCATTACGGGGTAAATACGGGCAATGTATTTACTTTGAGCAACGGGATATTCGTGACGGCTGAAAGCGCGGGGAAGGAGCCCTTCGCAAAGGTGCTGCACGTACCGGTGGGAAGCGCGCATCTGGACCGGGTGGCGGCGGTCAATCAGCTTTCGCGGGAGATCGAGGAAGGCAAATATACGGTTCAGGAGGCCAGGGAGGCTCTGGAGCGGATCCGGAAGATGCCGTCAAAGCGCCCGCTGGTTCAGGTCGCCGCCGGCGCGCTGGGGAGCGGTGCGTTCGCCTATCTGTACGGAGGCGCTCTTTCGGACAGTCTGGCCGCTGCCGTCGCGGGCGCGGTTCTGTATATATATATTCTGATGGTAAGCCGCCCTCATCTCTCAAAGATGGTGGGAAGCATCACCGGGGCTATGGTGGCGACTATAGTCAGTGTGCTTGTCTATGCGCTGGGGCTGGGAAAGCATCTGGATTATATTGTGATCGGCTCCGTGGTGGCGCTGATCCCTGGCGTCGCTTTTACCAATGCCATCCGGGACATCACGGATGAAAACTATCTGGCGGGAGTGGTCCGTATGCTGGACGCCCTGCTGGTCTTTTTCTGCATTGCCATCGGCGTCGGGCTTGTCTATGCGCTGGTACACTGGCTGACGGGAGGTGCGCTGCTATGAGCCTTGTGTTTCAGGTGGGAGCGGCGGTCCTGGGGACCGTGGGATTTTCCGTGATGTTCAGCGTGCCGAGGGCGGATTACCCGCTTTGCGGCCTGGCGGGAGGAGCCGGCTGGCTGGTGTACTGCCTGACGCTCCCGCGTCTTGACGCGCCGGGGGCCACGCTTCTCGCTACGGTGCTGGTTGTGTTTCTGTCGCGGCTTTTTGCGGTCCGGCGAAGGTGTCCGGTTACCATTTTCCTGATACCCGGCATCATACCGCTGGTTCCCGGAGGAGGCATTTACTGGACCGCTTATTATATGGTGTTTGACCGCTTCCGGGAGGCGGCGCAGACCGGCTTCGACGCCGTGAAGGTCGCCGTGGCCATCGTTCTGGGGATCGTGTTTGTGTTCCAGGTTCCCCAGAGCGTTTTCCGGATCGGGATGAGGAGGTGCCCAAAATGATCCTGATAAAAGGAGCAAGGGTCGCGGACCCGGAACGTCTTGTCCTGTATGAGGGAGATATTGTGCTGGAGGGAGACAGGATCGCCGGGATCGGGACATATGAGGACGACGGCTCGTATGACTCCGTTATCGATGCTTCGGGGCTGACGGCGGCTCCGGGACTGGTGGATGTCCACGTCCATTTCCGCGATCCGGGACTGACCTACAAGGAGGATATCCTGACGGGGGCGGCAGCGGCGGCTGCGGGCGGCTATACTACGGTAGTCTGTATGGCCAACACGAAGCCTGCCATCGACAATGCGGATACTCTGGAATATGTGCTTGCAAAGGGCAGAGAGACGGGGATCCATGTGCTCGCGGCGGCTGCGGTATCCATGGGGCTCAGCGGAAAAGAGACGGTTCCCATGGAGGCGCTCGCGGCGGCGGGGGCCTGCGGGTTTACCGACGACGGAAAGCCGGTGACGGATGCGGCGCTCCTGCGTGAGGCTCTGGAGAGGGCGGCTGCCCTGCATCTTCCGGTGAGCCTTCACGAGGAAGACCCGTCGCTGATCCGGCAGAGCGGGATTAACCACGGGGCCGCGGCGGAGTCCCTGGGCCTTTACGGAGCGCCCGCGGCGGCGGAGACCAGCCTTACGGCCAGGGACTGTATGCTTGCTCTGGATACGGGGGCGGCGATTCATATCCAGCACGTAAGCTCGGCGGATACCGTCAGCCTGATCCGGGCCATGAAAGGGATCGGTGTTCCGGTGACCGCGGAGGTGACGCCCCATCACTTCACGCTGACCGAGGAGGCGGTGACGGAGAAGGGTACTCTGGCCAAGATGAATCCGCCCCTGAGAGGGGAGCGGGACCGCCTGGCCCTTATCAGAGGGCTGCAGGACGGAACCATTGACATGATAGCCACGGATCACGCCCCGCACAGCGCAGAGGAGAAGGACAGGCCGTTTACAGAGGCCCCGAGCGGGATTATTGGGCTGGAGACGGCTCTGGCGCTGGGAATCACGGAGCTGGTAGAGAAACGGTACCTGACGCTTCCGGAGCTGATGGCGAAGATGAGTCTGAATCCGGCCCGCCTTTATCACCTGGAATGCGGCCGCATGGAAGCGGGCGCGCCGGCGGACCTGGTGCTGTTTGACCCGGAAGAAAAGTGGACGGCCGGCCGGTTCCGGTCCCGTTCCGCCAATTCGCCTTTTATCGGGCGGGAGCTCAAGGGCCGCGTGAAATACACGATCTGCGGGGGAAATATCATATACCGCGATTTATAAAAAAAGAAAAGAGGGAGAAAATCATGAAAAAAATGTTGAAGACGGCAGTCATATGCGGAGCACTGATCCTGACCGCCTGCGCCCCGAAGGACGGCGGAGCCGGAACGGAGGTCACGGCGGCAGAGACCACGGCAGAGACGGAGGCTGCGGCAGAGACCACGGCAGAGACGGAGGCTGCGGCGGAGACCACGGCAGAGACAGAGACCGCGGCGGAGACGGAGGCTGCGGCGGAAACTGCGGCAGAACCGGAGACCGCGGAGCAGGAGACGGACGCCGGGGAAACGGTGCCGGAGAATATCGTGGGAGCCGATGGAGCGGGGATCCGCATTATAATCGAGAACCCCGGCATAGTGACAGGAGAAGTGACGGACGTGGGAATGAGCACGGTTACGGTGCGCTCCGAAGTGGACGGCGAGGAGTACACCTTCTCCCGGGAAGATGCGGAAACGTACCTGGAGGACGGGCTGGTTGTCGGCGGATTCGTGGAGGTGGTTTACAGCGGTGTGCCGGACGGAACGGATACCACAGGCGTCCAGGTCCTTCTGATACAGGACAACATACGCAAGACCATTACCGGTACAGTGGTGGACGAGGAGATGAGCACGATCCGGATCGAAACGGAGGACGGGCGTGAGCTGACATTTTCCAAGGAGCTGGCTGAATCGGATCGCCCGGAGGGCTCCGTGCCGGGGGCCGCGGTGACGCTGGAGTATACGGGGGAGATATTCGACGGGGATGATACACAGTTCGCTTTCGTCTGGAAAATTTCCGACGCGGATTAAATATTTTTCGTAAAATACTTGAAAAATAACGGATTTCATGTAAAATGAGATTGTTTTTACCGTTGAATGGCTTCGTTTGGAGGGAAGTTTATGATCAGTGCCAATAACATTACGCTTCGGGTGGGAAAAAAGGCGTTGTTTGAAGATGTGAACATCAAGTTCGTGGAAGGAAACTGCTACGGGGTCATCGGCGCCAACGGGGCCGGCAAGTCCACGTTCCTCCGGATCCTTTCGGGCCAGCTGGAGCCGACGTCGGGAGATGTAGTCATCACCGACGGACAGCGGCTTTCCTTTCTGCAGCAGGATCATTTTAAATACGACGCTTATCCGGTGATCGACACGGTGATCCTCGGGAACCCCCGCCTGTATCAGGTAATGAAGGAAAAAGACGCCATTTACATGAAAGAGGATTTCTCCGATGAGGACGGCATCCGGGCCGCGGAGCTGGAGGGGGAATTCGCGGAGATGAACGGCTGGGAAGCGGAGTCGGACGCGGCGAACCTGCTGAATGGCCTGGGCGTAGACACCCAGTTCCATTACACGCTGATGAAGGACCTGAACGGCGCGCTCAAGGTCAAGGTTCTTCTGGCGCAGGCTCTGTTTGGGAATCCCGATATCCTGCTTCTCGACGAGCCCACCAACAACATGGACCTGGATGCCATTTCCTGGCTGGAAGAGTTTTTGATCAATTTTGAGAATACGGTCATTGTCGTGTCCCATGACCGGTACTTCCTGAACAAGGTCTGCACCCAGATCGCGGACATCGACTACGGGAAGATCCAGCTCTATGCCGGCAACTATGACTTCTGGTATGAATCCAGCCAGCTTATGGTCCGCCAGATGAAGGAGGCAAACCGCAAGAAGGAGGAGAAGATCAAGGAGCTCCAGGAGTTTATCCAGCGCTTCTCCGCCAACGCCTCCAAATCCAAACAGGCGACCTCCCGGAAGAGAGCCCTGGAAAAGATCCAGCTGGACGACATCAAGCCATCCAGCCGGAAATATCCGTATATTGATTTTCGCCCGTTCCGCGAGATCGGAAACGAAGTGCTCACGGTGCAGAATCTTTCCAAGACCGTGGACGGGGTAAAGGTTCTGGACAACATTTCCTTTATCCTGAACCGCAATGACAAGGTCGCCCTGGTGGGACCGAATGAACAGGCCAAGACCGTGCTTTTCCAGATCCTTTCCGGACAGATGGAACCGGATGAGGGAGAGTACAAATGGGGCCTTACCACTACCCAGTCCTACTTCCCCAAGGACAACAGCGCCGAATTCAACAATGAGGATACGATTGTGGAATGGCTGACCCAGTACTCGCCGGAAAAGGATGTGACATACGTCCGGGGATTCCTGGGGAGGATGCTGTTCGCGGGAGAGGACGGTGTGAAGAAGGTGAAGGTCCTGTCCGGAGGCGAGAAGGTGCGGTGTATGCTGTCCAAGCTGATGATCTCCGGAGCCAACGTGCTGATGCTGGACGAACCCACCGATCATCTGGATATGGAATCGATTACGGCGCTGAACACCGGCCTGACAAAATTCCCCGGCGTTCTGATCTTTTCTTCCCGTGACCACCAGATCGTCCAGACTACGGCCAACCGGATCATGGAGATCGTAAACGGCCAGCTGATCGACAAGATCACTACCTACGACGAGTATCTGGAGAGCGATGAGATGGCGAGAAAACGCCAGATATTTACAGTTGTCAATACCGACGATGAGGAACCGCTGGACGGCGAATAAACAGCCGCCTTACGGTTCCTTCCGTTCTTTCTTCTCGCGCAGATAGGCGTCTGCGTCCTTAAAGAAGCTGCCGATGATCAGGAGCATGATGATCCCCACCGGAAAAGCGGCAATGATGGAGACCGACTGCAGATTGGCCATGGAATTCTCCGAAAAGATCAGCGCAATGGGGAACAGGATCAGCATGACCGCCCAGAACAGCCGGATATTTCTGTGCGGCTCCGCGCCCGGAGCCAGGGACTTATAGGAATATGTGGCGGCCACCATGGTGATCGAATCGAAGGATGTGGCGTAAAAAGCGATCATCGTTACGGCAAGGAGAAGGAGCCCGATCCTGGCAAGAGGCAGGGTCTGCATCACGGAGATGATCACTTCATACAGATTTCCGCCCGCGGCATACTGGCCGATCAGGTCCGCCGCGCCGGTCACCTGGAGATTCAGGCTGTAATTGCCGAGGACGATAAACGAGGTGAAGGTCCCGGCAAGCCCCCAGAAATATCCGCCCAGGATCGTCTGCCGGATGGTCCGGCCGCCGCTTATGGAGCCGATGAAGAAAGGAGTGGCCACGCACCAGACCATCCAGTAGGCCCAGTAAAAAATGGTCCAGTTCTGGGGGAAAGAGGTTTCCCTGAGGGCATCGGTCCAGGTTGAAAGGCCGATGAAGTTCTGGACGAGGTTCCCGACGGCGGTGATGCCTGTCTCAATAATATACCGGGGATGTCCGCCCCCGATGAATACATAGAGCAGAAGCGCAAAAAACAGATAGGTACAGGAGGCCGCCAGCCGCGCGACACCCTTCATCCCGAAATATACGGTGAAGGTATAGACCAGGCAGATCAGCGCCAGTATCAGGATGGTCAGCAGATTGGACTGGGGAATGTGGAACACCGTGCTGATGGCCATGGAGAGCAGCGGAGTAGCCAGGGCAAAGGTAGTGGCAGTCCCTGCCAGCAGGGCAAATACGGCGGTCAGGTCGATCAGCTTCCCTGCCGGGCCGTCCACATACTTTCCGAGAATGGGCCGGCAGGCTTCCGAGTATTTCTGTTTGGAGCGCCTGCGGACATGGAGCATGAAACCGAAGGCCGCCGCCAGGACCATATAAAAGCTCCAGGGAATGGGCCCCCAGTGAAAAAGCGGGTAAGTCGAGGCCCAGTCCTGGATCCCGCCCATCGATTCGATCCGGCTTTCTCCGGCATACAGGATCCATTCGCAGAGCGAGTAGAAAAGAATGTCGGCCGCCAGACCGGCGGTGAACATCATGGAGCCCCACTGAAACGAGCTGTAGCGCGGCTTTTCAAGATTCCCCAGACGGATGGAGCCGTACCTGGAGAACGCGATATAGAGGGAGCATAAAAACATTCCGAGCCCGATGAGCAGATAGCAGCTGCCCAGCTCGTCCCCCAGAAAGTACCGGATGGATGATATCACATTTCCGGAGGAATCCGGGAAGACGACGAACAGAATGCACAGAAGCAGGATGCAGACAAACGGGATCACCGTAGTGATCCAGTCAAGCTGTTTCCTGAGAGGCTGTGCGCCGGAAGTATCATTTGTCTGTTTCATAGCAAACTCCTTGTTCAAAAAATATTTATTTATAGGATATATTGAACATGATATCACGGTCCGGCCCGGATTGCAAGAGAAAAAATGACGATTTTCTGACATTTGAAAAAAGCACTACAAAAAACAGAAAAAATAGGCTATACTGTTACTGTTTGCATAAGGAGGAAACGAAGATGAAAAGAATGATAAGGAACGGTGTGTGCCTGCTGATGGGCGTCTGCCTTCTGTGCGGATGCACGGAGAGCACTATTACGGAGTCGACCGTCTATGACGAGGAATATGACATAGAGGTTCCCGAGATTTCCGCGGACGGGCTTGCATGGGATCAGCTGTTTTCCGATATGAGCCGGGACTATGAAAACACGGGATTATATCCCTTTGCGGGGACGGTCAGCATGGGATTATTTGAAAACGAGGGCGTGATACGCTTTTTCCTTCTGGTCAACGAGCCGATCTCGGAGAAGGAAGCGGCGGAATATGCCATGGATGTGGTGAAGGGCGCGGGCGGTCTGATCCATAACCAGAATTCCGCCTATACCGCTCCCGGAGAGACGTCCTTCGGCAGCTATCTTGACAAATATGACATTTATGTATTGGTTGCTCCCGATGACAGCAAATCGGACGAATCCACCTGGATCCTGGAGGATACGATCCCGGCGGGTGAGTACCGTGAATTTTCCAACGGACAGTGATCTGTCCGGCAGGCCGAATCTCCCCCGATGGGGAGGCCGCTGTGCAGGGAACGGTTCCCCAGCGCAGCCAGTACGGTTTCATAATCCTTCTCCTTCGGAGTCTGTCCGGAGGAGATTTTTTCGTACAGGGAGTTCATCTGCGTATGGAGGAGGCGGCATCGGAAAAGGGTCTGTTCCAGAAGTTCCGGGAAGGATTCGACGGAACAGATGCTCTCATCCCACGGATTGAGCCAGGCGGCGTGTTTCAGATTCAGGGAGTCGTCCGGGCCGGATCTGCCGAGAAAACCGTGCAATACAAGGAGCTTCCGGCCGGTCCGGAAGGAATAAAACGAAAAGCGTATGGCGGACGGCCTGACAAGGCGCTCCCGGGAAATGCCGCAGCAGGCCCGGCTCATGCAGCCGGAGAGAAAGGAGGAAAGAAAGCGCATTTCTTCCCGGCTTACTTCTGCCGCCTGCAGATGGTCCGCCTGCAGGCTTTTCTTCTGCTCCGAGAGAAGAAGGGCGTCGATGCGGCTTTCCAGCCGGGCGTGGCGGCTCTGGTTCCGCAGATTTGTCCGGCGCCCGCCGCTCCGGAAATAGATATAAGGATGGCATACGGAATCCAGGAGACAATGGCACACATAGCCGCTCATGTAGGCAAAGGCGCGCTCCCGGACGCAGGGGGAGCGGTCCGCCGCGATCTCCTTCAGACAGATCTCGAAAAATCTGGACACACAGTTTTCGTGCATATAGGAGCCTACGTTCCCGCAGCCGCGGCGGTGCAGCATCAGGGGATTGTAAAAAAACATATCCGGGCCCTGCAGCCCCAGGTCATAAAGGCTGCGATGGGCGGATACCGCCTGCTTGAGAATACCGTTTTCCATCTGACTGTATGCGCGGATCCCCGCAATGTGATGAGTGGTAAAGCCCGGCATTGGATTCCCTTCTTTCTTCACGCTGATCGTATCATATTTTTTTAGAAAATTCAAATGGAAACCAGAGATTTCCTGCCCGGCCGGTCATAGTGAGGCGCCTTCCCGAATAGAAGGTACAAAGAGATCGGAGGCCGGGGATGATCCATTGGCTTCATGGGCTGGTCTGGGGGCCGGCGCTGCTGTTTTTTATGCTGGGTTCGGGAGTGTTATTTACCGTTCGCTCGGGAATGTTTCAGATCCGGAGGTTTGGAGTCTGGTGGAAGGCCACGGCGGGAAGCCTGGCGTCGGGAGACGGTGCGGAGGAAAAGAAACAGGACAAGGTCGGCAGGGTCCAGGCGGCCTGCACGGCTTTGGCCGCTACCATCGGGACGGGAAATATCGTGGGGGTAGCTACCGCCCTCTGCGCCGGAGGCCCCGGCGCGGTTTTCTGGATGTGGGTATCGGCGCTTTTCGGCATGATGACGGCATACGCCGAGACGTTTTTAAGTCTGCGTTTCCGAAGAAAGCTTCCCGACGGAAAATGGCTGGCAGGGCCGTGCGCCTATCTGAGCGGCGGTCTGAAAAGACCGGGGCTGGCGCTGGTCTACGGACTGCTTTGCCTGTCGGCTTCGCTGGGAATGGGGAGCATGGTTCAGTCCAATGCGGTATCACAGACGCTCTCCTATTCCCTGGATGTTCCGCCCGTCGTATGCGCGGTGGCGGTGACGGCGCTTGTGCTGGACGTCGTTTCCGGGGGAACGGACCGGATCATGCAGGTGACGGTCCGGCTGATCCCGGCCGCAGCGGTGATCTATACGGTGTTTTCCGCGGCGGTGCTCATCGCGTACAGAAACAGGATCCTTCCGGCCGTGGGCCAGATTTTTGGCTATGCCCTGCTTCCCGGTTCCGTGCTGGGCGGAGTAGGCGGATACGGCGTCAGCAGGGCGTTTCGCTACGGCATCGCGCGGGGCGTGTTCTCCAATGAAGCGGGACTCGGCACACTGGCGGGGCTGCACGGGGCGACGGAGGATTCCCGCCCGCAGGAGCAGGGGATGTTTGCCATGTTTGAGGTGTTTTTTGATACGATCTTTATCTGCACCCTGACCGCTCTTGTGATCCTGTGCGCGTCGGGAGGAGCGGAGGGACTGGCAAAGAGCCCTTACGACGGAGCGGCGCTTGCAGGACGGTCCTTTGGAAGCGTTCTGGGGGGAGCCGGCGAGGCGATGGTCTCCCTGGCTATGGCGGTCTTTGCTTTTTCCACGATGATCGCCTGGTATTTTCTGGGAAGACAGACGCTGCGCGCCGCGGCGGGGCTGGCGGCTGCGCGGTTCCCCGGGCGGGTAACGGAAGGCGCCGGATTCTGGCGGATCCTGGACAGGACATATCTGATCCTGTACGGATTTTCGGTTTTTCTGGGATGCGTGGGGAGCCTGAAGACCGTATGGGAGCTTTCGGATGTGCTGAACGGCCTGATGGCGGTCCCGAACCTTCTGGCGCTTTTTCTTCTCAGAAAGGATGTGAAGTTCCCGGAATAAAAGGGACGGAAGAAAAACAGGAACCGCCCTCTGGCAGGCGGTTCCGTTTAAAATAAATAAAGGAATAAAAAGGGAGGAGAGCTGATAATTCGCATTATCAGCTCGAGTATTATGAAAAAAACGTATTGGCTTTTACAATTAAAAGTATAGAGAAAAAATATGAAAAAATCATGCTGAATATGTAAATGTTTTTTGAATAAAATGTGAACACAGTAGGGCTTGCCTGAGCCGGTAAAAAATGCTATATTTAAAGAATCACAGTAATTGAGATACGGGGGAGCTTCTTAAGATGGATGAGAAAAACCAACACAACAGATATAAGGTCCTGATCGTGGATGATTCGGAGATGAACCGGTCGATTCTCGCCGATATCCTGGGAGACGAGTATGAGATCATCGAGGCGGAGGACGGCGAGGAGGCGGTCGGGATCCTGAGGCAGATGTACACCGAGATCTCCCTAGTTCTTCTCGACATCGTGATGCCGCGTATGGACGGATTCGAGGTCCTGGTAATGATGAACAAATACCAGTGGATCGATTTCGTTCCTGTTATCATGATCTCCTCGGAGAGCGGGAACACCTCCGTGGAGCGGGCATATGACCTGGGCGTGATCGATTACATCAGCAGACCCTTTGACGCCGCGGTCGTCCACCGGCGGGTGGTCAATACGATCCTGCTTTATGCCAAGCAGAAAAAGCTGGTGGGGATGGTGACGGACCAGATATATGAGAAAGAGAAGCAGAGCCGCCTGATGATCGACATTCTCAGCCAGATCGTGGAGTTCCGGAACGGGGAGAGCGGGATGCACGTTCTCCACATCCATCTGATCACGGAGATCCTTCTCAGACAGCTTTTCCAGAAGACCGGCAAGTACAGGCTGACGCCCGAGGACATTACCATGATCTCCATGGCCTCCGCCCTGCATGATATCGGCAAGATCGCCATTCCCGGAGAGATCCTGAATAAACCGGGAAAGCTGACCAGGGATGAATACAAATCCGTCAAGACGCATCCCGCGGTGGGGGCGGCCATGCTGGAGGAGCTTCCCTTCCATCAGGACGAGCCGCTTCTTCGGCGGGCCTATGAGATCTGCCGCTGGCATCACGAGCGGTTTGACGGGAGGGGATATCCGGATAAGCTGGTAGGGGACGACATTCCCATTTCCGCCCAGATCGTGGGTCTGGCGGATGTTTACGACGCGCTGGTGAGCGAGCGCGTTTATAAGAGAGCCTTTTCCCATGAGGTGGCAGTCGAGATGATCCTGGACGGAGAGTGCGGCGCCTTCAATCCGGTGCTTCTGGAATGCCTTATGGAGTGCGCCGAGCGCATTCAGGACAGCATTGAGTCCGCCACGTTTGGCGCGAGTGTCAGCGAGCGCCGGGAGATCCGCAAAATCACGGAGGAAATGATGAGCCGGGAGGAGATGTCCGCTTCCGAGCGCACGCTGCGGCTTCTGGAGCATGAGCGGTCCAAATACCGGTTCTATGCTTCGATGTCCCAGGAGATCCAATTTGAATATTCCATGGAGCCGCCGATCGTCACCGTGTCGGAGTGGGGCGCCCAGCATATCGGGATGAGAGAGATCATCA
>CANRGP010000007.1 GCA_947630085.1 uncultured Lachnospiraceae bacterium
AGGTGACCGGCTCTCCGATCTCCTCCAGCTTCCGCAGGAGTTCGCCGATATCAGCGGCGCACGGGGCCAGAAGGATCTCCGGCAGCCGTTCCGCACACGATGGACCGGAGGCTCGGCCGTTCGCCCTTTCCGGCTCTTTGCCGTTCATGCTCACGCGGTACACGCCCGTATACACCTGATCTCTCCGGGCATCCATGATCGGGCAGACTACCCCGGCGCACCCCCAGAGGTTATACGCCATCGCCTCCAGCGTCGGAACCGCAACCAGCGGCTTGTCAAGCGCAAGTCCCAGTCCCTTGGCCGTGGCTGCGCCAATCCGCAGACCCGTAAAGGAGCCCGGGCCCGCTGCCGCGGCAATCGCATCCAGGCTCTTCAGATCCAGTCCGATCATACGGCCCATCTGATCCAGCATGGGCAGAAGTGTCTGTGAGTGCGTCTTTTTAAAATTTACCGTAAACTCCGCTGTCAGCACATCGTCGGTCACCAGGGCCACCGATGCCGTCAGAGAAGAACTCTCGATCCCAAGGATTTTCATCTTATTTTCACCCCGCCTCTACCTCACCGTGATCCTTCGGTAGTCAAATCCGCGTTCCACGTCCTTCTCTATGCCTATATGGACCGCCGTCTCCGGAAGGATCTCCCGGATCCGCTCCGACCACTCGATCAGGCATACCCCGTCGCCGTAGAAGCAGTCCTCATAGCCGATCTCGTCCATTTCCTCCACATCCCCGATCCGGTACACATCAAAATGGTACAGCGGAAGCCTTCCGTCCTCATACACCTGAAGGATCGTAAACGTCGGACTGTTCACCGGACCGGAAATGCCCAGGCCGGCGGCAAATCCCTGGGCGAATACGGTCTTTCCAACGCCCAGGTCTCCGTCCAGGCAGCAAACCTGTCCGGGAGAAGCACATTTTCCCATATCATAGCCGATCCGCCATGTCTCCTCCGGCGAACCCGTCTCCCAAATCTCAGTCATCCTCAACCTCTTTCTCTCAGTTCCCGGGGCCGGTCCTTCCGAACATACGGCCTTTTGGCACCGGCATCATCATATCATTTTCGGGAGGAAAAAGCAAATAAATGTTTAATGGATATTGACAATCTCTTCCGGATTTGATATCATTTTGATATCAAAATACCATTTTTCTTTAAGGAGGAATTCTACCATGCAGGATACTCTGATAAAAAACGAGGAGCCGGTCGGACAGTCGCCGAATCTGGCTATGGCCAGACAGCAGTTTTCCCGCATCGGCCTCTGCGCCTTTGCAATCATGATGATCTCCTCGGTTCTCCAAGTCCTCATTTCCTTCATCGGTATGTCCGCCTGGCCGGACGGAAACTTCCCGTCCTGGTTCATATGGGTGGCTACCTTTGCTCCCATGTATCTGGGGGCCGTTCCTCTGGGGCTCCTGATCATCCGGAAGCTTCCCTGTAAGGTCCCGGAGCAGCATGACCCGAAGCCGTCCCAGATGGTCGTCGCGGTCCTGATCTCTTTCTTTATGATGTACGGGGGGAACCTGGTAGGAAACATTATCACCGGAGTTCTGACCTCCCTTTTCGGTATGGAGTCCTACAATCCCATCCTCTCCTACGCTATGGACGATTCGGTCTTTCTTAAGATCCTGTTCATGGTCGTCCTGGCGCCGATGATCGAGGAGTTCATTTTCCGGAAAATGTTTATCGACCGGATGCTCGGCTATGGCGAAGCGCTGGCCGTAGTCACCTCGGCGCTGATGTTCGGACTTTTCCACGGCAACCTGTCGCAGTTCTTCTACGCGTCCGCCCTCGGGCTCGTTCTCGGCTATGTATACATAAGGACGGGAAAGCTGCGTTATTCCATATCGTTGCATATGCTCGTCAATTTTATGGGGAGCGTCGTCTCCTCCGCCGTCACGAACAATCTTGATATGGACGCTATCGCGGCTCTGAATCCCGAGGACCCGGCTTCCCTGGCGATGATGTTCTCCCCACAGATGCTTCTGTATTTTGCCTTTTCGCTCCTGGTCTTCGGACTGATGATCGCCGGATGCATCACCCTGATCCTTTACAGGAAGAAAGTCTATTTTAACCGCTCCGAGACCGATCTTCCCAAGGGGACCCGCTTTAAAACCGTATTCCTGAACGTGGGTATGATCCTCATGTTCATCGCCTGCCTGATATCTATCCTGATGATGTTCTTTCAATAAACGAGGATCGGCCGGCGGTCCGGCAGCGCAAAAACTGCTGTTTTTCCGGAAGTATTTTTCCCGGAAATATGATTCAAAAATGCGGACTCTGTCTTACAGGCGTCCGCATTTTTCTTTGGGCAGCTTCGCGCGGAGCAGCTCCGCCAGCTCCTCCCGCCGGTCTCCGACCGACGCGTCCGGGAGAAGATAGGCATGGATGCGGTCCGTATAAATGATCAGCTCTCCCGGAATCCGTTTCACTCTCCGCACGTCCTCCCAGGCAAGCTCCAGGCTTTCCTCTCCCTGCTCTACACGGATCCCTCCGTCCGAAAATATCATATTGACAGGCTCTTTCATTCCCTTCTGCGCGGCCTGCCTTCCGGCTTTTATCCAGAGGAGCATGGGCTGCCACACTGTGAACAGCAGCGCGCACACGACAAGCAGGAACCGCTGCGTCAGGTTCA
Organism: uncultured Lachnospiraceae bacterium; assembly: GCA_947630085.1. Classification (GTDB taxonomy): domain Bacteria; phylum Bacillota; class Clostridia; order Lachnospirales; family Lachnospiraceae; genus UBA3402. The sequence continues at coordinate 2,630 of CANRGP010000007.1, forward strand.
TCTGCTCCCCCTGGAAGAACAGCAGAAACAGCGCGGCAAGCGTAAACAGCACATTAAAGAATCCCAGGTAGCCCTTGTTGGCGTGGTACATGGAAAAGCGCCACAGGTCTCTCACGGCTATACGGATACAGAAACGGATCTCTTTTTCCTGACTCATCTGAACCTCTTCCCTTCTTCCCGCCTACAGCTTCATCGTCAGCGCGATCCGTTTTTTCGCCGGATCCACGCTCAGTACCTTGACTTCCACAATATCCCCCACACTGACCACCTCCATGGGGTGTTTAATGTACTTGTCCGACATCTGAGAAATATGCACCAGGCCGTCCTGATGGACGCCGATGTCCACAAAGGCCCCGAAATCGATCACGTTTCTCACGGTTCCCTTCAGCACCATGCCGGGCGTCAGGTCCTTCATCTCCAGAACGTCGGTCCGAAGGATCGGCTTCGGCATCTCATCGCGGGGATCACGGGCCGGCTTCTCCAGCTCTTTCACGATATCCCGCAGAGTAATTTCACCGATGCCGAGTTCCTCCGCCATTTTTTTATAATCCGTGATCTTCCTGCCGATGCCCGCCAGGCCGCCTGCGGCGATCTCCTCCGGCTTGCAGCCCAGCTTCGCAAGCAGCGTCTTTGCCGCCTCGTAGCTCTCCGGATGGACAGAGGTGCCGTCGAGCGGATTTTTCCCGCCCATGATGCGCATGAATCCGGCACACTGCTCATAAGCCTTCGGCCCCAGCTTCGCCACCTTCAGAAGCTGGGCGCGGCTGGTAAACGCGCCGTTCTCCTCCCGGTAAGCCACGATATTCTTCGCCAGAGCCTTGCTGATGCCGGAGACGTATTCCAGAAGCGGGGCCGAGGCGGTATTCAGGTCCACGCCCACCCTGTTCACGCAGTCCTCGACCACGCCCTGCAGGGCCTCGCTCAGCTTCTTCTGGTTCATGTCGTGCTGGTACTGGCCCACCCCGATGGAACGCGGGTCGATCTTCACCAGCTCCGCCAGCGGGTCCTGGAGCCTGCGGGCAATGGACGCGGCGCTCCGCTGCCCCACGTCGAAATTCGGGAACTCCTCCGTCGCCAGCTTGCTGGCGGAATAGACCGATGCTCCCGCCTCATTGACAATGATATACTGAACCTTCTCCGGGATCTCCCGCAGCAGCTCCACGATTACCTGCTCCGACTCGCGGGAAGCGGTGCCGTTGCCGACGGAGATCAGGGAGATATTGTACTTCCTGATCAGGCGTTTTAAGATCGCCTTCGCCTCCTCCACCCTGTTCTGGGGGGCGGTGGGATAAATGACCACCGTATCCAGGACCTTGCCGGTGGCGTCCACCACAGCCAGCTTGCATCCGGTTCGGAAGGCCGGATCCCAGCCCAGGACCACACGGCCCACGATGGGCGGCTGCATCAGAAGCTGCTCCAGGTTCTTTCCGAAGATCTTGATCGCGCCGTCCTCGGCCGCCTCGGTCAGGGCGTTCCTCACCTCGCGCTCGATGGACGGTGCGATCAGGCGGTGGTAGCTGTCGTCGACGACCTCGCAAAGAACCGGAGAAGTATAGGGATTGTCCCGGGTGATCACGCGTTTTTCCAGGAAGCGCAGGATCTGCTCCTCCGGCGCCAGGATCTTCACGGTCAGGAATTTTTCCTCCTCGCCCCGGTTCAGCGCCAGGATCCGGTGGCCGGCGGCTTTCCTGACGGTTTCCTCATAATGATAGTACATCTCGTAGACCGATTCCGCGGTCTCGTCCTTCGCCTCGGAATGGATCAGGCCCTGGTTCATGGTCACGTTGCGGATGTAGGTGCGGTAATCGGCCTCGTCGGAGATCCGCTCCGCCAGGATATCCTTCGCCCCGGCAATGGCCTCTTCCGCGGTAGCGACGCCCTTTTCCCCGGAAATGTACGCGGCGGCCGATACCTCCACCGGCTCCCGCGTCATCTGCAGCGCGATCAGGTCCGCCAGCGGAGCCAGCCCCTTCTCCTGGGCGATGGTGGCCCTGGTGCGGCGTTTGGGCCGGTATGGCCGGTAAAGATCCTCCACCGCCACCAGAGTCTCCGCGTCGGCGATCTGCTTCTCAAGCTCCGGAGTCAGCTTGTCCTGCTCCCGGATGGAGGCGAGAACCTGCTCCTTCTTCTCTTCCAGATTGCGCAGATACCGCAGGCGCTCGTCCAGCGCGCGCAGCACCTCATCGTTCAGGGAGCCTGTGGCTTCCTTGCGGTAGCGGGCAATGAACGGGATCGTATTGCCTTCGTCTATCAGCTTCACAGCGGCCTCTGCCTGGCCGCGGGTGATCTTCAGTTCTTCCTGCAGGGCTTTGATTATATCCATATGCAAATCCTTTCCGATATGTCATGAAACGCCGTCTCCGGCGTCTGCCGATACAGTCTCTATTATATTCCCAAATTCCCTTTGCGTCTAGTCAGTAATTTGTTTTCGCACAAAAACGCAAAAATACCTTTTCCGAACAGACAGATCCGTCATTGTAATCTGTCCGCCCGGAAAAGGCATCCGTTTCTGCCTGAAAATCTCCGGCAGCCTGCGGCCTCCTACCGCCCCGATGCTTCTCTTTTCCCGATGCTCATCTCTGTCTCATACTCCCGCGCTTCCTTTGGAGCAATCGCGTCAAAGCCCGATGCCTCCCTTGGGAACGGCGCGTTTGGACAGTTGGAGAGCCATGACTGCGGCTCCACACACAGGATGTCACGTCTCCCGCCGTTATACACCATCCAATACCCGTAGCTTTCTCCTGCGCGGTAGCGGACATCCGTCCCGGTGCGCAGATCCGTCAGGCACATCTCATGGCGCGTGCCCATCCTAAACAGGCGACTGATCGTATGCTCCGACGGAAGATACGTGCCCGTGTCCATCTCTTCCTTATCCGGATACTCTTTCCACGCCCGTCCGTCCGGCAGAAAGGTATCCATATTCCGGCCGTATTCCTCCGAGGTATCCAGCGTAAGCGCCGTTTCCTCCGGTTTCCCCTCCTGCATGAAAGGAATCGGGAATGTCGTATGGAAAGCCAGAGCGACCGGCATATTCTGCTGCGATCGGTTGATAAACCGGACTCTCTGGCACAGCCCGCTCTCGCGGAGCGTCCATTCCACAACGATCTCAAATGCGTGGGGGAAAGTCAGATATGGATTTTCCGGCGTCGCCTCGTACTTAAGAACCGCCTTATCCGCACTGCAGGCCGTCACCACAAACGGCGTCTTATGCAGCGTTCCATGAAGAAAGCAGCCCGTCTTCATCTCGTTCACCGGCAGACGGTAGATTCTTCCTTCAAATTCAAACTGTCCGCCAGATATGCGGTTCGGCGGAAACAGGATCGGCGTGCCCCACAAAAATTCATTCTGCCTGTAGCTGTCCTCATTCTCCGGCGTGCGCAGGGCCTCCGCCCCGAAGCGGGAAAGCCTCACGCAGGTGCCTCCCCGCTCCGGCAGGATCCATGCCGTATAGCCGCCGGCCTTAAGTTCGATCTTTTTCATCCTTTTTCTTTCTCCGCTTCCGTCTCACTGCAAGATCACGCCCGTCATTCCGCATGGATCGTGACGTCGGCGCTTTGCGTCTGCCCTGACACAGACTCATGCTCAGATACCGCATAGTCGCTTGTTCCCATGCAGAATACTTCCACGCGCCCTCCTGCGTTGTTTGCGTCGTCAAACGAGTTGAATCCTTCTGTCTTGCCAGCACGGGACGTCCCGAAGACTCCCTCCGCCGCCGACACGTTCGTAAGTCTTGCCGTCACCGAACCCGTGGTATAATTCATTCCCGTCGCGACAAAGCTGTCGGTAAACGAGGCATCAGAGACTTCGATCGAAAGGTTCCCTGAAAACGTCCCCAACGGCGAGCTGGTTCCGATACGGAGATTCCCACCCAGGAAGCGATGGAATTTCCCGCCGAGGATCCGAATGTTTATATCTCCGTCCGAGCTTACACCCTGAGCCGTATCCTGGTTCGTCTCCTCCGGGTACTCCTCTCCGTCCGGATAGGCGTGATGACCGGCGACGATATACGGATAGTTATTTTCATCGTCTTTTTCCGTAGAGAAATTCTTTCCAATGGTCAGATCCTGGTAGCGGGCGACAAAATACGGAGTCTTCTGGCCGCCCTTCGTAGAAAATACCATATTGTCCAGCACAAGGCTGCTGCCCACTTTAAAGGTCTTGCCTGTAAAGGTGACCGTCGGCGTTTTCCCCTCCTCGCCTCCGATATAGAGGCCGCCCTCCACATCGATCGGCGTATCAAAATCGAAATCGATCGTATAATCGTCCAGCAGAATGATCCTTCCGCCCGAGCGGCTCACCCTGGAGAGCGCGAGTCCGAGATATCCCATCGGATCCTCTTTCGTGCCCGCCCCGTCGATGGGCGCACCCTCTTTGACATAGATCTCGTCCAGGAAATAGGAGTCGGTAAATTCCGCATCCGTGCCGCATTTCCCTTCAAACAGTGCGCCGTAAAAGCAGTCCGCCATGATCTTTAAGCCTTTCTCATTCGGATGCAGATTGTCGCTGCTGTAGTAGCCTTCGAGGATCGCGTCTTTCAGGGTAAGGGCGTACAGATCAATGAGCGTATAGTTTGCCGCGGGACTTTCTGCGGCCAGCTCCGCCGCAATACGCTTCTGTGTCGGCATCACATACGAGGTAGAACGCAGATCATTGATGCGCGCCTGCTTCGCCCTGTCCGGATCCATTCCCGCCGCATACGCGGAATGACGGTGAATCGCAGTTGTGATGTAGACGTCTTTCACGGAAGGAAGCTCTCCGTAGGAACGGACCATCGCTTTAAATTCATTATAGTATCTGTCCAGCCGTCCCTTGGTTCCTCCGGCCACGCGGGCATCGTTCGCCCCCAGCGCGCATACCATGATGTCGGGATCAAACTCTTCCAGCGAAATATGGCTGTATAATGTATCCGCATACGCGTATGTGCACGTATCCAGCACGCCCGCGGATGCTACGCCAAAGTTGCCCACGATATAATCCTTTCCCTCCGCTTCCAGCCGCGCCAAAAGCTGGGCAGGATATGATTTCATATTTACAGGGCTCGTCGTGGAACCGAAGGTAATGCTGTCACCGATAAATCCGATGCGCACAGGCTCAGTTCCGTCGGCTTCCTCACCGTTGACCCTGTCAAATGCCCGCAGGACCACATCCGCGCCGGACGGAATCTGCAGAGACGCCAGCGCTGTCTCTCCTTTATATGGTTCCACACACTCGGCTGAGAGGATGATCCCGTCGGCCAGCTCCACGCCCTCCGCGATTGTCAGGTCATAATTGCCGCGCCAAAGTCCCGCAGCGGTCGTAGAGGGCTGCATGGCGGTAATTTCTCCGCCCGTAAAGCTGCCGCCCGTGATCTCCACGTTCATATCACCGCGGCGCACATATTCGCTGAACAGGGTCTTTCCTATCGCGATCCCAAAGCGCGCTACGCCGAACACCGGCCCCTCAAAGCTGCCTCCGCTTATCTTCACATCGACATTTCCGTCATAAAAATTCATTCCGACAAAGGATGTCGAATAGAAATTCTGGTTGCGTGTGCCCGGCGTGTAACCGGCGGAGGCTGACGCGGCATCATCGCCCTTAAACACGCCCCCGGCGATTTCCAGCTTCATATTACCACGGTGGATCCCAAACGTCGACGTCGTACCGTCCCGGTAATTTCCTCCGATGTAGCTTTCCCATGTACCGCTTCCGATGTAGACGGCTGCGTCGCCTTCGTAGGAAACTTCTTCGGGCGAAAGCGGCTCATCCGCCGGCGAATAGATCCCTTCATAGATGATCGGATAGTATCCGTCCGCTTCGACCGTCAGTCTGTCTCCAAAACGCATATGATTGTAGTTGCAGATGATTTCTTCAGGGGCTGCAGATGCGTTCTCAATCGTCAGATCATCAATGGTTATGGTATCTCCCCTTCCTCCGTTTTCAAACGCAAGCCGCGAATGAAGCACCAGCCTGCCCCCGTCTCCCATAAGGAAAAGCGGACCATCCACGGAGGGAATTACCGTATTCTCCTCAATGCTCACATCTCCGCAGAGCACGACCGCTCCTCCAGTCTCCTTAAGCTTCAGCACGGCCTCTGTCAGGTCTCCAAGCGGCGACTGGGCGCTGGAACCGTCGCCGTCGCCTCCGTCCATTAAAAAAACGAACACTTCCGGCTCCTCTTCCTGCAATGATTCGTAAACTGTTTCCTCCTGCGTTACGGTTTCCTCGGCAGTCTCCGAAGCCGTCTGCGACCCGGATACTGGGCCTGCGGCAGGATTGCCGTTCCCGCTTCTTCCGCAGGCCACCGCGCCTGCAGCCATGCCTCCGATCAGAAGCAGGCTGATGATTTTATTTTTCATATTTTCCTCCTATGAAGCGTCCGGAGGCAGCACACCCGCCTCCTGCGCAGCGACAAATCTTGTCGGATACAGCGCGTCGTCAAAGTCTTTGTTGTATTCCGCAGCGATTTTTTTGTATTCTTCAATCTCGAAAATATCAAACGACATTTCATCTCCGCCGACCCTGCGACCGCAGACCACGGTCTCACTGTCCGAGGCGTTATACAGAATCCGCAGGAGGCGCTTTCCTTCTCTGTCATAATATTCCCCGCGCTTTACATAATACGGAAGCGGACTGGTATCGACCACCGTATAGGTTCCCAACATCATAAAATCCTTGTATTTTTCAAGCACCGATGTATAATAGGCCGCCACGGCGGCGTATTTCGGACTGCGGTCAAGATCGGCCCGGCAGACATAGAGCTCCGCGTCCAGACGGACTCCCGACACCAGTGCGCTTTTCAGCCTTCGGTCGAAATCTCCTTCCTCATGACGGATTCCCCGATCCGTCGTAATCACCTCCGGGAATGTGTAGCGGAACAGCTGCGGAAACGCGCTGCCGTCAATCCGGAAATCCACATTGATCAGGCCGTGGATAAACTGATTGTAGGAAGCCGCAATGTCCGTCACAATCTCGACGGCCAGCGCCTTGTCCTCATGGCGGCAATACTCCGCCGCCTCGTCGAAAAATTTTCGGTGTCCGATCCACTCCTCATCCACCCTTGGGCCGTGCTCGTGACGCTCATTGAAACAGGGCTGATACGGACAGGCGCCGAAACAGTCCACGAACAGGCAGTCCGGATCCAGCTCCCTCATCTGCCGCAAAACCGACATCAGCTGCTTTCTCCAGCGCTCCGCCCCGGAACAGCAAAGCGGGAACTGCCTCTTTCCATAAGTAAAGCGATATTCGCCGTGCCCCGGATAACCGAACTCGGGCCTCACCTCGTTGCCGTTGATATCCAGGATCTCTACCTCCCGGCCAAATTCCTTATAATAGGGGTTTGTCGGATCCATGAAGTGGGCGTTGCACTCCAGGATCACCCGCCCGCCCATCTCACGCACCTTGCGGATATTGTCCCGAAGATCCGCAAATCCTCCCGGGTAGGGTTCCTCGTAGGTAGGGTAGTCCCGATCCATGCCGCCTTTCCACCATCCGAAGAGAAACATCGTATGGATGCCGTATTTGGCTCCGATCTCATAAAGACGCGGCAGATCCTCCGCCGTATAATAATCCTCGCCGTACTGGGAACGCATGATGACCCTCTGCCATCCGGTCATCTCCTGCACCCACTTTGCCTTTTCAGGAACCCGGTAGAAAGCCTTTTCCGCCCACGCACGGTAGCGGTTGGCCGCCGCTCTCCAGTCGCCGTCCAGGATCCCTACGACTCCCCCGGGCAGAGTCAGCGCCTCCCCCGGTCTTGCCATCGGGAAATGGTCGATCCCAAGCATCAGATTGAGAGGCTCCGCGTGGATCCGCTGCCGTACCGTAAGGAAGCAGTGGCGCATCTGCTCGTCGTACCTGGCCATATAGAGGAAATGTCCTTCGGATTCAATCCCCAGCCAGCTCATGGACGCCCGGGGATAATGCAGATGCCAGAAGATCTCGTACTCATTATGGGCGTAATAGTCCCCGGTCATCTTCTCCATCACCTTCCAGGGATTGGGCGCACGGGTTCCCAGGCCGTTCGGCATATACAAAACGTCCTTTTCCTTTTCACCGTAAAGCCTGGTGAAATCCGCCAGCGGGCAGAAGCATTCATTGATCCGTATATCGGCTTCCAGGTTCTCCATATAGGGCCGGAACCGCAACAGCCCGTCCTCCTCCGTCACCATAATTTCCAGATAGACCTGGTACACGTCGCCGTATTCCGACACTAGCTTCGGATATATGATCCGAAGCCCCTCGCCGGTCTTCTCCACGACACCGGTCTGTCTGGAGGAGAACACCGGAATCTCCGTGCGCTGTCCGTCATCTAGAATCAGACGCCAGAAATCCGAGCCGGACGTCGCGGCCTCAGGGTTGTCTTTTATAATAAATTTCGCGTCCCGAGCCGTCTCATCAATCGAAAAGCTCAGGTTCTTTGTTTCTACTACCATCTTATCATTTCTCCCTTCACGCTGATGATTCTTCCCCGCCGGGGGACTGTCCGTCCGGCTCCTGTCCTGTCCTGCCCTATCCTTTCACACTTCCCAGCGTACCGCCCTTAACGAAATATTTCTGCAAAAACGGGTAAATACACAGGATAGGAAGCGTAGCGATGATGATCTGCGCCGCCCGAAGCGTGGCATCGGAGATAGAACCCAGCATAATCGACTCCTCGGCGGATAACTGGCTGTAATCCTGCTGAACAATAATCGTTCGCAGATATGTCTGCAGGGGCTGCAGCTTGGGACTCATATAAATCATACCGGTAAACCATTCATTCCAGTGCCTGACCATAGAAAACAACGCCATGGAAGCCATAGAAGGCTTTGACAGCGGAATATAAATGGAAATCAGCGTGCGCAGGGGACCTGCCCCGTCCATTCTGGCCGATTCCTCCATCTCAATGGGAACCTGCCGGAAAAAATTGATCATCAGGATCGTGCTGAAGATCGGCAGCGCCGAAGGAAGAAACAGCACGAGCAGATTATTGCGCAGCCCCAGACTGGTTTTCAATACATAAGACGGAATCATTCCGCCGCCGACCAGCATGGTGCAGAAGAAATACCACGCGTACAGAGTGCGTCCTTTCAGTCTGCCGTCGGGTCTCGACAGCGGGAACGCCGTCAGGGTCATCATAGTCAGATTCAAAAGCGTCCCCAAAACCGTCACCAGCACAGTGACGCCGAAAGCCCGCCAAAAGCTCAGATTTCTCAGCAGATACTGGTAAGCGTACAGATTAAACCCTTTTGGCAGAAATGATACCTGGCCGGAATCCACGAAAGTTTTGTTGCTGAAAGACACCGCCACCATATACAGAAACGGAAGAAGGCAGCTCAGCATCAGTATCGTAAGGATGATTGTATTACATACCAGGAATATCTTCCTGGATCGGGATTCCCGAATTTTTCCGTGTTTTGCCATATGCCCCTCCCATCAGAATAATTTATAGTCAAAAAATTTATAAGCGATCCAGTAAGATACGGAGATCAGCACGGAAGAAACGAGAGCCTTAAGAAGTCCGGCTGCGGTAGCCGCTCCGTATTTCCCTCCCGCAAGACCGATTCGGTAGATCATGGTATCCAGAATATCCCCCGTCTCATACACGGCCGGACTGTAGAGGTTGAGAATCTGTCCGAATCCTGCGTCGAGCACATCTCCCAGTTTCAGAACCATCATCAATACGATGATCATTCGCATACCCGGGAGAGTAATGTGCCATGTCTGCTTCAACCGCCCCGCCCCGTCAATCGCCGCCGCGTCATACAGCGTCGGGTCAATGGACATCAGGGATGCCAGGTACACGATTGTCCCGTAGCCAAAGCCTTTCCAGATGGAGCTCACAATAACGGTTCCCTGAAAATACCGGTTATCTCCCAGAAAATAGATCGCATGAAAGCCCAGCTTCTGAAGAAGCTGATTGATAATACCCGATGTGGGACTCAAGATCCCGAACATGATTCCGCTTAAGATAATCCATGAAATGAAGTGCGGGAAATAGATGACCGTCTGAATCACTTTTTTATACCGCAGCTGAGTCATTTCATTGAGCAAAAGCGCGACGATGATCGGTACGATCAGGCTCAGAACAATCTTCCAGCAGGCAATCGTCACTGTATTTTTGATTACGTTCCATGTATTGGGAAGACTGAACAGATAAGAAAAATTGTCAAATCCTACCCATTCCTGGGGACCGAACAGTCCTTTCGCCGGCTTGAAATTCTGAAACGCGATCACGATCCCGTACAGAGGGATATAATGAAAGATAAAGATCAGGATAACTCCCGGCAGCAGCATCAGATGCAAAGGAAGCTCTCTTTTTATTTTTCTGAACCATTTTACCTTTTCGTTCATGTCAATTCCTTTCTCATTGTCTGAAACGGCGCAGACCATACTGCGGTATCCGATGACCCGCAGTACGGCCTGCACGCACCGCCTTAGTTATAGCTGTTATTTTCCTCACACCACTGGTTTACATAGTCGAGGATCTCATACCCCTTCAGCTTCGTAAACGTATCCATCCACTGACTCCACCCGGTCTCCAGATCCACCTGTCCGGTAATGATACTGATAAAGATCTGGTTCATAGCGCTGCCGATGCTGGAATATGTCGCATTCATCTGATCGTTGTACTGTCCGTTAAATGTGACCCAGTAGTAGTCTCCCGCCTGATAATAAGTGTTCAGGACCGACATGGATGTTCCTTCTCCGGGACCAAACATACTGTTGTAGGCCCACTTCGACGTCTCGTTGTCCCCGTGCATGATCTTCCAGTAGGACTGTCCCTTGGCTGACAGCGCGGAGGGGTCGTCCGCCTCAAACGCTTTCTGCAGCTCCAGATAGGTGTCCAGATTGGAGAATGCCGGCATGAAGACATTGAACGGAGAAAGCGAATAGCTGGCGTTCTGATCATAATACCACCAGTCCCCGACACTGCTGTTATAGAGGGCGCTCACCACGATATTCGCCATTTTTATGGCAATCTCGGGATGCTCAAATTCCTTGTTGACGACTATGAACCCGTTGATCGACGAGGACAGCAGGATCCGGTTCTGCTCTCCCGTCTCCGTCGGAGCAACAATGGCTCTCCAGCTGACGGACGGATCAATCTCGTGCAGGGTATTGATCATATAGGTAGGTATGGCGTGGTTTCCCATAACAATGCCCACCTTGCCCTGAGCGATTACTTCCCTTTCCTGAGCAGCGCTCTGTGTCGCGAAGTCCGCCTGAATATATCCCTTCTGATAAAGATCAGCCAGATACGCCAGGGCTTTCTTTGTCCCCTCTGTCGTGCCTCCGTAGACGTTCTGCCCTTTCTCCACCTCATAAATCTGCTTGGGATTGGATCCAAAGCCCTGAAAAATCGCCCCGAAGCAGTAGGTATAGTCGCTCAGACCGGACAACCCGTAGGTATCGTCGACGCCGTTTCCGTCCGGATCTCTGGTGGCGAACGCCTCGATTATCTCTGCAAGCTCATCGAGAGTTTTCGGATACTCCAGACCCAGATTCTCCATCCAGTCCTCACGGATATAAAGATAGCGCACATTATCTGTAGCCGACATCGTGGAGGGAAGACCATAAAGCCTGCCGTCGATCATCCCTTTCTGCACCGCGTACTGCTGACTGTCCAGTATCATCTTCAGGTCATCGGAAGCGTACTGCTCTACCATGCTGTCCAGATCCCATATCAGATCGGCTTCCGCCAGCTCAGCCAGATCGTTCTGGCTTGTCACGAAGAAAATATCCGGCAGCTCATTGGCCGCCATATCGAAGCGGAGCTTCTGCGCATACTCGGACTGGCCGGTAACCCAGTTGTAGTAGATATCCACGTTCAGAAGACGTTTCATGATATCCGTGAATCGGTTTTCCTCATATGATTCGCCGTACTGGCTCTGCAGGCTGTCAATAATCGCCTGCAGGCCGCTGGAATACGGGCGGACCATTGTCACGCTGACAGGCTCATCGTATCCGGCTACCCGGTCCGCCTGCCCGCTTTCTTTAAAATATTCAATAAATTCCCTTTGGAATGTCTCCATATTGGCGGTATAAATATCGGCTTTGCTTCCAGACGGCTCGAATGTGGCCGGATAGGGAGCTTCGCTGACTGAAATGCTGCTTCCCCCATTGTTTCCCCCCGCAGCCGACGTCTGCGACGGATTTTCCTCTTTACCGCACCCCGCGAGAGAAATGGCTGCAAGCGCCGCCGTCATTATCCATGCCAGCCGCCGCATTTGTTTTCTTTTCGTCATAATTCCTCCTCCTCTTTATTTTTCTCTTCCGAATTCACAAGATTCCCAGGCTCCCCAAAAATATCAGCAGCGGGTTATCCGGATCCAGCGCTTTCAGTTTCAGTTTCTCCCCGTCGCAGGCCGCCATCTCCCGGAGACCCAGATACGCGAGCATTCGGAGTGTATGAGCTTTCACCATATTGTTCTTGCGTATATTACTCTCAAAGGGCAGCGGGGATTCCATGCCGACTCCAAAATATCCGTAGCGATCCGGATGGTGCGCGTAGGTCTCCCCTTCCTCCAGAAGCATATGGTAATGCCTGAGGGCCGCTTCCTTGTGCCCCACTCTCTCTTCGCACAGCCCTGTAAAATACAGGATCTCATTAACCAGTTCCGGCTCCTCTTCGGCCATTTTATAACAGGCTTCTGCTTCCTGCGGGCGACCCGTGATCTCCATCAGCAACCCTTTCAGGTAATGGACGTTGGCGTCCTGCTCCAGAAATCCCCGGCCCTCTCCGTAGCTCAGAGGATAATTCAGCGCTTCGTCAAGTTCCTTTTCCGCCGTCTCATAATCGCCGCCGCTCATAGCCTGATTTGCCATCAGCACATGGAGCCAGCGATGATATTTAGTGAGTTTCCCTTCACCGCCCTCATAAATATGGAAGCTTTTCTCCAGAAGCATCTCTTTCGCCTCGGCATAATCGCCTGTCTGCATCCGGAGAATTGCAGCGTCCAGCCATGCGTCATCCCGGCTGTATACCTGATCTCTGTACGTCCGGGTTGTCTCGATACGTTTCTCGATGGAAATATGGTCTTCCTTCTCAATCTGCATCAGTTCATAAACCAGACGCGCATCCCCGGGCTCCAGATCCACTGCCCGCGTCATATACAAATGTGCCAGCTCCGGTTTGCCCAGGTGATCATAATAGGCAATTGCCAGATTTCTCCAGGTATAACCGTAGCGATCATTGGCTCTCATCGATTTCTCCCAGGCATCTCGGGCAGCTGTGTAATTTTCTCTGTCATAATACAAACATCCCAATATATACGAAGCTCTCCAGTCGCCGCCGGTCAGCACGGCGATATCCTCCAGCCGATTGGGGAGCCACTGGGTCAGGGAGGCTTCCCCAGCGGACTCTCCCGTCAGCGCCTGTAAATGGAAAAGAAGATTCATGGAAGGATTGTCACAGTCACGGAGGATCCGAACCGCTTCGCCTTTCAGCCCGGCTTTCTCAAACAGCAAAGCGGCATCCAGGACATACTCCGGATGGGTTCGGACAAATTCTCCCACAGTTTCTCCGGTCATCAGCCAGAGCGTATATCTGGCCGATCCATCCAGCGGAAACTCCTCAATGATTTTTTTAACGGCTTTTACATCTCCGGTCAGATACGCCAAAAGAGTCCTTGCCGCATAAAACATGGCGTTTGTCTTCAGCGCCTCCCTCAGTTCTTCTGCAGCTCTCTCCTTATGCCCGGTTGTGCAGCTGATACAGGCACTTTCAAAATATCCGCTGCTCCGGTACGGATACTGCCACGCCGCTGCCCGGAAATATCCGTAGGCTTCCTCCAGCTCTCCTTTCAGCCGAAGAAGACGTCCCATCTGGTAATAAATTTCCGAGTCCTGCGGACTGGTGTTTTCAAACGTGATCCTCTCCATCGCGGTCTGCAGATACTGCTGCGCCTGTTCAAAATCTCCTCTTTCCAGCATGATCTTTCCCATCTCCAGATTGCACCGGTAATCCTTCGGGCTCCTGCGCAGCGCTTCCAGAAAATAATCCTCGGGCTGATACGTTCCATGCTTATACTGAGCCAGATGACGTCCATAGATATAAAGCATTTCCACGGAATACACATCTTTGGGATAAGGAGCTCTTTCACGCGGCCTGGGCGGCTGCTTCTTCCCTTTCACCGTTGGGGTATACAACAGGAGCAGCTCTCCCTCCCCGTCATACAGAGAAAGTGTCATCATCTCCTCGGAAATCTCCCCGGGGACCTCAACCTCGTCCAGCCAGAAGCTCTCCGGGTCGAGTTCTCCCCTCCGCTCAAACAATATTTTGCCTTTGCTCTCCAGAACCAGCCGCAGACCCGGGCGGCGTCTGGTCACTACCGCCCCCACCTTCCAGCTTCCGGCCCGATCCGCCTTTTCCAGCAGAATCGCGCCGTCCATGCCGGCATTGGAAACATTTCCGATTCCCTGGATGGGATACCAGCAGTTGATAAATTCTTTTGTCTCTCCCGGCTCGATGTATGCAAAATCCGGTTGATTGTCCGTATAGCTTCCCGTCATCAGCTCCAGATACCGGTCGTCATTGTCCGTCAGATTCGAGCACCATTTCCGCCCAAAGTCCGCATCTCCCCAGGTGAACATCTTGCATCCGGGTGAGGTATGGTGATCATGAATGATCATCGTCCCGGCCTCGCGCTTGTAGTCGTATCCGCCCAGGAAGTCCATCTTTGTCTCTCCGCGGGGAATCATCAGCGACGTCGGTACCTTCACTTCACTAAACCAGGTGACGTCGGTTCCGTCGCCGTAGTCATAAGGTCTTGCCGTCTTAAATATACCTTTCATCACCGGGAACGAAATAATCGCCCGTCTGTCATGATCGGATCCGTACTCGATATCCGGAGGGAAAATTGCCTTATACTGGCTGTGTACCCTGACGGCGGTATTGTTCCACCACATGAACGGAAGTGCCTTGTCCGTGCAGTTGGTGACGATCCCTTTGGCCTCCACCAGCGTACTGTCCGGATAGACCGTCACCGCTACCATACCGCGCATATGCTTCAGCGGTTCCAGCTCTCCCATAAAGCAGGTAACCGATCCGTCCGGATTTTCACGCAGCTTGTACTCCACAGGAGAATACGTCGTGGGACGATGGTGCTGGGGCCAGTTGAACTCCGCTCCCCCCGATACCCAGGGACCGCACAGGCCGATCAGAGCCGGCTTGACCACCGGATTTTCATAAATAAATTCATAGCCGTTCTTCTTTGCTTTCGCCCCGTAGATTTTGCCTCCGATAGCCGGGAGAAGATTGACTGAAATATAATCATTCTCCAGCCGGATCATATCGTACTCTTTTTCTTCCGTCTCGTCAAAAATACGATCCGCCACCTGTAAGGGATAAACCTTTCCGCAGGCCCCCTGATACTGCTTCTTTTCGATAAAATGCGGGGCTTTGCTGCCCTCGCCGACCTTATAGGTCTTTCGTTTGACATTTTCCTGCCATATCCTTGCCTTCATCTCTTTCCTCTGCCTTTCTGCCTGTGCAGGGAAGCTGCGTCCCACCCGTCTCTTCCGCATCCACCTGCATACTGAAGTGTTTTTAAAATTCTGTCTATTGCTCAGAATTTCTGACTATATTGTATAATTTTGCATAATCATAGAACAGACGAAATTTATAGGATTATTTCTTAAAAAGTCGAATGCTTTTATATTTTGCAGGATTTATTGCCGTGTATAGCCGCAGACAGAGCATTTCTTTCCCGAAGAATCCCATATATGATCCTGCAGTTTATTTCCCTCATACTCGTCGCATATACATTGAGTCTGATGCTGCCGGGCATTGTTCGGGATCGGAACCGCTTCGCCGGTATGAACATGGGTCTGGCGGATCTGAGGCCCCTCTATCGTGTAGATCCACGGACTCCCGTCCCGGAAAAGCCCGGGGAACATATCGTCGTCAGAAATGTCATCCCCCGTGATCAGAATCCCTCCAAAGCTGTCTCTCGGACCCGCATAATAATAATTGTTCTCCGCAGTCAGTCCATCCTTCACGGCGGAACCGATCACGGCCCCCCTGCGTGAAGCGGCCATAGTTTCCACATTTCCCATATTCAGGTTGTTGGAAATGCGATAAGTCTCGTTTCCCTTTGTGTACCCGTATCCTACGATACCGCCGGCTCTCATTCCTTTGTAAACGGATCTGACTGTACCGGTATTCAGACAATCGGTTACATTGGAGATCCAGGCCACGCCCACGACTCCTCCGACATTGGCGTTGTCCTTTTCTCCGGCTGTTGTCGCCAGAACCGTTCCTTCGTTGGAACAGGCCGTAAGCTCCGTCTGATTCTCTCCGGAGTGCTCGTCCCTCAGATATCCTGCGACACCGCCCACATAGGAATTCGCCGTCACCGGGCCCGTGTTGCTGCAGCCGCTGATCCGGACAGGAACATTGGGGAAAGCGGCATCCGATGTCTTTCCCGTCGCCGTGTAGCCCACAATTCCGCCGACCTGCTGGTCCCCTTTCACCTCTCCCTCGTTGGAGCAGCCCTCTACAAACGCATACATACCCGGCGTATCCGATACGGCGTCGATAATGCCGATTACCCCGCCGATCTGTCTGACATCCTCGGCGATGATCGAAGCCTTATTCACGCATCCTTTGATACGTCCTCCGTTCATATAACCGGCCACGCCGCCGATTCTCGGTTTTCCCGCGCTGACAGTCCCCGCGTTGGTACAGTTTGTCACGGCGCTGATCCACACCACGCCCGCGATTCCGCCTGCGTTTGCCCGCTCATTTTCCTCCGCGGCAGTCGCCGCAACCTCTCCTGTGTTTGTGCATCCGGAAATCTCCATCAGATTATCCGCAATCCGTTCGTCCTTTGCAAACCCAACGATGCCTCCCACATAGGCGTGCGCTGTCACCGGGCCTTCGTTGCTGCAGCCTGCAATCTTTACCGTCTGGTTGGGAATTGACAGGTCTTTCGCGTTTCCCGTAACGGCATACCCCACGACGCCTCCGATATTTTCATAACCGGCAACCGTCCCGATGTTGGAGCATCCGCTGACAGTGGTATACAGTCCTGTGGTCCTGGATACCGCGTTGATACACCCGACAACGCCTCCAATATTGCTGCGGTTTTCAGACATGACCGTTCCACGGTTTGCACATCCCCGTACCGTCCCGGAGTTCATATATCCGACGATGCCTCCCAGCCTGGAGCCGTCTGCGCTCACGGAGCCGGAGTTGGTGCTGTCCGTCACTGTGCAGATCCATAACACGCCGACAATTCCTCCTGCATTAGCCCTGGCGCCGTCCCCAGCGACTGTCGACATAACCGCTCCTGTGTTCGTGCATTCGGAAATCTTCGTCTGATCCTCTGCCATCTGCGCGTTTTTCAGATATCCGGCAATGCCTCCCACATAGGCGTAAGCCGTTATCTTTCCGGAGTTTTTACATCCGGAAATCAGGATCGGGACGTTGGGACAGGCCTCCTTCTCCCCGCTCTTTTCTCTGCCTGTAACCGTATATCCTACAACTCCTCCTACTTCCTCATATCCCGTAACCTCCGCCTGATTGGAGCAGTTTTGCACCGTAACCGCCTGATTTTCCCTGGAAGTCACGGCGTACACATATCCGACGATCCCTCCCACATATTTATCATTTTGTGCGGCAACCGTACAGCGGTTTATACAGCCTGTGATCGTAGCAGAATTCAGAACGGCCCCGACAATTCCTCCCACTGCGCTTTCCCTGGTCTTTCCTGCCTCTGACCTGGACGTAATGCTTCCCTCAATCGTCAGATCACGAATCACGGCTCCGTCGATATACCCAAACAGTGCCAAATATCCGCTTCTTCCGCTAATCTTAATTCCGCTGATCGTATGGCCGGCCCCGTCAAAGGTTCCCATAAAATGCCGGCCCTTTCCGCTGTTGCCGATGGGATTCTGTCCCTCGCAGCTCTCTAAGTCGATGTCGGCTGTGAGCCGGTATCTGGAGGCTCTCGTCCACGCCGTGTCGTCGTGCATGAGCGCCAGAAGCGTATCGGCGTCCCCGATCAGAACGTAGCCCTCCTTATCCGTATCCGCGTCCTCGAACACTCCGTTCTTCCCGCTGGAATCGAGATTCTCGTCATCCGCTTCATAGCCGTCAGGATCTTCTTCGTCAGGCTCCTCTTCCTCCATCTCTTCTTCGTCAATTTCCTCTTCTATGACTTCATCTGCGATTTCCTTCTCCGCCGCGTCGATGACGGCCTTTTCTGTATTTGCGGCCCAAACGATCCCTGGTCTGAGTATTTCCGCACAGAAAAGCATCATTATCAGCAGTACGGCTGTCAAACGCCATCCTTTTCTCTTCCCCATATGTCTCCCTCCTCTTTCTTCTTTTGGGATGTGCGGCTCCCCTTTTCTACGCGGAAACCCTCATCCGTGAAGGCTGCCGCATCATGAGGCGTAGCCGTCTGATCCTCCGGCATATCCAGAGCGTCAAACGGGGTTGCCAGAATGAGCATCGGCATCACGCTCTTGTCATATCTGCACTCGGTACAGATATTTCCGCCGCTATATGTGTGCGGCCTCGGATCCTGCTCCTCCTCTCCCAGCACTTTCCCACAGATACACTGCCAGATATGGAGCTCGGAGCCGCCCTGTTCATCCAGAAGCGGCACACGCATTCTCTTGGCCGCGCTTGCGCATACCAGTTCATGGAAGTAGGTAAGCTCAGGGCCTCTGACTGTGAATGTCCAGATGTCGGTGGTCAGGCCGGGGAAGTTCGCTTCATCTGCGAGATCGTCCTCTTCGACCTTTGTGCCGTGGGCATCTTCGAGGCCGACACCGGCGCTGTAGTAGTTGTTTCCGGCATCCAGACCCGTCTCAGAAGCTCCGCCGATGACAGCAGATACGTGGGTCGCACTCCCTGTCACCGTCCCTGCATTATAATTAGCGGAAATTATGTATGTCGTATTCTTACCTGCATTATATCCGTAGCCCACAATACCACCCACATATTGCCCGGAAGGCGTTCCGTTTATTGTGCCTGTGTTCATGGAGCCACTTATTTCAGCCCCGGCCATTCCTCCCGCAACGCCGCCCGCACGGGCGCTCAAGCTATTACTACCACCTGGTTTTGTGCAGCTGATCTCGCCTTCATTGAAGCACTGCGTCAACCGTGTCTGATTATCCAGGCCATAGCCGGTATCCTTCAGATATCCCACGATGCCTCCAACCGACATACCGCTTGCGGTCACCTTTCCACTGTTTATACACAGGGAAATGGTAATCGGCATATTGATATGCTGCCCAGCAGTGTCCTTAATTCCGGTCTGCGTATATCCGATAATGCCCCCGATCTGTCCGCTTCCCCGGATCTCGCCGCTGTTGGAGCATTCAGTGATGGAAATTCCCTCATTTGCCGCCTTCAATGTGGTATTGGCATCCAGTTCTCCGACAATACCGCCCACATTCTGTTCGGTTCCGGTGACCACTCCCTTACTGACGCAGCCCGTAAGGCTGATCGGTACGTCTTTATGCTTGGCATCGATATAGCCTGCCATTCCTCCGACCTGAGTCTTACCGTTGACAGCCGCTTCATTCACGCAGTTTTCCAGCCTTACCTCACCCTGCACATAGAGGTATCCGGCGATGCCTCCTACATATTTTGCGGACGAAGCGTTGACCACACACCGATTCACACAGTTCTCGATGGTAACGCCGGACGGGCATGCGCCGATCAGACCGCCGACAGACTGTGTGCCTGTCGAAGAGATTGTTCCTTCCACAGTCAGGTTTCTGATCTCCGCATTGTTCACATATCCGAAGAAACCGATATTTTGGGCTCCGCTGATATTGATTCCACTGACGGTATAGCCGCCGCCGTCGAAGCTTCCCTTAAACGCATGACTTCCATTCGTTCCGATCGGCTTCTGACCGCTCTGTCCGGCAAGATCAATGTCCTTGACAAGGATGTAGCTGTCTGCCAGCGCATCCGCATCTCCGCTCGCTGCTTTTTCCATCAGTGCCAGCAGGCTTTCTGCGCTCGAAAGCATATAGCGTCCTTCGCTGTCTCTCGGATTGGAAGTATCCAGGTGGCAGACGGTACAGACGGTGCTTCCGTCCGCAAATTGGTGCGGTTCAAGCTCTCCCGTCGGCTCTTTGCAGATACAGCACAGCTGATGCATTGCCAACGGATCCTTTTCATACGGAATCCAGACTGATCCAACGTGAGTATGGAACGTCTTCAGCTGTGGTCCCTCCGTCGTGTAAATCCAGATGTCTTCTCTCGCATACAGTCCGGCAAATGACTCTCCCGCAGAAACATCAGCCTCTTCCACTTTCTGACCACGTCCTGTATTCGCTTCAGAGCCGGCGGTATAATAGTTGTTCTCCGTCGTTAATCCGCTCACCGTCGCGTAGCCGATTATGCTATAGGCGCTGCCGCTCGTGCCGCTGACGGTCCCTTTATTGAAGCAGAAAGAAACTCCATATTCTCCGCTTCCTGAATTATAACAATTTCCGACAATACCACCCACACGCTTGCCTATGCCGGTGACTGAACCAGCATTCATACAATCTTCTATGCTGGCATAAGCAATCGAACCTGCGATTCCGCCAACGTCCGAATATGTGCTGCTGCTGCCGGCAGTCGTAGTGACCACTCCTGTATTCAGGCAGCCGGACAGCTTCATCTGGTCGGCTTTTCCAAATCCTCTGTCTCGCAGATATCCCGCAATGCCGCCGGCAGTACTATTGGAAGCGGTTATTTTTCCATGATTCTGACAGGACCGGATCATTATCGGGACATTTCCGGTCTGGCCATTTCCGGTCTCTGCCAGCCCGATGATGCCGCCAACCTGCTTGTCGCTTCCGGTGATCTCCCCGTCATTACGGCAGCCTTCGATGTGGATTGACCGACCGGAGGGCGACAGATCGGCCGCGATATATCCAACGATTCCCGCAACATTGCTCCCACCTGTAATTTTGCCCTCATTTGCACAGTTTTCAATCCTCGATTCCGCCCCCGCGTAGAGCAGTCCGACAAGACCGCCTATGTTTTCCGCGCCCTCGGCTGTCACCGTACACCGGTTCGTGCAATTGATCAGTGTGATGCTTCCCGGCGTCGCGCCGATGAGCCCTGCGACGGACTGGCTGCCGGTAGATATTATGCTTCCCTCTATGGTCAGATCCCGGATCGTCGTATTAATTGCGTATCCGATGAAGCCGGCGTAATCACCTTCACTGCTGATCCTGATCCCGCTGATCGTATGATCATTGCCGTCAAGGGTTCCGTAAAACGCTTTGTCATGACTTCCGATCGGCCGCTGCCAGCCGCCATCCGGCAGGGTTATATCGGCATCCAGGATATAGGAAACCGGGTGATCATGGCTTCCCCAGAGACCTTCGTTCGCCATCAGCTTCTGCAGATCGTCCGCCGTCCGGATCACAGATCTGCCTGCGGAATCGGTTGTTCCGTTCCACTCTGTCAACGACGCTTCCTTATATCCGCATCCGCTGCAGCTCCGGCGGCCGCCAACAAACTCCATTGTATGAGCGCTTTGCTCTCCGACAGCCGTCTCCGGCGCCAGGCAGATACAAAGCCTCTGGTGCGTGTGCTCATAATCCGCTTTCACGGGCAGCAGCCCGCGCTCGTTTTCTGCCTGATGCACATGAAAGACCGCAAGTTCAGGGCCGGCAGTCGTATACATCCAGATATCCGGATGGCTGCCTTCCAGCAGGTCCTCGAATAGGTTTACATCCGCGATCGTTCCCTCCGGCAGGTCGATGCGTGTTCCATGAAGGATATTACTGTTTCCATGTTTCCCCTCGCCCTTGCTGAAGAAATTGTTCTCCAACTGCAGGCCTTCTTTCCCACCGTGCTCCTCGTCCATCGCGTACCCTGCGATGGCGCAGGTCGAGCCGGCCGGCCCGTCGATCTCGCCGGCGTTGTAGCACCAGGCGATCCAGTACTTCGCATCCACGCTGGCCGTGTAGCCAGAACCTGTGATGCCGCCGACCCGCTTGCCTGCGGAGGCAACACGTCCTGTATTCATGGCATAAGCAATGTTGGAGTAGGCGACCGCGCCTGTAATGCCGCCTGCGTATGCCTGATCGCCCGCCGCAGCGGTTGACGTTATATTCCCTTCATTCAGGCACTGGTAAAGCGTCGTCTGATCTTTCGTTATGCTATAGCCGATATCCCGAAGATATCCGGCGATGCCGCCCACATAGCTTGTGGCTGTGATATTGCCGGAGTTCCGGCACAGGCTGATGAAAATGTCTTCGTTATTATTATTTTTTCCCGTATCCGACTGACCAAGTATGCCGCCGACGTACTGCGTGCCGCTCACGTCGGCCGTATTGTCGCAGCCTCTCACCGTGATGCTGTCGTCGTCTATCGTCCCGTTGCCTTCGATGTAGCCGATGATTCCGCCTACATAGCTTCCGCCTGCGATCTCCGCCTCATTGCGGCAATCCTCGATCCGGGATTTTCCTCGGGTGTAGAGCTGTCCGGCAATGCCGCCCACATAGTTCGCGTCTTTCGCCGCAATGTATATGCGGTTCACGCAGTTTTGAATGGTGACACTGGTAGGGCAGGCGCCGACGAAACCGCCGACCGAACGGCTGGCGCCGCCGTCCGGGACAAATGTGACTGTCCCTTCCAGCGTCAGGTTTCGTATCACGGCCCCGTCCACATAGCCGAAGAAGCCCAGATTCGCCCCGCCGCTCAGATCAATGCCGCTGACCGTATGTCCGCCGCCGTCAAAGGTTCCCTTAAAGCGGTGTCCGCTGTCGCCGATAGGCCGCTGCATCTCATACTCATCGAGACTGATATCCGCCGTCAGGAGATAATTCGCATCCTCTCCCCAAAGGGTATAGTTTTCGATCAGCTGAATCAGATCCCCGGCACATTCAATGATCCGTTTCCCGTTTTCCGTCCGGCCGTCCCACTCCGCAAGAAGTTCCGGCTGCCAGGAGCACTCCGTACAGGTTTTTCTGCTGTCTGTCCATTCCCATGAATGCTCTCCCTGGTTTCCGACGGCGGTACCCGGATCCAGGCATATGCACATTCTCTGATGATGAAAGGGATCCGATCTGACCGGCATAGCTTTCCGCTCCGCCTCCGGAGTATGAATATGGAAGCGTACCAGCTCCGGGCCGTAAATCGTATAAATCCACAAATTTTTCTGAGCGTAAAGAGACTCGAAAGCCGATTCGTCCGCAATCTCGCCCGTCGCCACGGCAATGCTTCCGCTGGCATCCGCAGGGCCCTGACTGTAATAATTATCCGACGCAGTCAGTCCCTCCGATGCCGCGGAACCGATAACCGCTCCTTTTCTTCCGGATGCGGTACTCGTTACACTTCCCGCATTATAGTTTCCTGTAATTGCGTATGTCTCGCCGCCTGCTGTGTAGCCATATCCCACGATTCCTCCGGTTCTAAAACCATCGGAAGTAACCGTTCCGGTGTTCATGGATCCGGATATATTGGAAATCCATGCGACCCCGACAATTCCTCCGACATTGGCGTTTGCCTTTTCTCCGGAGGCCGTAGCCGTCACTGCTCCTTCATTGAGGCAGCCGGACAGCCAGGTCTGATTTTCTCCGCTGCGATAATCTCTCAGGAATCCGGCGATGCCACCGACATAAGAATCGGCGGTTACAGGAGCGCTGTTCCTGCAGTCCTCAATCCTGATCGGTATATTTACCGACGCGCTGCCTCCCTGACTTGCCGTAACCGTATAGCCAACAATTCCGCCAACGTTCTGGTAGCCCTTGACGGCCGCCTCATTCGCGCATCCGCTTATACTGGCCGCCCTGCCCTGATCTGCAGATACATCGTAAATCTGTCCGATAATACCGCCTACATATCTGCCTGCGTCCGCCGTCACCTCGCACCGGTTCACACAGTTTTCAAGAGTGATGCCGTTGATACTTGCTCCCACCAGTCCCCCTACCGATGCGGCATTTCCTTCAGCCTTAACGGTTCCCTCCACAGTCAGGTTGCGGATGACCGCCTTTTCCGTATAGCCGAACAGCCCCAGGTACCCGGAACCGCTGAGGGCAATTCCGCTGATCGTATATCCGTTTCCGTCAAATACGCCTCTGAAATGCTTCCCTCTCGCATTGATTCCGATAGGGCTCTGTCCCTCGCATCCCTCCAGATCAATGTCGTTCGCCAGCTTATACATGGTTCCCTCTCCCCATAGTCTGCTGTCACTCATCAGATCCAGAAGTGCTTCCTTGCTTTTGATCATCCGGTATCCGCCCTCATACGGCATCCGGTCGCTGTATCCGCAAAGCCGACAGGTTTTGTAATACTTGTCCGTATCGTTCCAAAGATGGGGCTCCGCGGTCGTTTCCACATCGCATTCCGCACATCTGCGGCTGTGAGTCTTATCATCTATGGCTTCCAACACATAGCTGTGCCGGTGCTGCTGCGAAAGCTGCGGTCCGTTTGCCGTATTGATCCATCTGCCTCCGATTCCGCAGAGCTTAAGAAAATCACTCTCGGTAAAATACGTGTGCGGAACATAGACTGCCGCAAAACGGTTGGCAATCCCCTCGCTGTAAAAATTGTTCTCCGCGATCAGACCCTCATCTATGCCCTCTCCGATAATTGGCCCTCTCGCCGTTTCCACTTCATTGGATACCTGTCCCGCGTTATAATTTCCGGAAATGTGATACTGCACGCCGCTTTCTGTATAGCCGTATCCTACGATGCCGCCTGTATTTTCTCCGATGGAACTGACCCGTCCGGTATTCATGGAACTCAGCACGTCAGTGATTCGGGCGTTTCCCACAATGCCGCCCACGCAGGCTTCCTTTTCGGATGACGTGGACTGTACTTCGCCCTGGTTCAGACATTCTGTGATGACCGTCTGATCGGGACGCAGCGTACTTCCCTCCAAACAGCCGGAAATGCCTCCCACATTGACCTGGGCGCTTATCTTACCCGTATTTTGTCCGGCAGAAATACGAATAGGCAGTCCTGCTCCATAGCCGAGCAAGCCGCCGGAATATTCATATCCTTTTATTTTGCTTTCATTGATACAGTTTTCGATACTGGCCGTCTGACCACTGTCCGCCGCGTCTGCGCACAGGTATCCGACGATGCCTCCCACGTAGTTTACATTTCTGGCCGTGATCCGACACCGGTTCACACAGTTATCGATTCTGACGCCGTTGACTCCGACTCCTACAATACCGCCGACTGCCGTTTTTCTGTCACCGGCTCCCCGGGGCGCAGGCGCGGTGGAGATCACCGTTCCTTCCGTAGTCAGATCCCGGATACCGGCATTTTCCACATGGCCGAACAGCCCAAGGCCGTCAAGACTGCCATGTAGCCTGATACCTCGGATCGTACAGCCTCTTCCCCAAAAATCCCCCATGAAATGCTGCCCGGAATTTCCTATGGGCTTCTGACCTTCGCAGCCGCCCAGATCAATATCGTTCGCCAGGCAGAACTTCATACCGCTTCCCCACAGCTCCTCATGATTCATAAGGTACAGCAGATCTTCCTTTGTCTTAATCACCCGGTAGCCCAGGGCATCCGTTTCCGTGAGTCTCTGCTCCTGTGATTCTTCCGCTCTGGCGCACGACGGTGGTTTCAGTACCATCAGAAGCCCGAAAACAATCAGTGTTCCCGCAATACAACATAAAAACCGTTTCATTTACCCCCACCTCCATTCAGGCTCCGGAAGGCATCTGTCTGCATACAGACGCCCTCCGAAAAACACCGTTTACTTACCTTTCTTCCTTTTTGCAATCACAACTGCTGCTATGACGCAAATCACGACAATACCGATTCCCGCAGGAAATCTCCAGTCCAAAGACGACGAAGCCGCACTCTCCACGTTTTCTTCCCCCTCAATCCCCGATTCCAGCGCGTTCGATGCGTCCTCTTCTGTCTCCTCCTGCGACTGCGCATCGGTTGATCGTTCTTCTTCCGTTTCGATGCTTTCCTCTTTCGTCTTCTCTCCTTCGCTCTCCTTTTCCGGCAGAGCTTCCTCCAACCCCAAAACAATATCGAAGTTAGCCGCGATATCGTCAAAATCGGCGTTTTCCTGCACCTCCTCGGATGCCCGCATGACCGTATCCTCTACGGTCTTAAAATATTTGCCCGGCGTATACGAGCAGGTCCACTCAAACTTATCGATTTTTCCGGACTTCCAGATCAGCTCAAACCCTTCCATATCCGTATCCTGCGTACATCCATAAATATTTCGTATGTGCGCGTTATCCGTGATCTCAATCTCCGTCCTTCCAAGTATGATTCCGTCCGGATAGGCGGCGGAGCCGTGAAGCACCGATACATCCGCATATCCCCCTACCTTGATGTGTGCGGTTCCGGTATATGTTCCGAGAAGCTGCCGGGAAAAGGCGACAATATAGATTTTGCTTCCGGACAACACCGTAATATGAGTATCCGCATCGCTTTCAAACGGAGGATCTCCCACGCCTTTCTGGTAGCCGCCCAATATCGTAAACGCCTTTGCGATAGAACCGCCTGTCAGCTGATCCCCCTCTATGGTCACTCCCTCCCCTACGGTAACCGGATTGTGCTGCCCGACCACCAGGAGGTACGCGCCGAGGGCGTTGAAATTCATATACTCAAACCGCGTGTCTCCATAGCAGATGAAGCGGCAAGCTTCAAAATCATAAACCGCTCCTTCTTCGCGCCAGTCCACGCCGTCATACACCGACGTAAAAGTCACGCTTCCCGTAAAAGGAATCGCATAGTCGAACGTTTGTGACTGGGTAAACGGGCCGCAAATGACAATCGTAGCGTCGTTTTCCAAATCCAGGGCGCTGTAAGCCGAAATCAGCGTCCCCACCGCCTGATCCGGGGAGGAACCATCGCCGGTCCCCCCGTCTTTCAGATATACCACATTTCCCTCTCCTGCCGCCAGGGTCTCCCTGACCGGATTCACAAGCATCAGACACAGCGCCGTCACGGCTGTTCCGAAAAGAAGTCCCGATATCTTTTTCATGATCCTAATCCTCCGCAAACACCTTCAATACCGGGCCCTTAGTCGTAGATTTCCACGCGCTGCTTCCGTAAAGCCCGTCAAGCTTGTCTTTCTTTCCCAGATCCGCCGCCGAAACGGACGTTGCTCCGAATTTGTCGTCAGGCCCCTGGCTGTAGTAATTATCCTCCGCCGTCAGGCCGTCCTTTACGGCCGACCCGATGACGGCTCCCTTTCTGGCTGCGGAGCTGCTTTCCACCTTGCCGCTGTTATAGCTGGTGCATATGGAGTATTCCGCCTCATCCTTGGTATATCCATATCCCACGATTCCGCCGGTGCGCATCCCGATGGAACTGACCTCCCCGGTATTCATGCAGTCGGAAACTCTGGAGATCCATACGACTCCGGCCACTCCCCCGATATTGGCGTTGACCTTATCCCCGGTAACGGTCGATACCACCTTGCCTTCGTTGAGACATTTACTGAGCTCCGTCTGATTCTCTCCGGATAAATTGTCCTTCAGATATCCGGCGACTCCTCCTACATAGGAGTCCGCCGTTATATTTCCGCTGTTCCGGCATTCTGTAATCACAATCGGTGTATTGGGAATTGATGTGTCCTTGGCGTTGGCAGTAACCGTATAACCCACAATTCCGCCCACCTCCTGGAATCCCTGGATTTTGCCCTCATTGACGCATCCCTTAATCGTGACCTCCATCCCTTCTTTGGAGGATACGGCGTACACATAGCCGGCAATTCCGCCCACATATTTTACGTTCTCCGCAGAAACCGTGCATTTATTTACGCAGTTCTCGATAGTGACGCTGTTCAGGCAGGCTCCCGCAAGACCGCCCACGGATGTCGCCGCTTTTTCGGAACCGCCGGCCTCCTTCGCTGTGGAGGTAACAGTGCCTTCAACCGTCAGATCCTTTATCGTCGCTTTCTCCACATAGCCGAACAGTCCCAGGTAGCCTCCGGATCCCTTTATGCTGATCCCCTTGATCGTATGTCCGTCTCCGTCGAAGATTCCCATAAAATGCTTGCCTTTTTTGTTGTTCCCGATGGGATTCTGCCCTTCGCTTCCTTTCAAGTCGATGTCGGCGGTAAGCCGGTATTTGGCGTCTTTTCCCCAAAGGCTGTCGTCTCTCATCAGAGAAAGAAGCTCATCCTGGGAAGTAATCAGCCGGTATCCCTCGCTGTCCGTCTCCCCGCTCCACTTTGCGGCTCTCGCCTGTATCGGCGCAGAAACGGCCAGACAAAGGCAAACCGCGATGAGAAGTCCTGCTCCCCTGTGCTTCATGTTCTTTTTTTTCATAACTCTCCCTCCTTAATCTTTACCATCTGTCACTGACTGTAACAATCTGTGCATCATGAATATACAAGGTACCTGTTCCGAAATCCATTGTGACCGTGTTGGAATCATCTTCCAGAATCACAGGAATATATACGCAGTCGCAGGTATTTCCTTCTACTGTTTCTCCCGTTTTATAGAACGGGATCGAAGCATAGGCCTCGCCGCCTACTGTCATCGGTACATTCATCATTCTTCCGTTAGGATTGGAAAAGGTCAGTTTCAGATAAACCTCGGCATCCGCCTTTCCCTCAATCTCAAATTCAACCGTTTTGCTGTATCCGGAATCCTCGGAATCTCCCCGGATCGTAACGCAGTCTCCCAGCGGCAGGCTCTCCAGAACATGGACGATCGTGATGTCGTCGATCCTGGCGTTGCGCCTCTCGTTGGTTCCCTCCGGCACAAGGGCGCCGATTTCCATGGTTTCCGCCACGGCCCGAAAAGTGAAATTCCGTTTTGCATACGCCTGTTGGTCATCCACGGTAACGAAGCTGTATTCCTGTGCTCCGGGCTCTCTGGCGAATAATCTGGCGCTGGTTTTGGCCGTAGACCGCACATAGGCGGTCATCCGGTATTTCGCCCCGGGCTTCAGTCCGGTCAGTGTCGTATAGAGACCGTTTTCCGCCGTCTGACTGCCGCTTATACGGGCGGAATAGTCGCCTGTGAATCCGGGCTCCGCCAGCTCTGTCCCTCCGATAATCGTCCATCTGTCCAGACTTCCGCTTTCAAAATCCTCCACAAACACACATTCGTATCCCCGCAGCGGATCCTTGGGTATGTAGTAATTTCCGTCCTCGATCTTTCCTCCCTTTTCCAAAAGCAGATGCTCGAAATTCTGCTGATACAGTGCGACCAGGTCCTGGATCGGCATGATTTCCGGAAGGCCCGGGCAATACATATAATACATGGCCAGTGAACCCGGATACCCCTGATTGATCACTACCCCCTGCCCATCCTGCCAGATTTTTTCATTGACAGGAGCATTCCTTTCATCTTCCAGGAAATCCATGCCGTCTATGATCCCTACGATGCTGAGTCCGGTGGGAGTGGTGCTGTCTCCGCCGTGCCCGGCGAGAGACATGATTTTGCAGGTTTCATAGTAATCGCCGTCCCCGTACAGCAGGCCCAGGACAATGAAAGCACAGTTGATGCTGGTTTCTCCCATCATGTCTCCTTCCAGATCATAATGGCTCCGGTAGCAGTTCCTCTCCGCGTTGACCACGGCCCTCCGCCAGTCATCCGGATATTGCTCTTTCAGAGCAAATACCTCGTCGATAACCTGCCTCTGCCAGCAGCCTTCCGGAAGAACAACCTCGGCTTCCCGCAAAAGCGTGGGAACATCGTCCTCAAAATAGGCCATCGCGTACATCGCCGCAAAATATTTCAGCCAGAGAACGGGGTCGCAGTCGCTGGTGACGCTTCCGAATGTGTCGGCCAGCTCCACGGCCAGGTTGGGCATCCCGGCGGCCGACATTCCCAGGGTTTCGTTTCCAATATAAGGTTCTCCATAAACCGTATATTTATTGCCGAACTCGGCACTCCCCGAGAAGCCGGGCAGATAATCATTATTTTTCATCAATCCGAAAGCGCCGTTGCTGCGGTTCCCGCCGCCCATATCGTATACGTCGTAATTCACCCATCCGTCCTTGATTGCCTTGCTGGAAAAAGTGCCGTATCGCTCAAAAGCATCAGCCAGAATGTACTGATCCAGAATATCGATGCTGTAATCGTCATCATTCCAGACCTCCCACAGCCCTGTCTCTTCATTCATCAGCAGCTTGTCCTGATGCTTGTTGTGGGGATTGGGATCCGCATATGGGCCGTTGCAGATTTCAAACCATTCCTCCGGCAGGGCCGTGCGAGGCGTTCCATCTGAATCATAGACAAACTCGTATCCGGAGAGAAATCCGACAAACTGGCCCAAAAGACCAGAAGTCGTCTTGTCAATATAATCCTCTATCGAGATCACGTTGTACTCCTCAGACGGAGACGATTCCTGCACCGTATCCTCCTCCGGTACCCATGCGGCGGACGCCTCCTGCGTCTGCTCTCCACTTTCCGCCTTATCCGTTCCCGGTGAAATCGTCCCTTCTGTTCCGGAACCGGATGCCTGGGTTCCCGTATCCGGCGCATTGGAGCAGGCCGTCGTACCGGCCACCAGGGAACATATCAGAAGCATACTGATAATCCGTTTCAATTTCCATATACCTCCCTTTTCTGCTGTTCTGTAGTATGATTTCCGTTTCTTTGCTCTGCGAAAATTTTCCGAATTATATCGCTGATTCTATTTTATATTTTTGTCTTTGTATGTAACAGTCGAAAATTATAAGATTATTTCTTGAAAAATTAAACTTTTTCTACATATATACCGGGGGAAACCCCCCGTCTGCGCCTGATCGGACGCTGACGGCAGCTTCGGAGTCTCAGCCGGTCACAATATGTGCCGCCTGAAATTCTTTCTCCCTTTTTCCGCACTCTTTCCTTTCAATGCGATTGAAAAATTGCATAAAATGAGTATAATAGGAAGAGTATACTTGGGAAAGTATACATGGGAGAACATACAAGGGGGAAAAACAGAAAAACATGAATATACGCATAATCATTGAACCCGAATATCAGGGCTCTTTCTGGTGTAAGGAAACCATAAAGGGATTATCCAATCAGGCTTATCTGCGCAAGATCCAGCTTACAGAAATCGGGGAACCGGATATCCGGCAGCTAAAGGGAGGCAGACCTGGGGAGATCATCACCATCATTGGCACCTCGATCAACTGGATCAATCGTATCGCCTCCCTGATTCAGGAAAAAGGATGCCTGTGTCTTCTGGTGACCGGCGACCAGAACTCCAACGAGCTGAACCGCACGAACATTCTTCTTTTGGACTATCAGAACAGTATGTATACGCTCCTGTCACATCTGCGGGACGCGGGAAACGAGCGAATCGCGCTGTTCGGCGTCAACCCGAGTTCTTATGCGGATTCCGTCAAAAAAACATATTTTCCATGGAAAGACGATATTTACTACAATTACGGTTCCATCGCCAACTGTACCGAGCAGATCCTGGACAGAATCGAGAATTATTCCGCAGTAATCTGCGTCAATGATACCGCCGCTGTCTATCTTCTCCAGTTTCTTCTGAAAAGAGGGGTGCGGATCCCCGATAACCTTCATCTGATCAGCTTTGGCGATTCCTTTCTGTCCAGGCTCATGTCTCCTTCGATCAGCAGCGTCGAACAGGATTTCCGTGTCCTGGGCGAAGAAGCCGTTCACGTCTGTTCTTTCCTAGTTAAGAACCCGATGCTCACTGTCAACGCTTTCATAAAATGCCCTTTACGTATCCGGGATTCTACCATGGTGGACGGATTTCCGCCTGTCTCGGACTACCGGAGCCCGGAATCCCCGGATATCAATTTCTATGAGGATGAGGACGTAGTCACCATACAAACTTTAAACCGCCTCCTGGTAGAAAGCGACGAACTGGATATGGAGATCCTCCAATGCCTCCTCAACGGGGACACCCAGGAAAAAACCGCCGAGCGGATGAATCTGTCCCTGTCGTCCCTGCGCTATCGCATCCGCAAGCTGCGAACCTATTTCCCCGGTATCTCGCAAAATGAACTGCTGCATCTTATCCGGTACTATCTCCCCACAGGGGCCCTGGCCCGGGCAGGGGAACAGAAAAAGGAAGAAAATCGGGAAAAAAACAGCTGATATGCCCGCCCTGGAAATGAACTGAGGATATGACGCGTGTCTATGGACAAAAATCAGATTTTATGATAAGATAGGGCTGTGCTTTTCATATATACCCGGGAACCGTATGACCGGGATATCCGGAGGAACGGAGGATAATGCGATGGATAACTATAATATACAGGAGGAAAGTCCGCAGGCGGCTCCTTCCGAAACCAATTCCCTTGCAGTAGCCTCCCTGGTTTTCGGGATCCTGGCGCTGATCTCCTGCTGCTGCAGCCCGCTGGTTCAGTTTCCGCTCGCGGTGACTGCCATCGTGTTGGTTATCCTTTCCAAGAAGGGACGTCCCTTTAACGGATACTCCGTAGCGGGCCTGGTTCTTTCCATCATCGCTATCCTGATGAGCCTTTTCATGACGCTGATGATCGGTCTTATCCGAAGCCCCCAGTATCAGGAGATCCTTAACAGTCCTCAGTTCCAGGAGCTTTACGAGGAGATCTATGAATCCATATACGACGAGCTTCCCGATGAGGCGAAATGACCTTGACTTTTCCTGCAGGGGTTCGGCTTCTGCCCGGCGTCCGTCCGGCTCCGCCCGTCACCAGCCAGGCATCAGATCGATCCCGCAGACTGCCAGCATATAGTTCTTCAGCACCCAGTTGACCATAACAAGGGCCGCTCCGACCGCGATCACCGCTCCGTACCGTTTCAGGTGAAAGCGTTCGTTGCCGGTCCTTTTTGCAATCAGATAGCCTGCGGCTTCCACGGCCGTCATAAGTACGATATAGAATACCAGCGGATGGCAGCGGATACTGGTCAGGATCCTTCCGTGAAGAAGGTGCCACACCGCCCGCGTCCCTCCGCAGCCGGGGCAGTAATAGCCCGTAAGCAAACGAAACAGGCAGGGATGCCCCTGCCTGATGAATGATTCCCAGACGCTCATTCTTCCACACGGAGGGTCTGGATCAGCCGGTTTCCCTCCGCCTCAGCCGCCCTTGCCAGGGCCGCGGACGCCTCCGCGAAGCGGCTCTCGCTCATGGGCTCCGTAAGAAGGCCGTACTCTCCGTCCAAACCGTCCGCCGTCACGACCCGGCAATCCCCAAGGTACTCCCGGGCCGTACCCGCGCAGATCCCGGGATCTCCGGCATCCCGCGCACACTGCCCGGACAGCCGCAGGAAAAAGCGGCGGCGCAGATCCCCTATCGGCTCGATCGGCTGCGGATCGGCGCTCCAGCCTGCCAGGACATTGGTATCCGGATTGGACGCTTCCTCGATCATATCGGCCACCACCGCGCTGGCAGTCTGCAGCTTGCCCGCGCCGCTTCCGTAATACATACTTGTCCCCAGCATATTGCTCCTGATAAGGATCCCGTTGTAAACGCCGCTCACGCTGTGAAGAGGATTGTCGCGGCCCGCCATTACAGGGGCGACCCAGGCATAGACCCGGTCCCCCTCTATCCGGCTGGATCCCAGAAGGCGGATCGCCATTCCGAGCTTGTCCGCATAGAGATGATCCTCCGCCGTGATCCCGGTGATCCCCTCCGTATGGATGTCCTCGTAATGGATCTCCTTCCCGGTGACCAGGGCCGTAAGAATGGCAATCTTGCGGCAGGTATCATGCCCCTCCACATCGGCGGTCGGATCCTGTTCGGCATAGCCCAGCCTCTGGGCCTCCTTCAGGGCCGCATCAAAAGCGGAGCCCTCCTTGCTCATCTTGGTCAGGATATAATTTGTCGTTCCGTTGAGGACTCCGGTGATCTCGCTGATCGTTTCCCCCGCCAGGCAGCGGTAAATCGTCCGGATAATGGGGATCCCGCCGCCCACGCTCCCTTCAAACTGAAAGTTCACGTTCTTCTCGCGGGCGATCCGGAGAAGCTCGGAGCCGTGGGCCGCCACTAGCGCCTTGTTGGAGGTCGCTACGTGTTTTCCGGCTTCCAGACAGGCTTTCACAAACGGATAGGCCGGGTTCAGCCCACCCATAGTCTCTACCACCAGCCTGACCTCCGGATCGGACACGATAACGGAAAAATCATGAACGACCTTGTCCTCCGCGGGGCTCCCGGGGAAATCCCGCAGATCCAGCACATATTTCACCTCGATCTCCTGCCCGCAGGCAGCCTTTATCCTGTCCCTGTTGCCGTAAAGCACCTCGTATACGCCGGAACCTATGGTTCCGAATCCCATGATAGCCGCATAGATCATACTCTGTTACTCCCTGCTGATAATTTTTACGGAATGGATCCCTCTCATCCCTTCGATTTCCTCCACCATGGCCGAAATATCCCTGGTGTCCAGCTGTACCTCCACGCTGAGCGTGACCGTCGCCAGACCGTTGACCGGAATGCTCTGGTGGATCGTCAGGATATTGGCCCGGTAATTGGCAACGATATGCAAAAGATCAGACAGCAACCCCTGCTCGTCATCCATGACGGTCACAAAAGTCACTGCCCTTCCCTTTGTATTATCATAAAACGGAAAAATATCGTCTTTGTATTTGTAAAAGGAGCTCCGGCTGATCCCGACCGTCTCCGCCGCCTGGTGCACAGTCATGACCTTCTCCGACTCGAGAAGCCGCTTGGCCTCCACTACCTTGAGAAGGACTTCCGGAATCGCCTTTTTCGTCACCACATAATACTTATCCTGCTCTTTCATACCGTCCCCCGTGTCCGTCTGTTATGCACACTTGTATCCGTATGAAAGATATTACCATAATCCGTCCGGAGATGCAACTACTTTTTTTCCAGACGGCACCAGCGCAGATACGCACTGATGAACGGGTCAATGGCCCCGTCCAGGACGGCATTTACATTTCCGCTCTCCTCGCCTGTCCGATGATCCTTCACCATTGTGTATGGCTGAAGCACATAGGAGCGGATCTGGCTTCCCCATGCGATATCCGCCACATCGCCGCGGATATCGGAAAGATTGGCTGCGTTTTCCTGCTGCTTGAGCAAAAACAGCTTGGACTTCAGCATCTGCATGGCCTTATCCTTATTCTGGAACTGCGAGCGCTCATTCTGGCACTGGACCACCACTCCTGTCGGAATATGGGTGATGCGCACCGCCGAAGATGTCTTGTTGATGTGCTGGCCGCCGGCGCCGCTGGAGCGGTAGGTATCGATCCGCAGATCGTCCGGATCGATCTCCACATCCAGGTCCTCCTCTATATCCGGCATCACGTCACAGGACACAAAGGACGTCTGCCGCTTTCCGGCCGCGTTGAAGGGGGAAATGCGGACAAGACGGTGGACTCCGTGCTCCGACTTCAGATAGCCGTACGCGTTGTCTCCGTTGATCTGAACCGTTACCGATTTGATCCCGGCCTCCTCGCCGTCCAGATAATCCAGGACCTCGGTAGAGAAGCCCTTTTTATCCGCCCAGCGGCAGTACATCCGGTAGAGCATCCCGCACCAGTCGCAGGATTCCGTTCCGCCCGCGCCCGCATTCAGCCGCAGGATGGCGTTGCTGGAATCATACTGGCCGGAAAGCAGGGTGGAGATCCGCAGTCCTTCCAGCTCTTCAATAAATGTGTCCAGCATCTGGCGGATCTCAGGGATCAGCTCGGGGTCATTTTCCTCATAGCCCATCTCGATCATGACCTCGATGTCCTCATACTGGCGCTCCAGATCTTTGAAGCCTTCCACCGTATCCTTTAAATTCTTGGCTTCCTTCATGAGCTTTGTCGACCTGTCCGGGTCGTCCCAGAAGCCGGGCTCCTCCATGGAGCGGTCTAATTCCGCGATTCGTTTGACCTTGTTGTCCAGGTCAAAGTGAATCCCTCACTTCCACTAATGGTTTCTGATATGTCGATAACGTATACTTGAACTGATCAAGCTCAACCATTGTGTCACCTTCTTTCCTGTTTTAAAAATTTTGCGGTCTTATCTCTTCGCCGCCGCGGCGCCGGAAACGGCGCGGATCCCCGATGCCGTCCCCGCATCTTCATCTATACGGGCTTGCGTCCGTGGCACTGCTTAAACTTCTTTCCGCTGCCGCAGGGGCAGGGATCATTGGGATATATCTTCTTTACTTCCTTGCGGACGGGCGTCCTTGCCACGCTGTCGTCCCGGTTGGTTCCGGTCACCTTTGCTGCCGGCTCCCTCTCCACCTTCTGCTCGACGCGGATATGGAAGAGGATCCGGACCGTATCCTCCTTCACCGCGGCGGTCATTCCGTCGAACATCTCATAGGCGCTCATCTTGTACTCCACAAGCGGATCCTTCTGCCCGTACGCCTGCAGGCCGATGCCCTGGCGGAGCTGCTCCATATCGTCGATATGGGACATCCACTTGTTGTCAATGACCTTCAAGAGCACCACGCGCTCGATCTCCCGGATCTGCTCCGCATCGGAGAATTCAGCCTCCTTGGCCTCATACAGCTTGATGGCGGCCTCCTTGAGCATATGCGTCAGCTCTTTCTTCTTCATATGCTGCTTCTGTTCATCCGTAAGCGTGATCTTCTCGAGGGGGATCAGCGGAAGGAGAAGGGAATTCAGCTCCTCCAGATCCCAGTTCTCCGCCGGCCCGTCTTCGCCGATAGCCATATCCACGGCGTGCTCCACGATGTCCGTCACCATCTTCATGATCACGTCGCGCATATTGTCGCCGTCCAGAACCCGGCGGCGCTCCGCATAGATCACTTCGCGCTGCTCGTTCATGACCTCATCGTATTTGAGCAGATTTTCACGGATCCCGTAGTTGTTGTTCTCGATCTTCTTCTGCGCCTTCTCGATGGCGTTGGAAAGCATCTTATGCTCGATCTGCTCTCCCTCCGGGACACCCAGGGCATTGAACATACTCATCAGGCGGTCGGAACCGAACAGACGCATCAGATCGTCCTCAAGAGAGATATAAAAGCGGGACTCTCCCGGATCTCCCTGACGGCCGGAACGGCCTCGCAGCTGATTGTCGATGCGTCTGGCTTCGTGGCGCTCCGTGCCGATGACGCGGAGCCCTCCCGCCGCGCGGGCCTCCTCGTCCAGCTTGATATCCGTACCACGGCCGGCCATATTGGTGGCAATGGTGACCGCTCCGTGCAGTCCGGCATCGGCTACGATCTCCGCCTCCAGCTCATGGAACTTGGCGTTCAGAACCTTGTGGGGGATCCCGCGGCGGCTGAACATCTTGCTCAGCATCTCCGACGTCTCGATGGTGATCGTGCCCACCAGGATCGGCTGCCCCTTGGCGTGGGCCTCCTCCACCTCGTCCACCACGGCCTTGAATTTCTCCTTTTTGGTCTTATAAACCGCGTCGTCATGGTCCACGCGGATCACCGGCTTGTTGGTCGGGATCTCTATGGCGTCCATGGCGTAGGTATTCCGGAACTCCTTCTCCTCCGTCAGCGCCGTACCGGTCATGCCGGCCTTCTTGCGGAATTTATTGAAGAAGTTCTGGAACGTGATGGTCGCGAGGGTCTTGCTTTCCCGGCGCACATTTACGTGCTCCTTGGCCTCGATTGCCTGATGGAGGCCGTCGGAATACCGGCGTCCCGGCATGATGCGCCCCGTAAATTCATCGACTATCAGCACCTCGTCGTCCTTCACCACATAGTCCTTGTCCCGGTGCATCAGATTGTTTGCCCTCAGGGCAAGAATGATATTGTGCTGGATCTCCAGGTTCTCCGGATCGGCCAGGTTGTCTATGTGGAAGAACTCCTCCACCTTCCGGACGCCATCCTCGGTCAGGTTCACTACCTTGTCTTTTTCATTGACCACGTAGTCTCCGGTTTCCTCGATGTCCTCGCCCATGATGGCGTTCATCTTGGTAAATTCTCCCGATGCCTCTCCTCTCTGCAGCTGTCTGGCCAAAACGTCGCAGACCTCATAGAGCTTAGTGGATTTGCCGCTCTGTCCGGATATGATCAGAGGCGTTCGGGCTTCGTCGATCAGAACCGAGTCCACCTCGTCGATGATGGCATAATCCAGGTCACGCAGCACCATCTGCTCCTTGTAAATGGCCATATTGTCTCTCAGATAATCGAAGCCCAGCTCGTTATTGGTCACATAGGTGATGTCGCAGGCGTAGGCTTTCTTTCTCTCCTCGGAGGTCATGGAATTCAGGACCACGCCCACGGTCAGTCCCAGGAACTCGTGGATCCTCCCCATCCACTCGGCATCACGCTTCGCCAGGTAATCGTTGACCGTGACGATATGGACGCCCTTGCCCGCCAGGGCATTCAGATACGCCGGGCAGGTGGAAACCAGCGTTTTTCCTTCACCGGTCTTCATCTCGGCGATCCTTCCCTGATGGAGGACGATGCCTCCGATCAGCTGCACCGGAAAATGCTCCATGTTGAGCGTGCGCCGCGCCGCTTCACGCACCACCGCAAACGCCTCCGGGAGGATGTCGTCCAGAGTCTCTCCCTTCTCCAGCCTCTCTCTGAATATCTTTGTTTTGCCCCGCAGCTCCTCGTCGCTGAGCTTCAGCATATCCGGCCTCATAGCGACGATTTTATCGACTATGGGATATATGAGCTTCAGTTCCCGCTGGCTGTGGGTTCCAAATACTTTTTCTATGAGATTCATCTCTTTCACTCCTGCCGATCGTCAATACTTGTTTTTAGTACAATCTCTGTTATTGTACCACCAACCGCGCATTTATTCAACCGGATAAAAACGTATTTGCAAAATAATTCTCATCGGAGCGGCATCTTTTCCCGATCCGCACACAAAAAAGAGGCGGCCGCTTTTTTGGCCGTTCTCTATTTTTTCAGCGTAGATCCTCTTTCGATGATCTTTGACAGAGTCACAAAGGTCTGGATCTGCAGGGTGGGATGGTGTATGATCTCCGTCAGGTACCTGGCCGCCCGCTTCCCGAAATCCCGCATATCGATGTCCACTACCGTGAGCTTCGGTTCCGTGAACTGGGAAAACGGGTAATCGTCAAAAGCCAGTACGCCGATCTTATCCGGGATCGCAAGGCCCCTCTCCTGTATGGCGGCCACGCACCCCAGGGCAATGTAATTATTGGCGCAGACCACCGCTTCGGGGAGCGTCTTCTGGTCCAGCAGCCGGCAGGTCATGCGGTAGCCGTCCTCGCGGGTGGATTCTCCCAGCCATACATACCGGTCGTCCAGCGGGTATCCGTGGGTCTTCATCCCCTCCCGCAGTCCGTCCAGCCGGCGGGCCGAGCCCAGATCGTAGTATTTTCCCCCGATGAACGCCACCCTGGTATAGTTCCGGGACACAAGAAACGAAGCCGCCACCGTTCCGGAGTAAACGTTATTATTGTCGATCCAGCACACCTGGCTCTCAAAGTCCGGCATCCCGAGAACAATGTGCGGGAAGCGGCTCCTGGCAAACAGCGCGGAAAGCGGGTGCGTCATCACGGACACATGGACGGCGATCCCGTCCACGCTCCTTCGCTGGATCATGTCCTCCGCCGCCCCGCAGGCGTCGGCGGCGTCAGCGCTCTGCAGAAGCAGCCGGTATCCCCGGCCCCTCAGCGTCTCCTCAAGCCCCGATATGATCTCAAACATATGGGGATTCTGAAAAGCGGTCCCCGGCCTTAGATCGGCCAGGACCGCAACTGTTTTCGTGGCGCCCCTTGCAAAGCTCTGGGCGCTGGCGCTCGGATAATAGTTCAGCTCCCTCATGACTTTCCTGACACGTTCAGCCGTCTCCTCGGAAATGCTGTAGTGACCGTTTATCACCTTGGAAACTGTAGAAACCGAGGTCTTTGCCGCTTTCGCCACATCCTTTATGGTTACTCCCATGACAGCCCTCCCCGCGGCAGGCGTGCCGCACCGTTCCGGACCGGTATCTCTTCTCACCCCTCACTATACGTCTTTCACCCGCGTTTGTCAACGTACACCGCGAAGCCGAATCCCTGCAGGATCCCGTCTGCGAGCCCTTCGGACCAGCAGAGCGTTTCCGGAAGCGGCGGCATCCGGTCTCCGGAAACATTTTTTTCTTCCGTATCCGCCCGCAGCGCTTCCGGGCGGTCGAAAGCATTGATGCACACCGTCGCCCGCTCCTCTTTGCAACTCCTGGCAAATATCAGGAGGCCGCTTCCCGCCTCCGCGCGTACCATATGGAAATCGCCTCTCCGCAGAGAGATCAGCTCCCGTCTCATGCGGACCGCCCTCCTGAAAAAGGCGAGGAGTTCTTTGTTCCCGCCGTCCCACGGCATGGGACTTCTGTATTGCTCCTCGTCTACACCGGTCAGCCCAAGCTCGTCTCCGTAAAAGATGGAGGGCATACCCACAAAGCACATCATGAACAGGACGGCCGCCCGGTACCGCCTTGTGTCCCCGCCGCACAGGGAAAGAAAGCGGCTCACGTCATGGCTGTCCAGAAGGTTCAGCTGTGCCGGCAGCATCTGGAGCCGGTAGCGCATCAGCATCTGCGTAACGCGCCCCGAGAAGGCGGCCGCGTCGATCTCTCCTCTGGCGAAAAACAGTTCGCTGTGCTTTCGCAGATCATAATTCATGGTCGAATCGAACATATCCCCGTTCAGCCAGTGGGCGGCGCTCTCCCAGACCTCCCCGATCAGCAGCGTCTGCGGGTCCGCCTCCTTGGCCGCCCGCCGGAACGCCCTCCAGAATCCGTCGTCCGCCTCGCTCGCCACATCCAGGCGCCAGCCGTCGATCCCATACTCCCGGATCCAGTATCCGGCGACCCTGCAGAAATAATCGCGCACCTCCGGGTTGGACGTGTCCAGCT
The DNA here is from genome assembly GCA_947630085.1 of uncultured Lachnospiraceae bacterium. Taxonomy (GTDB): domain Bacteria; phylum Bacillota; class Clostridia; order Lachnospirales; family Lachnospiraceae; genus UBA3402. Next base: position 43,203 of record CANRGP010000007.1, read on the forward strand.
TGGGCATCATCCTCTCATACGCAAAGCAGGCGTATCCTGGATAGCTCTCCGGGCTCTCCGGGCGCGTCACGGGAAAAGTCAGCCGATAAAACCAGGAACAGTACGGGGATTTCTCCTGGTTCCGCACCACGTCGTCAAAGGCAAAGAAGTTCCATCCGCAGTGATTGAACACGCCGTCGATAATGACGCGGATGCCGTTCCGGTGAAGCGTCTCGACCATTCTCCGGAACGCCCGGTCCCCGCCGAAGCACGGATCCACATGAAAATAGTCCAGAAGATCATACTTATGGTATTCGCCGGCGGCAAAAACGGGATTGAGATATACGCAGTTGACACCCAGCTCTTTTATGTAGTCCACATTTTCGGCCACGCCATCCAGCGTTCCCCCCAGTCTTCCCCTGACCGGCTGTCCCTGATAGGTAAGCTGCACCGGCTTTTCGGACAGGAACCGCCGGGAGGTGGCAAAGCTGTCCGGAAAAATATTGTAGACGACCGCGTCGCAGACCCAGTCCGGGACCCCGGCGATATCCGCGCGGTGGTTGATGGGCAGTTTAAAATACTGGGAGCGGTCATCCACCAGGTGGTCCGTAAATACATAGCCGTAATACAGGAGCTCCTGCTGCCCGTCGTCCAGAGCAAAATAGTAATAGACGCGGTCATAGGGGCTCTCTACGATCACCTGCCAGTAATCGAAGAATTCATCCGACGCGGCGATTTCCATCGGCGCCTCCGAAAACAGGAGGGGCGTTACCCGGCAGGCCGTATCGGCATAGCAGAGCGTCACCCGCTTCAGATCCCCTTTCGCGCACCGGATGCGGTACACGATATTGTGCTCATCCAGCCCGCAGGCATATTCCGACATCGGGACGTGCAGGATACATTCCGCCCTCATCCTTTGACTCCTCCTGCCGTCAGTCCCGAGGTCATATGCCTCTGGCACAGGAAGAATATGATCAGGACCGGCAGGGAAACGGTGATGGAGGCCGCCGCAAACACGGGCCAGCTCCCGCTCATCTCCGTTGCCTGAAGCGCCGCAAGTCCCGCCGCAAGCGTATAATTGGCCTCGCCGGTAAGAAACGTAGTCGCGTAAATGTACTCGTTCCAGACATAGATCAGCACCATAAGCGCCGTCACCACGATGCTGGGCTTTGCCAGTGGAAGCACCAGCTTCATCACGATCTGCATATCGCTGGCGCCGTCCATGCGGGCCGCCTCCTCGATCTCGACCGGAATGGTATCAAAATATCCCTTGGTGTTCCACAGGCTGAACACCGCCATCGTCCCCGTATAGACCAGGATCAGCCCCGCGCGGCTGTTCACAAGCCCCAGGGGCCTGAGCAGCCGGTAGATGGCGAACATGGAGAGGACGGCGGGAAACGAGTTCAAAAGCACCAGACATTTCAGGATCGCCCGTCTTCCCGGGAACCGGCGGCGCGAGAAGCAGTACGCCGCCGGAACCGCCATCGTCAGGGAAAGCGCCACGGTAGCAGCCGCCAAAAAGACCGTGTTGGACAGCCACCGCATGATGTCCTCCCCGAAGAGGACCGCCCGGTAATTTTCAAACGTAAGCTCGCGCGGAATAAACGAAAAATCCGAACTGAGCAGGCCGTTGCGTCCGCTCAGGGAGACGCTGACCGCATAAAGAATCGGGATCAGGGTCACAAAACAGAGAACGATAAAAAAGACGTTCAGCAGGGCCAGTCCTACGCTCTCTTTTATTTTTTTCCCGCTCATCTTTCTCCCTCCTCCTGCATCTGATAAC
>CANRGP010000008.1 GCA_947630085.1 uncultured Lachnospiraceae bacterium
CGGGGCGTGAACTTCGTTGCGATCACAAAATCGTCCCGCTTTGCGAAATCCCGCAGCGCCTTGCCCACATACTGCTCGCTGGTGCCGCTTTGATAGGCAATGGCGGTGTCGTAGAAGTTGATACCCAGATCAAGGCCGTGCCGGATGATCTCGCGGGTCTGCGTCTCGTCCACCGTCCAGCTGTGCTGTCCGGCGGATGCGTTGCCGAAGCCCATACAGCCCATGCAGATACGGGAAACAATCAGGTTGGATTTCCCTAATTTTGTGTACTTCACTCTCCATGCCCCCTTAAAGAACTGTCTCAGCCCATGCTTTCAGGCTTTCCGCCGTCGTACCGCTGGCGCTGAAATAGGCGACTAATGTTTTGCTCATATTCTCTCGCTCCTTTTTTATTTGATAATTTCTTCTTTTATTTGTTGTGAAACCCTCCTTTATACGTTCAGCAGCCTTTTCACGCAGCTATATGTGATCTCATAAATTGTCATAAATACATAATTGACATTTGCTTCTTCCATTGCGGCTCGCTGCTTTTCTGTAACGAATGTGTATGGATAGATACCGAACATAAACGGGAAGAATGTATAAATGAAATCCTGTTTCTCGGAAACGGCCATATCCGGGAAATATTTATTAAGGCCGGCCATTACGGTTCGGATCGATTCTCCATATACCACCTTGAACGCCGCCAGGTGCTCCGGGCGGCTGCCGGTTTCCATGTCATAATGGTTCATAGACATGATCTTGAGGAGCTGGGCGCGTGTTTCCAAAGAATGAGCCATCATATCGGCAAATTCATCCCTTGTCATTGCCTCGGCCTGCGCCATTCTTTCTTTCAGCGAGCCGATCCACAGCTCATACTCACGCTTCAGCAGGGCCAGGAAGATTTCTTCCTTCGTCTGAAAGTAGTTATAAATGGAGGTGCGCGTGAAGCTGGTTACATTCCCGATCTCCTTGATGGTGATTTCCTTGAAGCTCATCGTCTGATAGAGCTTTTCGCAGGCGTTAATGATTTCCTCTCTGCGGGCTTCTGTCAGCTCCGGTGATCCTTTTGGCATCTTGCGTCCTCCTTAATTTTCCGGTATCTTTTTGAAAGACAGGCATTTTCCGATCACTTCGCCGGTTTTCAGGTATTGATAGGTAGGAAATTCAAACAGTACCGGTTTCAGGGTCTCATAATCGACTTTGCCTTTTTCATTCAGATGTTCCTCTGCCACATAGGTGTTGTCGATGGTACAGATGAAGCTCTCAAAATTCGGCGTGTTGTAGACATCCTGGACGCTGCACTCGATCGTCAAAGGAGATTTGCGAATGACCGGCGAACCTGCGCCGCCAAGGTCGTATTCAAACACAGCGGATTTATCCGTCTTTGCCCCGCTGACCGATCCCACATAGTCCGCTTCCGGCAGCATGGCCTCGTCCACAAGGTTGATCGAGAGCTTTTTCGTTTCCTTGATACACCCGTTGATAAAGTGCGGCGCGGCGAGACTGACCAGCACCCGGTCATGACCGATAATGCCGATATGGGCAACCAACGTCCATGTAGGCTTATCGCCGTTCATAGCACCGATCACTGTTGCCGGTGTGGGATAAAGCGCCAGTAACGATCCGACATTTTTCTTCATGATTCAGCACTCTCCTGACTTGCAATATGTTCTGACGCCGTGTCAGTATAGTTAATATAGCACCATTCTGACACGGTGTCAATACGCTTGGGAAAGAAATTTTAAATTTACAGGTTGTTAATATTTTCCCGCGGCCTGCCAAAAAGGTTTTCTGTGAACCGCTTCCTCCCGGCTTGATTTTTCAAAAAAGGAAGTATAATAAGCAACATGAGTTGCATAACAAGAACTGTTTGATGGCGGGAGGAATATGGTTATGCCGCCGAAATTGAAATTCACACGGAATGAGATCACAAACGCCGCGCTGAATGTGACTTGGAAACCATCAGCCAAATACTGACGGATGCCTATATGGGGCTGAAAACACGTTTCTGTGAAGCGCGGGAAAGAAGAGGAGAACCGCCTCGTTATCCGCGTTGAGGACAAGGGAATCGGTGCGTCTGACGAGCAGATCCCGCCGCTCAGGAGTCTGTCCGCCGGACATCTTAATAAAATTTGCGAAGAATTCTATAAAAAAATAAAAAACTTTATTTAATCGACTTGATTCTATAATATGGAAATGGTATGATATGCATACCCATAATAGTATAGGGCAGAGGTGCAAATCCACAAGCGTAAAGAGAGGAGATTACTATGAAAAAGATTTTGCAGAAAAAACCAATCCTCCTGGTTTGCGCGTTGCTGCTGCTTTCCTTGGGATGTGCAGGAGCGTTCGCACTTATGAACCCGTCCGAGGGCGCGGAAGCAGCCGTCACGACGGAAAACATAGGTGAGGAAAAAATTCCGCTTGCTGCGGGAATGGATACCGAGGAACGGACAGAAGATAAAGCGACGCCTCAGGATGCCGGCAGAGAGATCCGGCTCCATGCAGGAGAGGGAAGTCTGGGTACAGACACGGTAAATCTGGACGAGAACGGCAAGCTGCCGGCTCTGCCTGTGCCGTCCCGCGAAGGCTGGGAATTCGTCGGCTGGTATACGGACCAGGTACAGGAGATCTATTTGAACGGCGGCGACACGATCGGCGACGGAATTCCGAATGAGATCAACAACGGAAAAATCGCAGACAAAATAAAAGAGCAGCTGGCCGGCACCACATTGGAGGCCAAGATAGAAAGCGGAGAGCTGAAGGATGCCGATATTATAGAGATGCATCATTCCTGGCTCATCGATACGACCGGCAAGCTGGTAAAGAAGGGAGAGGTCCTTTCCGAGGAATTCTCTGAACTTTACGCCATGTATAAGCCTAAGACCGTTGAGGTGAAATGGAATTACAACGGCTGGAAGGGCAGCAACGGAACGCTGAAATCCAGCGGAGGCTATGGCGGCTATGCTTACACGGGTGACTGGACCGATGAGAAATGGGGAGACCGCACATTCGAAGGCTGGAGCTTTACCCGGGACGGGGAACCTGTACTCCAGCCCGGATATGTATATGAGCTCGGCGGCAAATACCTGGATTTCTCGAAGGGAAACAGCATTGAGCTTTATGCAATCTGGAGCGGCGGCGCAGGCAGAGATGTTACGGATGTCAAGATCAGCATCCTATCGAACGGCAGCCACTATTCAGGCCATATAGGAAGCCAGTGGCAGTATTATCTCGAATACGAGCTGCTTCCGAAGGAAGAAGCGTTTAACGATCCGGTCGTCTGGAATATAGAGCAGTCTGACGTGGGCTGGTTTGTGGAGCAGGCGACGGACAACAGGACTCTGGTGGTTATTTCCGCAGAGGCGGCGAAGGCAAAGAACCTGTCGTCGGTAACCGTTACCGCTACGGCAGTGAACGGCGTAAAAGGTTCGATCGAGATCCCGCTGGAGCATTCCTGGCGTCAGAACTATGTTTTCCCGGCCACCTGCCAGCATACAGGATACGCTGTTTATGAATGTACTGTGTGCGGAATGAATAAGCAGCCCACGATTCCCAAAACGGGGCATTCTTTCAGCAGCAGGCCGACAGCGGCCACCTGTACGGAACCCGGATATGTGGAGCGGGTCTGCAATAACTGCGGCTACAAGGAGATCCAGTACAATCAGGAAGCTCTGGGACATACATGGGGCGAATACCACATCGTACAGAGCTGCGGCGGTGCGGTAAAGACCCGGACGTGTGAGGTCTGCGGATATTCAGAGACGGATGTGGATATCAATGACGCGGCGCACGTATGGGCGTCAGTACCGACGGTTGACAAGGCCCCGACCTGCCATGAGGCAGGGAGCCAGTCTTATCACTGCACGGTATGCGGCCTGACAAAGGACAGCGAGGTGATCCCGGCAAATCCGGAGCTTCACCGCTGGACAGGATGGACCGTGACGCAGCAGCCCGCGGTAGGAGTCATGGGTGTGAAGTCACGCAGATGCCTCACCTGCAAACAGGTGGAGACAGAGAATATTGACGCTCTTATACCGCCTCCGGAATCGGTCGGTGAAACCGGAGATGATGACCAGGATATCAGCGGCGAGGTTGGTTCCGATCCTGCAGGGGATAACGGAAATCCGGCAGACCCCGATCAGAACGCAGGCAATTCTCAGCCGCAGACAGGTAACGGAGGCACATCCGGAAGCAGCGGCGGAAGCTCAGGCGGAAGCTCCGGTGGCGGCGGAAGCTCAAGCGGAAGTTCCGGCGGCGGTGGCAGCTCAGGCGGAAGTTCCGGCGGCGGTGGCAGCTCAGGCGGAAGCGGCGGCGGTCCGGCAGGAGGCCCGGCAGCGGGTCCGGCGGCAGAGCCGAGCGAAGCGGTTCTTGCATCTCTGCCCGCGTATGTGGAGGTAGGAAACTGGACGCAGAGCACGGACGGAAGCTGGAAGTTCAGCGACAGCGACGGCGTAGCCTACACGAACCGCTGGGCGGCGATATACAATCCCTATGCGGATACATCCGCGGGCGTTGAGGCATATGACTGGTTCCGCTTCGACGCTTCGGGAAATCTGATTACCGGCTGGTATGTGGATCCGGTGGATGGAAACACCTATTATATGAATCCCGCTTCGGACGGAACGAAGGGCAAGATGATGACCGGATGGGTCGTGATCGACGGAAAAGAGTATTATTTCAATCCCAGCTCGGACGGCCAGAGGGGAAGAATGTACCGGAATGAAATGACGCCCGACGGACATTTCGTAGGTGCGGACGGAGCAAAGATCCGATAAAGGGATCTTCCGTGACAGACAATACAGAGACAGGATAGAAACCATGATCAGAAAGCAGGGCCAAAGCGGCCCTGCTTTCTATAGATAGCCTGAGCGAAACGCGGACGACGCGAAAGAAATGGCGCAGGCGGAAAAGGAGGATTCTGATGAGCAGCCTTGCAATTTTTCTGGCGGACGGATTTGAGGAGATCGAGGGTCTGACGGTTGTCGATGTGTGCCGCCGCGCGGATCTGGAGATTACGATGGTATCCGTCGGGCAGTCGCTTACGGTGACCGGCTCCCACGGAATAGCGGTGACGGCCGATAAGAAACTGGATGAAGTGGATTTTGACGCGATGGAAATGCTGGTCCTCCCCGGAGGAAAGAAGGGAACCGAGAATCTGGAGAAATGCGGGTTCCTGATGGAAAAGCTGGACGAGTTTTACGGGAAGGGCAGATATGTGGCCGCCATCTGTGCCGCTCCCAGCATCCTGGCACACAGGGGGATGCTGAACGGGCGCAGGGCCTGCTGCTACCCGACATTTGAAGAGCACCTGAAGGACGCGCAGATCGTCCGGGAGCCGGCAGTCACATCGGGAAATGTGATCACAGGGCGGGGAATGGGATGCTCGATCCCATTCGCCCTGGCAGTTGTGGCGGCGTTAAGCGGGCCGGACAAGGCGGATGCCATTGCCCGGCAGATCGTATACGCATAAGGGAATGTTATTTCCGATAGAACAGGATTCCCAGGGTTCCGGGACCGCAGTGACAGGAGACGGTGCAGCCGGCGCGTGTGTGAAGGACTTCCTGAAAGGGAGCCAGGCTTCGCACGGCATCCTCCACCGCGGCCCGGATCCCGTCGTCGATCCCGGAGTCGGTGATGAAGATGCGGCGGGTGTCCACGGTGGAGACGTCGCCGAGCTGATCTTTTACATATGATGTCAGGCAGTGCGCCATAGTCCCGCGGTACTTTTTCCCTACGCCCATTTCCCCATCCTTCACAAAAATACAGGGATGCAGCTTTAAAAGATTGGCGCCGAGCGCAGCCAGCGCCGTGCAGCGGCCGCCCTTGCGCAGATAATCCAGCGTGCTTACCAGAAAGCTGACATCCAGCTTTTCTTTCCGGCTGTTTAAGACCGACGCGATCTCTGCCGGATCCGTTCCTTCCGCGGCCATTTCGCAGGCGTCCAGAACCAGAAGCGCGATGCCGGTGGACAGGTTCCGGCTGTCTATCACGTACACATTATCCAGTTCTGCGGCGGCGAGGCAGGCGTTCTGATAGCAGGAGGACATATCCGAACTGATGGTGAAGTGGATGATGGCATCGTATTCTTTGAGGATGCCGCCGAATATATCCAGGTACTCCTGAACATTGACAGCCGCCGTGGATCCAAGCTTTCCGCTCGCTTCGATCCTGGCGTAGAGCTCATCCGGGGAGATGTCGACTCCATCCTTGTAGCTTTCTCCCGCGCAGTTAACCGTCAGGGGAACGATCGTAATGCCGTACTGTTCTACAAGCTCCGGGGTCAGGTCGCAGGTACTGTCTGCGGTTATTTTGATGCGCATATTGCTTTTCCTCCGTTTTCTCTGCTTTTGCAGCACAGGGACAGGAATCCGACAGGCATTCCTCCCTTTTCTCTAGCATATCATATCCAGGTATTCTTTTCCACCCCCAAAACCGTTTGTTTTCCCGGATAAAACCGTTTATTCCTCCAGACGGGCAATTCGTGTAAACCGTTGTACTTTTGCGATGCCTTATAATAAAATCAGGACACCAGTATATTCAAAAAAAGGGAGATAGTACATATGAATAAAGTCAAAAAGTCAGGCAATTTCCGTCACTGGTCACTGGCTTCAGGCCGCCTGGTTCGCGCTGACCAAGGGATACGCCACGGGATACCTTCAGGGCAAAATATTCACCGGGAAAACGAAGAGCCTGTGCCTTCCGGGACTTAACTGCTGCTCCTGCCCGAAGGGCGCGATCACTACAACGACAAAGGAACTGCGTGAAAAGATCACCGCGAGGAAAACGGCCTGACGGTGCAGGATGAATAAAAGGAGGAGAGGATCGTGAAGACAGATTTCAAAATGAATGAAAAACAGAAAAGGATCTTACGGTGGGGCCTTGTGGTTCTTTCCGCGGCCCTGATCGTCATCGGTGCGATGCAGGGAGAGATCGTAGCCGTGTACAATAAAGCGGCGAACATCTGTCTGGAATGTATCGGGCTTGGCTGAACTCTCAGCCGGATACTATTCGTTCAGGAGGAAGAAAAACGTGTTATGAGATCAGAGGAGAGTCCTTGGCGGGCCGGCTGCTTCCCTATTTTCCGCAGAATACGGGAGGAAAATGATACGGCAGGGCCTTCCGGAGAACATTTCACAGCCGCTGGTGAAAAGGCAAAAAGCATAATTTAAACAGTTTTATCTCGAAAAATCGGCAGGATTTAATTGTGAAAATGCACAAAAAAGTTTGCAAATAATATATAATATACACAAAGTTGCGCCGAGTAAAAAAAATAACTTGCTTTTTACTGGAGAAAGAGGTACAATAAACACACAAAAGTTGGAAACGTTTCCAGCCTTTGGTTACCCATTTATTCACCATTTTTTAGGAGGATGAACTATGAAAAAGAGAGGTTTGGCTTTACTGCTGACCGCGTCCATGGCGCTGACCCTGCTTGCAGGCTGCGGCGGCGGGACGACAGAGACACAGGCTCCGGAGACACAGGCTCCGGCCGCTACTGAGGCTGGTACAGAAGCCCCGGCGGAAACAGAGGCTCCGGCGGAGACGGCGGCGCCTGCAGCGGGCGGTTCCGTTTACTACCTGAACTTCAAGCCCGAAGCGGATCAGGCATGGCAGGATCTGGCTAAGACCTATACCGAGCAGACCGGCGTACAGGTCAAGGTTGTTACTGCTGCCAGCGGTACATATTCCGATACTCTGACTGCAGAGATGGCTAAGAGCGAGGCTCCCACCATCTACAATATCGGAAATGCTCAGGGTCTGAGCGACTGGAACGATTACGCTCTGGATCTGACCGGGACCTCCATCTACGATGAGAGGATCAATGACGACTATGTCCTGTTCGACGAGACCGGTGCTCCCAAGGCTCTTGGCTACTGCTACGAGTCCTTCGGCATCATCGTGAACAAGGCTCTGCTGAGCGAGGCCGGATACACCCTTGACGATATCAAGGATTTCGCTTCCCTGAAGGCTGTTGCGGATGACATTCATGCCCGCGCTTCCGAGCTTGGCTTCGACGCTTTCTCCGCTCCCGGACTTGACGGATCTTCCAGCTGGCGCTTCTCCGGCCACCTTGCCAATGTTCCGCTGTTCTACGAGTTCCGTGATGACGGCGTGACCTCTCAGCCCGCTACGATCACCGGAAAGTATCTGGATCAGTTCCGCAACATCTGGGATCTGTACATTACGGATACTGCGGCTAACCCCACCAGCCTTTCCACCAGCACCGGCGACGAGTCCGAGGCTGAATTCGGAAACGGCCAGGCAGTCTTCTATCAGAACGGCGACTGGGAGTTCGCGAATCTGACCGGCAACTTCAGCATGGATCCCGATGATCTGGCTATGATCCCGATCTACTGCGGCGTTGACGGCGAGGAGAAGGCAGGACTTAACTCCGGTACCGAGAACTGCTGGGCGATCAATTCCCAGGCTTCCGCCGAGAACATCCAGGCCAGCATCGACTTCCTGTACTGGGTAGTTACCTCCGAAGAGGGAACCACGATGCTTGCTGAGCAGTTCAGCGGAATCCCCTTCAAGCATGCGATTGATTCCAACAACGTATTCGGTGCTGATGCGAAGGCATATGCCAGCGCCGGCAACTACACTCTGTCCTGGGCGTTCAACTACACCCCGAACGTGGACAGCTGGCGCGCTACCGTTGTCACGGCTCTGACCGCTTACTCCGCAGACCCGACGGATGCCAACTGGGAAGCTGTAGTGGAAGCTTTCGTAGACGGCTGGGCTTATGAGTACAACGTACAGAACGGCTGATAGCAGCAACTGACCAGGGCGGGCTTTGTCCCGCCCTATTTTTAAACGCGAAAGAATATTCAGAAAAGAAAGGAAAATCATCGTGAAGAAAAAAAAGAAGACCCACGATGCAGCTGCCGTTAACGGACTGCTGGTACGCCGGCCCATCCGGCGTTGGTTCCCTCTGTTCATATTGCCTACGTTCGTCTGCTTTATCATCGGATTCGTATGGCCGTTTATCCAGGGTATCTATCTGTCCTTCTGCAATTTCAATACGCCGAAGGATGCGTCCTGGGTAGGATTCGCGAATTATGTAAAGGCTTTCAGCGACACGGGATTCATTCACGCATTTACCAACACGGCCTCGTTTGCGGTCGTATCCATTCTGACCATCAATGTGATCGCATTCCTCATCGCATATGCTTTGACACAGAAGATGGCGGGCGCGAACCTGTTCCGTACCGTATTCTTCATGCCCAACCTGATCGGCGGCGTGGTCCTGGGTTATATCTGGTCCATGATCTTCGACGCTATTCTCAAGGGCTACAATACATATCTGACCGCCAATGCCACTTATGGCTTCTGGGGCTTGGTGATCCTGGTCGCCTGGCAGCAGATCGGATACATGATGATCATTTACATCGCCGGGTTCCAGGCTGTTCCCGGAGATATGCTTGAGGCGGCCAAGATTGACGGCGCCACGGGCTGGCAGACGCTGACTCGTGTCATCATTCCCAATATCATGCCGTCGATCACGATCTGTACGTTCCTGACGCTGACCAACTCCTTCAAGATGTTCGACCAGAACCTGGCCTTGACCGGCGGCGCTCCGAACATCATGTTCAACGGAGCGAAGGTGAATATGACGGAGCTGCTTGCCCTGAACATTTATAACACCTACAATATCAATGCGAAATGGCACGGGGCGGCCCAGGCCAAGGCCGTCGTATTCTTCCTGCTTGTGGCCGTACTTGCTATCGCGCAGCTGACGGCTACCAGAAGTAAGGAGGTGCAGCAGTGATGAAAGAAAAGAAGAGAACAGAATATTCGCCGGGCAGCAAGATCCTCACCGCGTTTTTTATCCTGCTCTGCCTTGTGTGGATCATGCCCATTTTCGAGGTTCTGATCAACTCCTTTAAGGAGAACGCCTATGTCAATACCAATGCCTTCGCCCTGCCCAACAAGGACAGCTTCGTGGGCTTCGCAAACTATATCAAGGGCGTTACCTTTGGAAACTATCCGTTCTTTAAGGCGCTTGGCTACAGCTTCTTTATTACGGTCGTTTCCGTGGCTATGATCCTGCTGTTTACATCCATGACGGCGTGGTACATCGCCCGCGTGGATTCTCCGTTTGCCAAGATTTTTTACTATCTCTGCCTCTTTTCCATGATCGTGCCGTTCCAGATGGTTATGTTTACGCTGACCTTCACGGCGGATCAGCTGAAGCTCAACACACCGTATACGATTCCGATTGTATATCTGGGATTTGGAGCCGGTATGGCGATCTTCATGTTTGTAGGCTTTATCAAGGGACTTCCTCTGGAGATCGAGGAAGCGGCGGCGATCGACGGATGCGGTCCGGTGCGCACCTATTTCTGGGTGGTCCTGCCCATGCTGAAGCCGACGCTGATCTCTGTGGGTATTCTGGAAGCGATGTGGGTTTGGAACGATTATCTGCTTCCGTACCTGGTTCTTGACCGCACCAAGTACATGACGGTTCCCATCCTGGTTCAGTACCTCAAGGGAAGCTACGGTTCCGTAGATCTGGGTGCGACGATGGCCGTGATCATGCTGAGCATTATCCCCATCATCATTATCTACATCTTCTGCCAGAAGTACATTATCAAGGGCGTGGCGGCCGGAGCTGTCAAGGGGTAAAGACATGACCATTAAAGACATTGCCCGGGAATCCGGATATGCTGTTGGGACGGTTTCACGAGTTCTTAACAACCATCCCGACGTGTCGCAAAAAGCGCGCGAAAGCATTATGACGGTAGTAGAAAAATATAATTTCCGGCTGAACAGCAATGCCAAACATCTGAAGCAGCAGGCAAAAAAAGGGATTGTGATCATAGTAAAGGGTTCCGGAAATATGCTGTTTGCAGCGATTCTGGAACGGATCCAGGGGCTGGTGGAGCAGAGCGGATACGTTTGCCAGATCTGTTACATCGACGAAGAGAACAACGAGATGGAACAGGCGATCCAGCTTTGCAGGGAACGCCAGCCCCAGGGGATCTTTTTTCTGGGAAGCAACAGGGATTATTTCCGGAACCATTTTGCCGAGCTGACGGTTCCGTGTGTCCTGGTGACAAACTCCGCCGCGGGATGGGGCTTCGGAAACCTCTCAAGCGTGAGTACCGACGATGCCGCGGCCGCGGCTGCGGCCATCGATCACCTGATCATGCTGGGACACTATCATATCGGGATCCTGGGAGGACAGATGGAGCGCTCTCAGGCGGCGCAGACACGGTATAAAGGCTGTGTCAGATCCTTTGCCGAACACGGAAGGGATTTTTATCCCAACCGGCAGTACGAGCCTGCCAGATTTTCTGTGGAGGCGGGCTATCAGGCTATGGGACGCCTGCTGAACAAGATGCCGGAGCTGACGGCGGTGTTCGTGATGTCTGATGTAATGGCGATCGGCGCGATCCGGGCCATTCAGGACAGGGGACTTAAAGTTCCGAACGACGTCTCGGTTCTCGGCTTTGACGGGATCGAGCTGGGGAGCTATCTGGTCCCGCAGCTTGCTACGATCCGTCAGGATGAAGAAAAGATCGCCAGGAGAAGCGTGGAGATCCTTCTTTCTATGATTGAGAATGAGGATTCGGCGGTTCATGAATTTGTTCCGTTTAAGGTGGTATCCGGTGAAAGTGCAGTAAGTATGAATCGAAGGACGTGATTGCTTTGAAAAAGAGCGGTATTTTGATGCACCTTTCCTCTCTGCCGACACCGGGAGGCATCGGCAGCATGGGAAAGGACGCACTGGATTTTATAGATTTCCTGTATAAGGCGGGCCAGTCCTACTGGCAGCTTCTGCCGATCTGCCCCACCAGCTACGGGGATTCGCCCTACCAGTCTTACTCCAGCTATGCCGGGAATCCGTATTTTATCGATCTGGATGAGCTTGCCGGCGAGGGATTCCTTTTAAAGGAAGAGTATGAGGATATTGACTGGGAGAGCGAGCCGGACGAGGTGAACTACGGGGCCCTTTATACGAAGAAATTTCCCGTTCTCCGCATTGCGGTGGAACGCTTTCTTGCCGCCCCCCGGCCCGGATTTGCGGAATTCTGCGGTGAAAACGCGTATTGGCTGGAGGACTATGCCCTGTTTATGGCTCTCAAGGATCTGAACGGGGGAAGCACCTGGGCTGCCTGGGAGCCGGAGCTTCGAAACAGGGACCCGCAGGCGATGGAAGAGGCCAGGCGGGACCATGCGGACAGCATTCTTTTCTGGAAGGTCCTTCAGTATTTCTTTTTCCGCCAGTGGGACACGGTGAGGGCCTATGCCAACAAGAAGGGGATCCGCCTGATCGGAGATATGCCGATCTATGTTTCCATGGACAGTGTGGATGTATGGGCCCATCCGGAGCTTTTCCAGCTGGATGAGAATAAGACTCCGGTCGAGGTCGCGGGATGCCCGCCCGACGGATTTTCCGCTACAGGGCAGCTCTGGGGCAATCCTCTCTTTGACTGGGACTATATGGCCCGCGAGGGCTATAGCTGGTGGATCGACAGGATCCGCTACCTTTGCGGGGTGTACGATGTGCTCCGCATCGACCATTTCCGCGGATTTGATGCTTACTATGCCATTCCCTATGGAGATGAAGACGCCAGGAACGGCAGATGGAAAAAGGGACCGGGAATGGATCTGTTCCGGGCGGTGGAGAAGGCGATCGGGAAGCCGCCCATCATTGCCGAGGATCTTGGATTTTTGACGGATTCCGTCCGCAGGCTTCTGGCGGACAGCGGGTTCCCGGGAATGAAGGTACTGGAATTTGCTTTTGACAGACGCGATCCCAACGGGGAATCGTATCTGCCGGAAACATACACGGACAACTGTGTGGCATATACCGGAACTCATGACAACGACACTATTAACGGGTGGATGACATCCGCCGACCCGGAGGATCGGGATTATGCCATAAAGTATCTGGGACTTAATGAGAAGGAAGGGTACAACTGGGGCATGATGCGCGCCCTCTGGAAAAGCAACGCGGGCTGGACGATCGTGCAGGCTCAGGACCTTTTGGGGATCGGGAGCGAAGGACGGATGAATACGCCGTCCACCGTCGGAGAGAACTGGCGCTGGCGAGCGCTTCCGGGAAGCTTTACCGATGAGCTTGCGGAGCGGATCCGCGCGGAGATGGTTACATATGGCCGGCTGGCCCAGCCGGGAGGCTGAAAGGATCATCAAACACTGCCAAAACAGGCGTTAACAAAGGCTAAAGACCGCATGGAAGGCAAAATGCTTTCTGTGCGGTCTTTCTTTTTTTGTTCACGTTCGGAATGAACAGGCCGGATGGAGGAGCGGTCTTAAGCCTGATCGCTTTTCTGAAGCTCATAAAGCTTTTTATAGATCCCGCCCTGCTCCAGAAGCTCCTGATGGGTTCCGCTTTCCCGGATCCGGCCATGGTGCATGACGATGATCTTGCTGGCGTGCTGGATGGTGGAGAGACGGTGGGCGACCATGATGGTGGTGCGCCCTTTCATGAGCGTGGCAAGGGCCTCCTGGATCCACTGCTCGGTTTCCGTATCAATGTTTGCCGTGGCCTCGTCCAGGATCAGAATGACCGGATCGAAGGCGAGCGTGCGGGCGAAAGAGAGGAGCTGACGCTGCCCGGCGGAGAAGGTGGAGCCGCGCTCGGAAACCGGTTCGTCATAGCCGTCCGGGAGCCGCTCGATAAATTTATTGGCATTGACCTGGCGGGACGCCTCACGAATGGCCCGGGTGCTGATCTCCTCATTGCGCAGGCGGATGTTGCTCTTAATATCCCCGGTGAAGATGAACACGTCCTGCTGAACCTGGCCAATGGCGCTCCGGATCTGTGACCGGGTCAGGTCCCGGATATTGACGCCGTCTATAAGGATTTCACCTTTCTGAATATCATAATATCGCCCGATCAGGTTCAGGATCGAGGATTTACCGGCTCCGGTGGCTCCTACGAATGCGATCTTCTCACCCGGCTCGATCACGAAGCTGACATCCTTCAGCACATAATCCTCATCGCTGTAGGCAAACCATACATTTTTAAATTCAATGCGTCCCCGGATCTCGGGAAGGATCACAGGATCCTTCGGATCTTCGATCATGGGCTTTACGTCCATCAGGGTAAAGATCTTCTCCGCCGCCGCGATAGCCGACTGAAGGGTCGCCAGCTGATCGGTCAGCTCCTGAATCGGCTCAAAAAAGGACTGAATGTACTGAATAAAAATATACATGGTTCCCAGAGTCAGGGCCCCGCTCTGCACGCCCAGACTTCCCGCGGCGATTACAATGATCAGGGCGATAACCGACGCCATATAGATGCTGGGCCGGAAAATGGCGTTGACCATGATCTCCCGATAATTGACGCGGTAGAGCTCTTCACTCTTTTCCCGGAATTCCCTGTGCTTTACGTCCTCCCGGTGGAAGATCTGCGTGATCTTCATGCCGGACAGATTCTCGGACAGAAAGGTATTCAGCGCCGTAAGCCTTGTGCGGGTCATTTGGAAGGTCTTGTGGGCGATGTTGCGGAAGATAACCGTAAGGACCGTTACCACGGGGACCATGATGAACGAAAACAGCGCCATTCTCCAGTCCAGCGCCAGCATGATGACCGCCAGACCGATGATCCGGACAATATTTTTGAACAGCCGGACCAGGATATTGGAATACAGCTCGTTTACGGACTCCACGTCGTTGGTGACGCGGGTGACGATCTTGCCTACCGGAGTCAGGTCAAAAAAGCGCATGGAGAGGCTTTCGATATGCTCAAAAAGCTGATTGCGCATTTCATAAATGATCTTCTGCCCGGTAGTCTGGAGAAGAAGGTACTGGATCCTGTTAAAGATAAAGAGCGCGCCCAGGACGGCCAGATATTTGGCCGCGGCGATCAGCACGCCTGTAAACCGCTGGGCGACCATCTCGCCGGGGGCATAATTTCCGGTGATGTAGAGATCGATCGCGTCGCCGATCAGGAGCGGCCGGTACAGGTCGAGAAGGGTAGCGGCCAGGACAAGCGCCATACAGAGAGCGAAGGTGCCCCGATAGGGTTTGACGTAGGACAGCATCCGGAGAAGGGCATTTCCTTCATAATGGACATCCGAGGGCTCGTCGGAACCGAACAGACGTGAAAAGAGTCCGCGCTTGGGAGAAGCCATTACAGATCGCCTCCTTCCTCCTGGAGCTGACGCTCCAGCTGCTGTTTGTCGTATATTTTCCGGTAGATCCCGTTCTGCTCCATCAGTTCCCGGTGGGTTCCGTATTCAGCCGCCCGCCCGTCGTCGAGGACCAGGATGTGATCCGCGTTTTGAATGGTGGAAATGCGGTGGGCGATGATAAGGGTGGTTCTGCCGGCCCGATCGGTCCGGAGATTATGCAGGATCCGGTCCTCCGTATCCGTATCCACGGCGGAAAGCGCGTCGTCGAGAATGAGGATCGGCGCGTTTTTCATCAGGGCCCTGGCAATGGAGCAGCGCTGCTTCTGACCGCCGGATATGGTCACGCCGCGCTCGCCGACCACCGTCTGATAGCCGTCGGGAAATTCCATGATGTTGTCGTGCACACAGGCGGCTTTGGCCGCCCGGATCACGGCGTCCGGATCCTTTTCGGCGGATCCGAAGGCAATGTTGTTTTCCAGAGTGTCGGAAAAAAGGAAGTTGTCCTGCGGCACATAGGCAATGTTCTCACGGAGGGTGGCCAGAGGGATCTCGGACAGGGAATAACCGTCTATACGGATCATATCGGGCTCCGTGTCGTAAAGGCGCAGCAGCAGATTGGCCAGAGTGGACTTGCCGCTCCCGGTCCTTCCGATAACAGCCAGTGTTTCTCCGGCCTTTATGTGCAGCTGAATATCTTTCAAAACCGGCTGGGAAGCCTGACCGGGATACGAGAAGGTCAGGTGATCAATGTCGATCTGCCCGGACAGGGCATCAATGGAAAAGTTGGCGTCGGGTCCGTCTACGATGTCCGGACGCTCATGGAATATGACCATAACGCGCTTCAGAGAGGCCAGTCCCTGGGAGATGTAGGTGATGCAGTCTCCCGCGGCAAACATGGGCCAGACGAGCATGGAAATATACTGATTGAACGCCACGAACTGCCCCAGTGTGATCCGCCCGGCGATAGCCAGGTAGCCGCCGTAGAGAAGCGTCAGGAGCCCGCTTATGCCGATGACCAGTTCAAGAAGCGGCATAAAGAGGGCCTGCAATTTCACGACCCCCATATTTTTCTCCTGATTATATAGGTTGGTTCTGGCAAAGGCCATCCGTTCGCGGCGCTCCTGGACGAACGCCTTGATGACGCGGATCCCGGATACGGCTTCCTGGACCTGATCGGTCAGATCCGAGAATGCCTGCTGCTTTTCCAGGAATTTTCGGTGCATGATCTTGCCGTAGTAGTAATCTCCGAACATGATCAGAAGAAGCGGGATCACGGCCACTACGGTGAGCGAAGGGCTGACATAGACGACCATCTGTGCCAGGACCAGGACCAGCATGACGGATGCGTCGAAGGCAGTGATGATCGTAAAACCCAGAAGCATACGGATGGACTGCAGATCGTTGGTAAAATGGGCCATCAGATCTCCGGTCTTGTTTTCATTAAAGTAACGCATGGAGAGAGTTTCCAGATGCCCGAACATATCGTCGCGCAGCTCTTTCTCGACGGAACGGGCCGGCCCCAGGATAAAATAGCGCCAGCAGAACCGCCCGACGGCGATCAGGGCGCCAAACAGCAGGATCTTGCCGATCAGGAACCAGATCTGTTGCATAGAGATGGTCCCGCTTTCCAGTCCGTCCGTGATCTGTCCGGTAAAGCGGGGAATGTAGACATTGAGCAGATCAACCAGCAGAAGCGACGCGATGCCGATGATATAAAAGACGGCATAGCGCCGGACATAGCGGCCGGCGAATTTTATCTCCCTCATAAGAATCCTCCTCGCGCACAGGCGCAAGTAATATATTACCATACGCCGGCAGATTTGAGAAGTAGGGTTCGGACAAAAAGTTATCAGGAAAAATGAATAAATTTCTGATAAGGTATTGCCATTTCCCGGAAACTGTGATAGAATTCAAATCATATACAATATATCATATATGATATACGAAAGGACGAACCATAGGAGGCGAGAAAATGGAGAGCGGCAATTATTACAAACAGGGAGCCTGGTGGGTAAGCCCGTACAATTTTGAGGAAACAGTCAGAAATGAGCTGGATCTGGCCGAGAGAGTCCAGATCCACGACGCGACGCTGCGGGACGGAGAGCAGACGCCGGGAGTAGTATTTTCCGTAGATGATAAAGTCAGGATCGCGGAGGGACTGAAAGAGGTAGGGATCGAGAGGATCGAGGCGGGAATGCCTGCCGTGTCCAAGAGCGACCAGCAGGCGGTAAAGGAGATCAGCAGGAGGAAGGGAAACTGCCGGATCTATACGTTTGCGAGGGCTATGAAAACGGATATCGATATGGCCTCCGACTGCGGGGCTGACGGCGTATTGATCGAGGTACCCATTGGATATCCTAAGCTGAGAGATCAGTTCCACTGGACATGGGAAAACGTCCTGGAAAAGAGCGTTGAAAGCATCCGCTATGCCAAGGAAAAGGGACTGGATGTGGTGTATTTTCCGTATGATACGACCAGAGCCAGAAGAGAAGATCTGGAAAACCTCCTGAAGGGTCTCATGAAGGATGCCAGACCGGATTCGATCGGCCTGGTGGATACCATGGGATGCGCACTGCCGCAGACGATCGGATATATGGTCAGGTGGCTGAAGAAAATGACGAACCTGCCCATTGAAGTGCATACCCACAACGATTTCGGCATGGCGCTCGCCACGGAGTTGGCCGGTATCGCGGCGGGGGCGTCCGTGGTACATACCTGCGTCAACGGGCTGGGGGAGAGGACGGGTAATGCGGCGCTGGAGGAGATGGTTCTTCTGTTCCATGTGCTCCTGGGTCTTGACAATCCCTACAGGATCGACCGGCTCGTACCCCTGTGCAGGATGGTTGAGGAGATATCCGGCGTGCCGGCGGCGTCCAATAAACCGGTGACCGGGCTTCGGAATTATATGAGAGAATCCGGGATCGGCATCGATCAGGTGCTGGAAAATCCGCTGGCGATGTTTGCCACGGACCCGGCGTTCCTGGGGCGGAAAGCAAAGGTGGTCCTGGGAAAGAAAAGCGGACGTACCTCCATTGAATACGTCCTGAAAAAGGAGGGGATCCAGGCCGACCAGGCCCAGATCGCCGATATTCTGGAACAGGTAAAGGCATTGTCGGAGCGGGAGAGGAGACTGATCAGCAAAGATGAATTTTCCGGGATTGTGGAGAAATGCCTCGCCGGCAGCAGATGAGAGGGAGAATACAGGGAGACTGACGGCCAGGGAACGGCTGGAACGGCTGTTTGACCCTGGAAGCTTTGTGGAAATAGGTTCACAGGTACTCAGCCGGAACCGTGAACTTATCGAAAGCCGGAGAGCGGCGGCGGGAGACGGGGCGATTACGGGATTCGGCGCGGTGAACGGGCAAACCGTATACGCATATGCCCAGGATGTTTCCGTGGCGGGAGGATCCCTCGGGGAAATGCAGGCTGCCAAGATCGTAAAACTGATCAGGCTGGCTCTGGATGCCGGAGCGCCGGTCGTCGCGTTTATTGAATCGGGCGGGGCCCGGATCCAGGAAGGGATCGATGCTCTGGGAGGCTACGGAAATATTTTCTATTGGAACACCAGGGCCTCCGGAAAGATCCTTCAGATCTCCGCCGTCATGGGAGCGTGTGCGGGAGGCGCCGCGTACTCCCCGGCTCTCAACGATTTCATTTTTATGGTGAAGGGCAAAGGGAAGATGTTTGTCACCGGCCCGGATGTGATCCGAAGCGTGACGGGAGAGCAGATCACCGCGGAAGAGCTGGGCGGAGCAGAGACCCACGGCACGGTCAGCGGCGTGGCGCATTTTACGGAGGATACGGAGATTTCCTGTGTCCGAAGGATCAGGGAGCTTCTGGACTATTTTTTCTGCAGGCGGAAGACTTCGGAGCGGCCAGATGTCCCTGCTTCCGGTGACGGGCGGCTTCGGACCTGTGTCCCCGACAATATCCGGCGGCCTTACGATATGTATGAAATCATTCGCTGCCTGACGGACGGCGGGACATTTCTGGATTATATGAAAGGCTACGCGCCAAATATGATCACCTGCCTGGCCCGGGTGAACGGGATGACGGTGGGGATTGTGGCCAATCAGCCGATGACGCTTGCCGGATGTATTGATATCAACGGGGCGGACAAGGCAGCCAGATTTGTGAGGACCTGCGATGCCTACCGGATCCCGGTAGTGTCGCTGGTGGATGTGCCCGGATTTTTGCCGGGGGTGGGACAGGAGCACGGCGGCATTATCCGGCACGGAGCGAAAATGTTGTATGCGTATGCGGAATCAACGGTACCTAAAGTTACCATAATTATAAGAAAGGCTTATGGCGGGGCATACCTGGCGATGGGATGCCGGGAGCTCGGAGCGGATTATGTATTTGCCTGGCCTCAGGCGGAGATCGCGGTGATGGGAGCCGAGGGTGCGGCGGATATCATTTTCCGGCATATGGAGCCGGAAGAGAAGGAAGAAAAAAAGAGAGCGTATGTGGAGGAATTTTCCAACCCTTACGCGGCGGCAAAAAGAGGAATCGTGGACGAGGTGATCGATCCCGGCGATACCCGTCGCATCCTGATCCGGACGCTGGAGGCGCTTGCGCCGAGTACGAAAGAGGCGGAAAGAAAGAGACACGGAAACATCCCGCTGTAGCGGAAGAGAAAGGAGGGAGAGAATGAAGAGAGGAGTGAGCCTTTACAGCTTTCAGGAGGAGTATTTCCGGAAAGAATTATCGCTGGAGGGCTGCGTTGCCGCCGCGGCGGATATGGGCGCTCCCGGTATTGAGATCGTATCGGAGCAGATGGTGTTCGGCTTCCCCCGGGTGGACGACGGCTTTTACAGCCGGTGGAAGCAGTGGATGGAAAAATATCATACCGTCGCGCTGGCCCACGACATGAACCTGGATACCAAGAGGTTTCCGGGACGGCTTCTGACTCAGAAGGAGATGGTGGACTGGACGGTTTTGAATCTGAGGTACGCCGCCAGGATGGGCTTTAAAAATGTAAGAGCCAATCAGGTGACGCCGCCGGAGATCTGGAAGGATATTCTTCCCGTTGCGGAAGAACTGGGACTGAATGTGGGAGTCGAACTTCATCCGCCCTTTACATTCCGGCACCCCAGGATCCTGCAGCACCTTGAGGAAATGGAACGGCTCGGATCGCCGCGCCTGGGCCTGGTGGTAGACACCGGGATCTTTGAGAAGCGCTATTCGCGGGTGAAAAAGGAATATTATATCCGACACGGGGCCTCACAGAGATGGGCGGATTATATTGAGGCCGCCTACAATGCCGGAGAGTCGGGCCCGGATCTGTGGCAGAAGGTGGAAGAGCTGGGCGGAGAGCCGAAGGATGTCCAGATGGCCAGGGAGACAGGCCGTATGGTCTACACACCGCCCGGAGAAATGAAGGAGCACGCCCGGAGGATTCTGTGGCTCCACGCCAAGTTTTATGAAATGACGGAGGACGGCGAGGAATACAGCATCCCGTTTGATGAGATCGTGGAAGCGCTGAATGAATGCGGATTTGACGGGTACCTGTGCAGCGAATACGAGGGGAACCGCTATATTCAGGATCTGGGCCGGGTGGACAGCATTACGCAGGTCAAAAGGCAGCAGGCTATGCTGAAACGTCTGCTGGGGCAGTAAGGAGGTGGCGGAATGTTTGATCGCTATATGCTGGTAGAAGACTCTCTGACAAGGGGAACGGAAAACGGGAGGGAATTTATCCAGGTGGGGATCCGCTATCCCCATCACTGCGGGATCTGGGTATCCATCATCGAGAAGCTGGAGCTGTGGATCGATGGAGAGCCGGTTCCCGGGGAGGATATGACCCTGGTGCTCCACGGAAACGAGTATCCGGTCACCCGGCTGGGAGAGGAGGAGGAGGACCGCTGGAACTTCGGGGAGATCGGATGGCTCCGGATCTGGACCGAGAAGCTCCCGGAGGCAGGGGCGCATGAGCTGACGCTGGAGATCGGCCTGCGCGTTTCGTTTCTTGCCTGGCTGCTGACGGGAAGCGATACCAAACAAATGCTGTTGAAATCACAATAAAAGAAAGGTGGTAAGTATGGAAAAACTGAAGATCGGTATGATCGGCTGCGGAGGGATCGCGAATCAGAAGCATTTCCCGGCGCTGAGCCGGATCGGAGATGTCGAGATGACAGCGTTCTGCGACGTAAAGGAGGAGAAGGCGCGGGAAGCGGCGGCCAAATATGGCGCGCCGGGTGCGGCCGTTTACGTTTCCTACAGGGAAATGCTGGAAAAGGAAGAACTGGATGTGGTCCATGTGATGACACCGAACAGGGCGCACTGCGAGATCACGGTCGCCGCCCTGGAGGCGGGCTGCCATGTAATGTGCGAGAAGCCCATGGCGGCTACAAGCGCCGACGCGAAAAAGATGCTGGATGCCGCCAAAAGGACCGGGAAAAAGCTGACCATCGGTTACCAGAACCGGTTCCGCCCCGACAGCATATATCTGAAGAAAGCCTGCGCGGACGGACAACTGGGGGAGATCTATTTTGCCAAGGCCCGCAACATCAGACGCAGAGGCGTGCCTACCTGGGGAGTTTTTCTGGACGCCGAAGCGCAGGGAGGCGGCCCGCTGATCGATATCGGGACACACGCCCTTGACCTGACGCTTTGGATGATGGACAACTATCAGGTGCGCAGCGTCACCGGAATCTCCTACCGGAAGCTGGCAGACCAGGTGCCGGGCAGCGGCAACGGCTTCGGCGACTGGGACCCCAACATCTTTACGGTGGAGGATTCCGCCTTTGGATTTGTAACCATGCAGAACGGCGCTACGGTACTTGTGGAGAGCAGCTGGGCACTGAACACGCTGAACTGTACGCCTCTCGGCCCCAGGACGGAGCTGTGCGGCACACTGGGAGGGGCGGATATGAACGACGGCCTTCGGTTCAACTTTGTTGAATACGGAAAGCTGGCTACCAAGGCCCCGGCTCTCACCGGAGTGGGCGTCGATTTCTTTGACGCCAAACAGGAGCTGCAGCCTCACGAGCTGGAAGCGGAGGCATGGATCCGGGCGATCCGGGAAGACACGGATCCCGTCACCAAACCGGAGGAGGCGTTTGTGGTCACTCAGATCCTGGAGGCAATCTATGAATCCGCAAGAACCGGAAAGACAATTTACTTCTAGGCCATTGCCGAAAGCAGTGGACGCGAAGGAAAGACAAAGGAGGTGAGAGTGTGAAGAAAAGCGTAACGGCGGCAGTCATAGGATATGGCGGAATGGGGAGCCGGCACGTCAAACAGATGAGCCAGGTTCCCGGGATCCGGATGAAGGGAGCTTATGATATCCTCCCTGAGAAGCAGAAGCAGATCCGGGAAGACGGATTTGAGGCATATCCGGATCTGGAATCGCTGCTGGCGGATAAAGAGGTAGAGCTGGTGGTGATCGCGACTCCCAATCAGGAGCACATGATCCAGTCCGTTCGCGCGCTGCAGGCAGGGAAACACGTAATCTGTGAAAAGCCCGTAACGGTGAGCGTCCAGAACCTGGAGCAGATCATCCGGGTAAAGGAAAGCACGGGGAAGCAGTTTTTTGTCCATCAGAACCGGCGGTGGGATGAAGATTATGCAGCGGTAAAGAAGTGCCTGGATTCGGGAAAGCTTGGCCGGGTGTACCATATCGAGTCAAGGGTTATGGGGGCGAGAGGCGTTCCCAATGACTGGAGAAGGATCAGCGCGTGCGGAGGAGGAATGCTTCTGGACTGGGGCGTCCATCTGATCGATCAGATGCTGTGCCTGGTTCCGGGAAAGCTGGTTCGGCTGGCCTGCCGGCTGTCCTATCAGCAGGGCCTGGAAGTAGACGACGGATTTACGATCTTCCTGGAATTTGACAGCGGGGTCACGGCGGTCCTGCAGGCGGCCACCTGGAATTTCGAGACACTGCCCAGATGGTATGTCAACGGGACCGAAGGGACGCTAAGGATCGACCGGTGGCATGATAACGGAACAGTGACCTGCTTAAAGAAAGCATTGGAGAAGGACGCGGTTCCGGTGGTGACGGCGGCAGGCATTACCAAGACCATGGCGCCCAGGGATCCGGATTCCGTCCGGCAGGAAAAACTGATGCTGGAGGAAGGAACTCCGTTCGCCTTCTACGAAAATGTGCGCAGAGTGCTTACGGAGGGAGACAGCCCGGCGGTCACGGTGCCGCAGGTGCTGCGCTGCATGAAGGTCATCGAGGCCGCAATGCGCTCCGCACAGCTGGAAAGCCCGGTAACGGTTGAACCGTAAAAAATATGCACAAGGGGGAACTGAAATGTTCAAAGGAAAGAAGGTAATTGACTTAAGCCTCCCGCTGGCGGAAAACGCGGGGTATGAGGTCAGACCGCTCTCGATCAACCGGAAGACCCACGAGGAGGGGCTTAAGGATCACATGGAAAAATTCCATGTAAAACCCGGAGAGCTGCCTTCCGGCGGACAGGGATATGCCGTGGAGATCATGAGCGTGGCAACTCATGCCGGGACTCACATGGACGCTCCGTGGCACTACGGCCCGGTCTGTGAAGGAAGACCCTCTCCGACCATCGACCAGATGCCTCTGGAATACTGCATGGGCGACGGTGTTTGCCTGGATTTCCGGAAATTTGGAGACGGATATGTGATCACGAAGGCGGACATCGAGGCGGAGCTTGCGAGGATCGGCTATGAAATTAAGCCGCTGGATATTGTGTTTATCATGACGGGATGCGATAAGAAGATCCAGCCCGGCTATGAGGAGGCCAATAAGAGGTTTGACAGAGAATACTTTAAGCAGCCCGGACTGGGAAGAGAGGCGGTGCTTTATCTGACCGGGCTCGGCGTGAAGGTCATCGGGATTGATGCCTGGGGAATGGACACGTCTTTCCCGGCCATGCAGAGGCAAAGGGAGGAAACCGGAGACACTTCCGGGGTATGGCAGGCTCACTATGCCGGGATCGAGAAGGAGTATTACCATATCGAAAAGCTGGTGAATCTCGATCAGCTTCCGCCATTTGGATTTGAGGTGATCTGCGCTCCCATCAAGATTGAGCGGGCAAGCGCGGGATGGGTGAGGGTACTGGCATTTGTGGACGAAAAGCAGTAACGGAACATTCATGCGCCGCAGACGCGGCATACTATCACAAAAAGGAGAAGAGAAATGTTAAAGAGAAAATGGATCAGCATTATTGTGGCAATGTCCATGGTACTTACGGCAGCAGGGTGCGGCAGTACGGGTAATACAAATAATACGACAGGGGAGACACAGGCGCCTGCCGCGCAGGCGGAGACGCAGAAACAGGAAACAGAGGCCCAGAGTCCGGAAACCGAGACAGAGGCGGAGGCAAAGGAGCCGGTTACGCTGAAGCTGATGGCGATGTCAACCGGTGACGGAAATCCGGAATATGACGCGCTGATCGCGGCGTTTGAGGAAAAATATCCCTGGATCACCATCGAGCCGGAGTACCTGGGAATCGGCGACGCCTATAACAACGCCCTGCTGACCAGACTGAGAGGAAGCGACGCTCCGGATCTGTTCCATGTCGCCAGCGGAACAGGATCCGTATACTCCGGTATCCTGCTTGCGGAGGCCGGATACATCATGGATCTGAGCGGAATGCCCTGGGCGGACGGACTGGTTCCCGAGGCGAACCATGATTCCTGGTATTACGGCGATATGCTTACGGCAGTTCCGCTGCAGGTAGCTCCCATCATTGTGGAATATAATGTAAAAGCATTTGAGGATCTGGGGATCAAGGTTCCCACCACAATGGAGGAATTCTTTGAGGCGGGAAGAAAGGCCAAAGAGCAGGGACAGAATTTCCTGGTCCTGTCCGGCGCACATACGGGACATTCCGTTCATATGCTGACTTCCATCGCCATGTCCATGGTATACTCTGAGAATCCCAACTGGGATGCGGACCGGTATGCGGGAAAGGTCAGCTTTGCAGACAGCGAAGGCTGGAAGAAGACGGTGGATTACTTTATGCAGATGTGCGATGAGGGATTCTTTGTTCCCGGCTCCGAAGGAATGGATACCAATTCCGGGCATATCGCCCTTGCCAACGGCGACGGAATCGCCCGTGTGTGCCCGGCCGGAAACATCCACATCGTGGAAGCCATCAATGAAGATCTGGAGCTTTCCTCCTTTGTAATGCCCGGCGAGACGGCGGACAAGACGGCCGTATCCGGCATGATGGTGGACGGTATCGCCGCCTGGTCGGGAACTAAGTACCCGGAGGAAGTGAAGCTGTTCATGGATTTCATGGTTGTGGACGGTGGTCTCAATACGTATACGAATATCACGGGGAACATTGCCATCGGCGATCTGCTTACCGGCACGGTCCTGAACGAAAAGCTGGCCTGCGTGTCTCCGCTGATCGAAGAAAAGAAGCTCTTCTCCCATCCGCAGGAGGCATGGCCGGGAACTGCCTATGACACTCTCGGCGCGGGCGTGCAGTCCCTGATGCTGGGTCTTGTCACACCGGACGAGTTCCTGAAACAGCTGGACGAGGCGTGGGACGAAGGAATGGCAAACTGATCCCGGGATCGGAAAGAGCAATGTGAGGATCAAAGCATGACGGCTGCCCCGGACAGGGACTGTTCGGGCAGCCGGACCTTTCATCCGTAAGCGAAAACAGGCAGCCGGAACGGTCTGCCGGAAAAGGAGGAACCGGTGACATTGCAAAGAAAAAAGACCAAAAAGTACAATTACATCAAGGCTCCCTGGTTTTGGATACTTCCGGCAGTGGCTCTGGTATTTGTGATGCGTTATGCCACGGTAGCCGCAGGGGGATGGTATGCTTTTACAGACTGGAACGGAATCAGCTTTAAGGCGGACTTTGTAGGACTTAAAAATTTCCAGACACTGTTTCAGAAGAAGGAAAATTACAGGAGCCTGTTTACCACGATCCGCTATACCCTGTGCCTCATGATAGGCTCCAATATCCTGGGAGTGGTGTTTGCGTCGCTGCTGAACCGCGGCGTCAGGATGAAAAACTTCCTCAGGGTGCTCATCTTTATTCCGGTTATCATGCTTCCCATGTCGGTTTCCTACACATGGAAGTTCATCTATCAGTACGACGGCCCTCTGAATACATTATTGAACAGCGTGCATCTGTCAAACCTGGCAACGATCTGGCTTGCCCACCCCAAGCTGTCTTTCTGGGCGATCATGGTGGTGGTGATCTGGCGCTGGGCAGGAAGATGTATGCTGATCTACCTGGCGGGCCTGCAGAACATATCCGAAGACGTGGAGGACGCCGCGATCATTGACGGGGCCTCGGCGTGGCAGAGGTTTACCAAAATCTCCCTGCCGCTTCTGGCGCCGTCCATGACCATCACGTTCACGCTGACACTGACGGCGGGACTTAATATTTTTGATGAGATCATGGCCCTTACCAACGGCGGTCCCAACAAGCTGACGGAATCTCTGGCCACCGTGATCTATAAGGAAACCTATGTGCTCGGAAACTTCGGCTACGGCGCGGCACTGTCGCTGGTTCTGACGATCCTTGTGGTCGTTGTGGCCCTGGCACAGCTCCTTGCCCTTCGCAAGAGAGAGGAGGAGATGCAGTGATGAAACAGGTCAGGCAAAAAAGAAAAAGGAAGACCGCTGTAAAAACAGCGCTGATGTTTATCGTTGCCATTCTCTGGGTATTGCCTTTTATTTATCCGATCCTGATCTCTGTAAAGCCCGGGAACGAAGTTTTCTCAGATCTTCTTGGTCTGCCGTCCAGGCTTGACTTCTCGAACTATGTGGTGGCATGGACCAAGGGAAATATGGGAAGGGCGCTTCTGAATACGGCAATTATAACCGTGTCTACGGTTCTGATCCTTGTAATATTCGGCTCTCTGTGCGCGTACACGATCGCCAGGAGGCGGGGATGGATATGGAATGCCCTGTACCTGTTTTTTGTAGTCGGGACCATTCTCCCCTACAAGCTGGGTCTGCTTCCTACGTATGTAGCTTTCAATAAAGCCGGCCTTACAGGGACCTTTCCCGGGATCATCCTTCTGCAGGCTGGGATCCAGATGCCGATGACGGTATTTCTGTTTACCGGATTTATCCGGGCCACGCCTACCATGTATGAGGAGGCCGCCCAGATCGACGGGGCTTCGCCCCTGCAGACGTTTGCCCATGTGATATTCCCTCTTCTGGCGCCTGTGACGGCTACGGTGGTGATCCAGAATGGAATCTCCGTATGGAACGATTTCTTCCTTTCTCTCATATTCCTGGGGGGATCCAAGAGGCTTCCGCTGTCGGTGACGCTGTATTCGTATATCGGGGACAACGCGACTCAGTGGAATCTGGTGTTCGCCTCGGTGATTCTTTCCCTGATTCCGGTCGTGATCCTCTTCCTTCTGCTGCAGGAGAATATGATGAAAGGATTTGCGGGAGGCATAAAGGGCTGATAAGGGCATGATGCAGGATGCTTAAAGACAGCTAAGGAGGGTAAATATGGAATGTTTAAAGACAGTAAATGAGGACAATATGAGGATCTGCTATGATATCCGTATCCCGATGCGGGACGGGGCCTATATCTGCGCCGATGCCTACTGCCCGGAGGAGGAGGGGGCGTATCCCGTGATCATGACGTTCGGGCCCTATGGAAAGCAGCAGCCTTTCCAGTACCAGACTCCGGCCCCCTGGCAGAGGCTGTGCCGTGAGACGGAGGAGGTGTTTGAGGACAGCTCCTGCCGGCATCTGACCTGGGAAACGGTAGATCCGGAGAAATGGGTACCGGCCGGATACATCGTGGTGAGGGCGGATTCAAGGGGAAGCGGAAGGACGCCCGGAGTCATCGACCCGTTCTCCTGGCAGGAGGCGGAAGACTATTACGACTGCATCGAATGGATCGGGCAGCAGCCCTGGTGCAGCGGCCGGGTGGGGCTTCTGGGGATCTCCTATTTTGCCATCACCCAGTGGAATGTGGCGTCTTTAAATCCTCCTCATCTGGCCGCTATGTGCCCGTGGGAGGGATCCTCCGACATCTATCGGGAACAGCTGCGCAAAGGAGGGATCCTTTCGGGGATCGGGAGTATCGACGGGAACTGGTGGAATGTGATGATCCTGCCGGGACAGTACGGGACAGGCGTCCGTTCCATTAAAAACCCGGTGAGCGGGCTCTATGCCGGCGGAGACGAGACGCTTCCGGAGGACGAGCTTGCCCGGAATCGGATCAATAACAATGAGACGGCCAGAAACCACGAGCTGCTTGACGACTGGTATAAAAACAGAACACCAGTTCTGGAGAATATCAAAGTGCCGCTCCTGTCGTGCGGAAACTGGGGCGGGCACAATCTCCATCTGAGGGGTAATATTGAAGGCTTTATGAGGGCTTCCTCCGAAGAAAAATGGCTGGAGATCCACGGAGGAACCCATTTCACCGATTTTTACAAAAAAGAAGGATATCGGATGCAGCGCAGATTCTTTGACCATTACCTGAAGGGCGAGGATAACGGCTGGGAAAAAGAGCCGCGGGTGAAGCTCCACATCCGCCATCCGTATGAGCGGTTTTCGGTGCGGACGGAGGAATCCTGGCCGCCTGCAAACGCCGAGTGGAAAAAATTTTATCTGCACCCGCAGGCCGGTGCGATTTCCCGGGAGCCCGCAGGAAAGGAGGGCAAAATCTCTTTTCGGGCCCAGTCCGAGAGCGTTACGTTTGTAACGGACGCGTTCCTGAAGGATACGGAGTTTACGGGTCCCGCGGCTGTCAAGCTGTGGATATCCTCTTCGCGGAGGGACGCCAATCTGGTGGCGGTTCTGCGGCTTCTGGATCCGGAGGGGAAGGAAGTGACTTTCCAGGGGGCCAGCGCTCCCAGCGTGCCCGTGGCGATGGGCTGGTTAAGAGCGTCGCACCGAAAGCTGGATCCGGACAGATCTCTGCCCTACAGACCGTGGCACTCTCACGATGAGCTGCAGTATCTGACGCCGGGCGAGATATATGAGCTGGATATTGAGCTGTGGCCCACATCCATCGTTGTGCCGGAGGGATACCGCCTGGCTTTGACCATCCAGGCCCATGACTGGGAGAAAAGCACTTCTTTCCAGAAGGACAAATGGGACCAGAGGCCGGAGCTTTACGGCGGGATCACCACCATCTGCTCCGGTGAGGAGCATCCGTCGTATCTTCTGCTTCCGCAGATCGGGGAGTAGACATTGAAGCTGGATGAGCGATACCGGCTGGCTGCGGCTATCGCCTGCCCCGCCATGATAGAATCGGGGTTTACCTCGGTGGTGGGGATCATCGATTCTCTGATGGTCAGTTCGCTTGGGACATATGCGGTGGCGGCGGTGGGACTGTGCAACCAGCCGAAGCTGGCGGCATTTTCCTTCTTCTTTGCACTGAATATTGCCGTTTCCGCGCTGACAGCCAGGAGAAAGGGCGAGGGACAGACGGATGCCATGCATCAGATTGTAGTTTGCGCCCTGGTCATAAGCGCTGTTTTTGGCATCGTGATCGGACTGGCAGGATTCATCGGCGCCGACCGTATCATCCGCCTGTGCGGCTCCGACAGGGATACCCACAGGGATGCGGTCGCCTACTTTCGGATCATTATGGCCGGAACGGCGGTCCAGGCGCTGTCGTTTACCATCAATGCGGCGCTGCGGGGGACGGGGTGCACGGCCGCGGTTATGAGGATCAATGTGGCTTCTCAGTGCCTGAACCTGGTGGGCAATTATCTTCTAATCGGAGGGCATTTCGGGTTTCCGGCGATGGGAACGGCGGGAGCGGCGGCTGCCACAGTGCTTTCCTATCTGGCGGCGCTGATCCTGGGAATTGCCTGTATTCTGGAAAAGAAATATGATATCCGCATCGATTACCTGATAAAAGCCGCGCGTTCCCGGTGCCCGGGCGCCCTGAGAAAGATCTGGAGACTCCAGCTTCCGTCTCTGGCGGAGCAGATCCTGATGCGCATCGGGTTCCTTGCCACAGCGGTGATGGCCGCAAGACTGGGAACGGAGGCGTTTGCGGCAAACCAGGCCGGGATGAATATTTTTAACCTGACATATGCTTTCGGAGAAGGAATGCAGGTCGCGGCAGTATCACTGGTAGGGCGAAGCCTGGGAGAGAAAAACGCGGAGGCAGCCGGGTCGTATCTGTCCGTCCTCCTGCGGGGAGGGCTCCTGATCTCCGCGGTACTGTCCGTCCTGTATCTGACCGGGGCTGCTTTCTATATGGGGCTTTATTTTGACGGGGAAGAGATCCTTGAAACAGGAAAGAGGATCATGTATGTCAGCGCGGTGATCGTGTATATCCAGATGCTCCAGCAGACGGTGACCGGAGGACTGAAGGGGGCGGGAGACATGGTGTATATCACCTGTTCCACCATTGTCAGCGTCACCCTGATCCGTCCGTTAAGTACATATCTTCTCTGCTATACGGCGGGTATGGGAGTCCTGGGGTGCTGGTTCGGGATCCTCCTGGATCAAAGCTGCCGCCTGGCGTTTGTGACGTGGCGCTACAGAAAAAACAAATGGCAGGCGATAGGGATCTGATCCGCCGGATCGGATAAGCCCAAACTTTATTGTCAAGTTTAGGGGGATTTGTTATAATGTATTGGAAAATGGCAGCAGTTCAGCGGCTCATCTTATTCAGCGGCCCCGGCCGCGGGAAAGCACCGGATGTCCTCCCCGCCGAACTGCGCAGAAACCGAGGGAAGTGACAAGACGATGCAGTACAAGAGCAAAGTAGACATTATTTATGAAAAACTGATGCAGGAGATCATTGAAGGTACATACCGAAACGGAGACCGCCTGGTCATCAGCAAGATCGCGAATCAGAACGAGATCAGCGAGATCCCGGTGAGAGAGGCTATCCGGCGTCTGGAGAGCGAAGGCTATGTGACGGTGAAGGCAAACCAGGGAGCAGTGGTGAATATCCTTGGAAAAGATGACGTCACGGAGATCTTTCAGATCAAGGGGATCCTGGAGGGGTATGCCGCCCGTCTTGCCATTGATTATCTGACTGCTGAGGATTACGCAAAATTACGGAACATCAATCACGAACTGAAGATTGCGCAGGATAATGATTCCAACAAGGACAGCGCGGAATTAAATATGAGCTTTCATCTTTATATGTATGAAAGGATCCCGCAGAAGCAGCTGTATAATATGATCATGGAGCTGTGGAAGAAGTGGAGCATCACCAAGGCCGTGTTCTCTCTGGTTCCTGCCAGAGGAGAGGAATCGGTTCGGGAGCACGAGGAGATCCTTGTCTATATGGAGAACAATCAGCCGGATCTGGTGGAGAAAGCGGTAAGAGAGCACAAGTTTAAGGCCGGATATGCGCTGGCGCGGAGGATCGGATCGTGATTGTCTCAAGAGAAGGAGGCAATATTTATGGAACTTGGGCTTTTAAGCGCTATACTGGCGGATATGGATTTTGATCAGGTCATAGAATTTGCGGAGAAGACAGGTTTTTCCTGCGTGGAGGCGGCCTGCTGGCCCGCCGGAAAAGCGGCGCGCAGATACGCCGGCGTTTCCCACATTGATGTGGACGGGCTGACAGACGAAAGGATAGCCCATATTCAGTCGATGTGTGAAAAACACCATGTGCGGATCAGCTCCCTGGCCTACTATCCCAATCCGCTTGATCCCGACCCCGAAGCGGCCGCTCTGGCTGCGGAGCACATCAAGAAGCTGATCGTGGCGAGCCGGAGGCTGAATGTGGGAATGGTTACTACCTTCATTGGACGCAATCAGTATGAGACGGTGGAGAAAAACCTGGAGCGGGTCGCCCAGGTATGGCCGCCGATCCTCAAACTGGCGGAGGAACAGAATGTGCGTGTCGCCATTGAAAACTGTCCCATGCTTTTCGACGGCGGTCAGTGGCCGGGAGGCCAGAACCTGATGACCTCGCCCAAATTGTGGAGAGAGATCTTCCGAATCCTGCCAAGCAGGATGCTCGGACTGAATTTTGACCCCTCGCATTTTGTATGGCAGATGATGGATGAGGTCAGTCCTCTGTATGAATTTCGGGACAGGCTGTTCCACGTCCATATCAAGGATATTAAGCTGTATCCCGACAAGCTGCGCCAGGTGGGCATTATGGCCTACCCGCTGGAGTATATGTCCCCCAAGATCCCAGGACTTGGAGACATCAACTGGGGGAGATTTATCAGCGCCCTGACGGATATCGGCTATTCCGGACCGGTAGTTGTCGAGATCGAGGACAAGTCGTTCGAGGGCTCCGAGGAGGAGGTTTTTTCCGCGATCCGGCAGAGCTTCCGTTATATTCGTCAGTACGTGTAAGGACATTCATGATACGTTCGGGAGATGCTTGTATTTTTTTCTCAAATATGATATCATAGCCTGCGGACCGGAGCGGCGAAAAAGCCCCGCCTCATCAGAGTGCCGGCTTTTCGCGGCTCCGGAAGCGGTGAGTTCGAGACCTTCCTCACCTAAAACAAAACTAAAGGAGAATGTACCATGAAAAAACAAACAAACAGGGCCGTCTATTACACGGTCCAGGGCGCGGTGATCGCCGCGATCTATGTGGCTCTGACAGGGCTGGTGATGCCCATCGCTTTCGGGCCCGTGCAGTTCCGTATTTCGGAGGCGCTCTGCGTACTCCCCTATTTCACGCCGGCGGCGGTTCCGGGAGTTTCCATCGGGTGCCTGCTTTCAAACCTGATCTACGGAGCGGCAATGCCGGATGTGATCTTCGGGACACTGGCGACTTTCATCGGCGCGGTGGGTTCTTATCTTCTGCGCAGGAAGAAATGGCTGGTCTGCGTACCGCCGATCCTTTCCAATACGATCATCATTCCCTGGGTGCTGCGCTGCGCGTACGGTTCTGCCGATCTGATCCCCGTGGCGATGCTGACGGTGGGGATCGGAGAGGTGCTTGCCATCGGCGTGGCGGGCAATCTTCTCCTGGCAGCCCTGGAAAAATACCGGGGAGTCATTTTCCGCGAACAGTCCGCGGGATGACCCGGCTTTATACCGAAACTCCGCTTATCGAAAGCGGAGTTTTTTGTGTTTCCGGGCGCGCTTCAGGAAATGATTGCCACTGACAGGCTTTTTGTATTATAATACAGTAAAAGAGCATTGACTTTGAGACGAAAAAGCGGTACAAGTAAGTCGTCAGGCCATTGCCCGCGGAATAAATAAAAGTGAAAAGGTGAGGCTATGTATCAGATCGATTTTGGGAAACCGGAACATATACATTTTATCGGTATCGGCGGTATCAGCATGAGCGGCCTTGCGGAGATCCTGATGGATGAGGGCTTTACCGTATCCGGCTCGGACGCGCACCGGACGGAGCTTACAGAAGCTCTGAGCCGGAAGGGAGCGCGGGTGTTTTACGGACAGAGGGCTTCCAACGTGACCGACGGTATCCGGGCGGTGGTATATACGGCCGCCATACATGAGGACAACCCGGAGCTCACGGAAGTGCGCCGCCGCGGGATCCCCGCCCTGACCCGGGCGGAGCTCCTGGGACAGCTGATGAAGAATTACGGAAGGGCCATTGCCGTCGCGGGGACGCACGGCAAGACGACGACCACATCCATGATCGCGGAGATTCTTCTGGCCGCGGATACGGACCCCACGGTCAGTGTGGGCGGCGTCCTGCGGTCGATCGGCGGAAATATCCGGGTGGGCGGATCCGATCTGTTTGTCGCGGAAGCCTGTGAATATACCAACAGCTTCCTTTCCTTTTATCCGAATATAGAGGTTATTCTGAATATCGAGGAGGATCACCTGGACTTTTTTAAGGATCTGGAGGACATCCGGAACTCTTTTCGGCAGTTTGCGCGGCTCGTCCCCGCAGATGGCATCGTGGTGATCAATAAGGACATCGAACGTCTGGATGAGATTGTGGGAGATCTTCCGTGCAGGATTGTCACGTTTGGACGGAGCGCTGATGCGGATTATTGGGCGGAAAATGTCATCCATGACGAGTTCGGCAGGGCGCGCTTCGACGTGGTATGGAGAGAGGGCCCGATAAAGGCGGGAGAAGACGGGGGAGCTGCCGGAACGGAAGAGAGGCTCTGCCGGAGACACATCGTGCTGGACGTACCGGGCGAGCACAATGTGAACAATGCCCTGGCGGCTATTGCCGTCTGCCGTCAGATCCCGGTGAGCATGGAGGCTGTCTGCGGGGGGCTTGCCCGCTTTACCGGAGCTGACAGGCGTTTTCAGGTGAAGGGAAGGATCGGAGGAGTCACCATTGTAGACGATTACGCGCACCATCCCAGCGAGATCCGGGCGACGCTGGAGGCGGCCCGGAACTATCCCCACAGGAAGCTGTGGTGCGTTTTTCAGCCCCACACCTATTCCAGGACCAAAGCGTTCCTTTCGGAGTTTGCCCAGGCGCTTTCGGCGGCGGATGAGGTGATCCTGGCGGAGATCTATGCCGCCCGGGAGACGGATGATCTGGGCATCAGCTCGGCGGACATTGCGGAACGCGTTGCGGCCCTGGGGACGCCGGCCAGAAGTATGAAGACGTTTGACGAGATCGAAAAATTTATTTTAAAAAATTGTGTTAACGGCGATCTGTTGATAACTATGGGGGCCGGAGATGTTGTAAATATCGGGGAAGAGCTGCTTAAAGGGTAATTATCCACATTATCCACATAGTTTTCAACAAAACAAAGAGGAAAACGATGTGGATTTCTTATTTGATAGAATGCTTTATGTGTCAGATGAATTTGCCTAGGTAAACAGGGCTTATTTGCATAAAACGACAGATTTCGAGCGTCTGCGCAGATCTGTT
Source organism: uncultured Lachnospiraceae bacterium (assembly GCA_947630085.1). Classification (GTDB taxonomy): domain Bacteria; phylum Bacillota; class Clostridia; order Lachnospirales; family Lachnospiraceae; genus UBA3402. The sequence continues at coordinate 34,775 of CANRGP010000008.1, forward strand.
ATTCACATTATCCACATTGTCCACAAGGGATAAAGTGGGAGAGGAGCCCCTATTTTCTTTTGGAAAAACTTGTGTTATAGTATCAAAAGAGGGAAAAACAGGGGGAGAGTGGAGACATGAAGAGCAGCCTGAGAATCGGCGCTACGATGGTGGCGGATGAGTTTATCGACAAATATATGCCGGAGGCCAACGGGGAGTATGTGAAGGTATATCTGTACCTGCTCCGGCACCAGGACCGCACCGTGACGGTTCTCGAGATGGCGGATGCCCTTGACCATACGGAGTCGGATATCCGGAGAGCGCTGGCCTACTGGGAGAGGCAGGGTGTCCTTTCGGGCGAGGCTGACGGGGGCATGGAGAGAGGGAACGCGGCGGAGGCTGTGAAGACGGCGCGGAAGCTGCCTGCGGAGGGGCCGCAGACGGAAAAGGCCGCCTCCCCGGCCGGTATGCCGCAGGGAGAGGAGAGACCCGCTTCGGCTCCGCAGCTTTCTTCCGACGGTGTCCGGGCGGAGACGGAGACGGCGGCTTCCGCTTCCGGGCGCGGCGCCGCGGAGGATCGGAGAGAAGCGCCGGAAGCCGCGGAACAGGCCGGACCGGACGGAGGCATCCCGGAGACGGAGGATGCGCAGGGTACGGCGGTCCCGGCGTCCCGCCCTTCGTATACGCCGGAACAGATGAAAGCGCTCTCCGACAGGGAAGAGGATTTTTCACAGCTTCTTTATATTGCCCAGAAATACCTGAATACGGTGTTTACGTCAAGGGAGTGCGAGGTATTCGCGTATCTTTACGACGGCCTGAAGCTTCCGCCGGAGCTTTTGGAATATCTTGTGGAATACTGTGTCCAGAACGGCCATACCAGCATCCGGTATCTGGAGACGGTGGGCCTGAACTGGCACAAGAAGGGGATCCGCACCGTGGAGGCCGCCAAGAGATACACGGCTTCCTTCTCGGCGGAGGGATTCGCGGTCATGCGGGCCTTCGGCTTAAACGACCGCAGGCCCGGCGATTCGGAGATGGATATGATACGCCGCTGGTTCCGGGAATGGGGGTTCTCCCGCGAACTGGTCCTGGAAGCGTGCGCGAGGACGCTGAAGGCCACCAACAAGCCCAGCTTTGCCTATGCGGACCGGATCCTGATGGAGTGGAGGAAATGCGGGATCCGCACCATGGACGATGTGCGCAGGCGGGATGAAGAGCGAAGCGGGGCGGCGCAGGCCGCGGCTTCGGGACAGACGCAGCCCGGCACGGTATCTTCCCGCGGCAGGGACGGCGGGAACGGAGCGCAGTCATCCGGACAGGCTTCCAGGAGTCCCGGACGGACGGCGCAGAGCCGCAACCGTTTCCATAATTTTGAACAGAGAGATACGGATTATGACGCCATCGTGCTCCGGCAGCTCAAGGACAGGCTGAAGGAGCAGTAAGGAGAGGATATGTCACTGAGCCATTCGCAGTATCAGGCGATCATGAGGATCTACAACGAGAGGCAGTACCAGGACAAGCATGACCAGGACAAGCGCCGCGAAGAGATCTACGGAAGGTTCCCCCGGGTGCGCGCGCTGGAGGAGGAGATCGCCGCACAGGCTGCCGCCCATGCCAGGCGGCTTCTGGACGGAGACGCGCAGGCCGGAGAACGGCTGAAGGAGAAGACGGCGGAGCTCCGCGGACAGATCGACGGGATCCTTCGGGAGAACGGATATCCCGCCGATTATATGCAGATGCGCTATGTATGCCCTCTGTGCGGGGACACCGGGTATGTGGACGGGAAGAAGTGCCGCTGCTTCGTGCGGGAGCAGATGAACCTCCTTTACGCGCAGTCCAATATTGCCGATGTGCTCCGGCGCGAGAATTTCAGCACATTTTCGTTTGACGTCTATGACGGCAGTACGGTGATCCCGGAGCTGGACATGACGGTGTCGGATTATATGAGGCGGGTGCACGGGTGGTGCCTCAGGTACGTGGAGGAATTTCCGGAACGCCACGGAAGCCTTCTGTTTACCGGCGGCACCGGCGTTGGCAAGACATTTCTGACCAACTGCATAGCCCGGGAGCTGATCGACCGCTGCTATTCCGTGATCTATCTCTCCGCAAACGATCTTGTGGATGTGTTTTCCGGGAGCAAATTCCATTCGGATTCGGAGGAGGACATGAAGGAGACGTACCGGCATCTGCTGGAATGCGATCTTCTTATTATCGATGATCTGGGAACGGAGCTGAACAATTCCTTTGTTTCTTCCCAGCTTTTTTACTGCATCAATGAGAGAATGGTCCGCAGGGCAGGAACGATCATTTCCACGAACCTGTCCGTCCCCATGCTTCGGGACGTATATTCCGACAGGGTCTCCTCGCGGATCATCAGCGGGTATGAGATCATCCCCCTGTACGGTGAAGATATCCGCACAAAACGCTAAGATATCCTTGACGAAACAACGGGGGAATGGTATAAAGAGTATGTTCTCCGGCACTTCTGCCGGAACAGCAGCCGAGGTACCGACAATCACATAATTGGAGGAAAACATGATATACGAGGAGAAAACCATCGAAACCATTCCGGTGGGACCGCTTGGACTGGTTCCGCTCCGCAGTATTCGGGAGCTTGGGGAAAAAGTAAACGATTATCTTGTCACATGGCGGCACGAGAGGGAGAGCGAGCACAAATCCACCATCGCGTTTGCGGGGTATCAGAGAGATTCTTATATCATCGAGAGCCGGACGCCCCGGTTCGGATCCGGAGAGGCCAAGGGAACCATCGAGCAGTCTGTCCGCGGAGACGATCTGTATATCATGGTGGACGTCTGCAACTACAGCCTGACTTATTCCCTGTGCGGGCAGACCAACCATATGTCCCCCGACGATCACTTCCAGGATCTGAAGAGGGTCATCGCGGCAGCAGCGGGAAAAGCCAGAAGAGTCAATGTGATCATGCCGTTCCTGTATGAGGGGCGTCAGCACAGACGCTCAGGCAGAGAGTCGCTGGACTGCGCTCTGGCGCTGCAGGAGCTTGCCAATATGGGAGTCGAGAACATCATTACGTTTGACGCCCATGATCCCAGGGTGCAGAATGCCATTCCCCAGATCGGCTTCGAGACGGTACAGCCCATCTATCAGTTTATCAAGTACCTCCTCAGGGAAGAGACGGAGCTTCAGATCGACAGCGACCATATGATGGTTATCAGTCCCGATGAGGGAGGGATGGCCCGCGCCGTGTATTTTGCCAATGTGCTGGGACTTGATATGGGTATGTTTTACAAGCGCCGGGACTATACCCGCATCGTTAACGGGCGGAACCCGATCGTTGCCCATGAGTTCCTGGGATCGGATGTGGCCGGCAAGGATGTGCTGATCATCGACGACATGATTTCCTCGGGAGAAAGTATGCTGGATGTGGCAAAGGAGCTGAAACGCCGCAAAGCCAGAAAGGTCTTTGTATGCGCCACGTTCGGGCTCTTTACCAACGGGCTTGCCCAGTTTGACAAGTATTATGAGACGGGCCTGATCGATCGGATCCTGACCACCAATCTGGTCTACCAGACGCCGGAGCTGCTGGCCCGCCCCTACTACATCAACGTGGATATGAGCAAATACATTGCGCTTATTATAGACAATCTGAATCACGACGCGTCCCTGTCCGAGCTTTTGAATCCCACCAAGAGGATCAACCGCCTTTTGGATGCTCATCGGAACAAAAACGCGGGATAGTTCAGGGAGCTGTTCCCGGAAGAAGCCAAGCTCCGCATCCGCAGCTATGCGCGCCGCCGGATCAGACCTTTCTGACGCCATTTTCCGCTCTGCCAGCGGAGAATCATGCAGACCGCGCGGACGCATTCGTCCATCGCCAGGCCGATGTAAGCGCCGACCACCATCATCTGAAGATGGATACCGAAAAACCAGGTGCCGCCCGCGGCGCACAGATACATGAAAATCGCTCCGATCAGGGTGGTAAACAGCGCGTCGCCGCTGGCCTTTAAGGCGTTGCCGAAGACGAGATTGGTGGTCCGTCCGATTTCCAGAAAAATGTCGATCACCAGGAGCTTCCCGACAAGAGAGATCATGACGGGATCGTCCGTGAAAAAGCGCATCAGAACCCCCGAGGACAATGCAATCACGGTTTCCAGAACCGCAGCCGTTACAATACCGATAACGGCTGCTTTTTTTGTTCCTCTGTCGCACTCCGCATACTGTTCCGCGCCGATGTGCCATCCGGTCAGGATCGCGTTGGCCTGGGCAAGAGCGGCTCCCGCGCAGTAGGAAAAGTTGGTCAGCTGAGAGGCATAGGAGCGGGCTGTTACATTGAGCCCTTCAGGATCCATCTGATTCAGGAAACGGATGATGAGGGTCATTGCAAAATTGTATAATGCGGTCTCCATGGCGGAAGGAAGTCCGATGCTTATGATCTGCGTCAATACTGTCCGGGTGGAGATCCGCTCCGGGTCTTTTCCGGCGTCTACCAGACGGCGGGAGGCCAGCATGACGAACAGAAGGTTCAGGAATTTGGAGATTACCGTAGCCAGCGCCACTCCCGCGACGCCCATATGGAATACGAACAAAAAGACGGCGTTCAGTATCAGATTGGCGACATTTCCCGCAACCGTGGCGGCGAGGGACTGCCGGGTGTGGCCGAAGGCCCGCAGATAGCCGGAGAAGATCGGAATGACGGCGTTCAGCACGCAGAATCCGCCGACGATCTTAAAATAGATAACCGCATACTCCATGAGCTGGTCCGCGACGCCCACCGCGCGCAGGATATTGCCCGCAAAGAAATAGAGAAAGAAAGAGAGAAGGACGCCGACCGTCAGATTGAACAGCATCCCAAGCTGCCTGGCCTGGTATGCGACCCCGTTCCTTCCGGCTCCGATATATTGGGTCATGACGGCCAGAACTCCCGAGGAGATGATCGAGAACATGATGATGAAAATTCCTATGTAGGAGTTAGCTGTTCCGACGGCGCCGACCGCCTGATCGCTGACCGACGCGGTCATCATGGTATCCGCCATACCGGTCAGCATATAGCACAAGGTCTCCAGAAAAATGGGAATAAAGAGCTGCCGGAGTGTTTTTCGTTCGCCTTTCATAATTCCTCCGCGCACCCGAGGGATGCGTCCTGAAATGCTACAGATTCGTTGAACGCGGGAGCGTAAAGATAAACTCGGTTCCTACGCCTTCCGTGCTGATTACATCAATGGTTTCTCCGTGATTTTGTATGATCTCTTTTACGATGGAAAGTCCAAGCCCGGTTCCCTTTTTGTCTTTTCCACGGGAGAGATCCGTTTTGTAGAACCGCTCCCAGATCTTTTTCTGGCTGTCCCGGGGAATGCCGATCCCGGTGTCCTTGACGGACACGAAGACTTTTTCGTATTTGATGGTGGTCTGTATAAATATAGTCGAATCGGTGTTGCTGAATTTGATCGCATTGTCGATCAGGTTGTAGAGAACCTGCTGGATCTCTCCCAGATCCGCGTACACCATGGTGATGCTTTCCGAGAAGGTCAGATCCAGGATGATATTTCTGGTCTTGCAGGTTCCTTCAAAGCTTGCCGCGGTATCCTTGATGACCCGGTTTATGTCGAAATTGCTCCGGGTAAGGCTCTCCTTCTGATCCAGAGAATTCAAAAGAAGAAGCCTCTGCGTCAGCCTGTTCAGGCGTTCGGTCTCGGAAATGACAAGCCGAAGATATTTCTCCTGCAGCTCCGGGGGAACGGTTCCGTCCAGAATGGCCTCCAGATATCCTTTGATCGATGTCAGGGGGGAGCGGAAATCATGAGAAACGTTGGCGATAAAGTTCTTCTGGTACTCGTCGCCCTTTTCCAGCTTTTCCGACATAAAATTCAGGGTATCCGCGAGATAGCCGATCTCATCATGGGTGTGCACCGTGACCCGGTGGCTTAAATGCCCCTCCGCGTACTGGTTGGCTGCCGCGGTGATCTTCTTCAGCGGAAAATAGACGGTGATCGTGAATACCAGAAGAATGATCAGCGAAAGCCCGAAGATGATGCAGGAGGTGACATACAGGACATTCAGGAACTGGTCGCAAAGCCCCTTGATCTCGCTGATGGGGAGATGGATCAGTACATAACCGTGCACCTGGTAGTTCCCGGTGATGGGGGCGCAGACGCTGAGGACATCTTCGCTGAAACAGTTGTAGAAGCTGCTGACTGCATATCCCCGGTTGCCGGTAAACGTAGGATCAAAGCCCTGGATATCTGTCCGGGTCCGCGTACCGTGAACGCTGTCCTCAACGACGGAGCCCCGGCTGTCCACGATCCAGATCTCCGAATTGAGATAGGTGGAGACCGTCTCGATCAGCATCTGCGTATCACCCTGGGAGGGAGCCGCGCCGCGATAGACCGAGCTGTAACGGGACGCCAGGAGCCGCGCTTCGTCATAGAGCATATCGGCTCTGTGCGACAGGAGCAGCCGATATGCCCAGCCCGAAGAAAGGGTGGCAATGACCAGAAAGCTGAGCACACCGAAAACCAGATATCCCAGTATAAATTTGTAATAAAGGGAATGCCATCTTTTCAACGTTTTACCTCAAATTTATATCCGATGCCCCAAACGGTGGTCAGGGCCCAATGATCACTGTCCTTGATCTTTTCCCGCAGGCGTTTGATATGTACGTCTACGGTGCGGGTATCGCCGATGTATTCGTAGCCCCAGATATGATCCAGAAGCTGTTCCCGGGTAAATACCTGATTGGGCGAGGAGGCCAGGAAGTACAAAAGCTCCAGCTCCTTCGGAGGCATATCGACCGAATGCCCCCGGTATATAACGGAGTAATTGGTCAGGTTGACGGTCAGATCCGGGTACTCCACGTATTCGCCCTGGGGCGGCGCGGCGGGAGCCGGGGATGCAGGAACGGCCTGGTAACGGCGCAGAACAGCCTTCACACGGGCCACCAGCTCCTTGGAGTCGAAGGGCTTGATGATATAGTCGTCCGCCCCCAGCTCAAGGCCGAGAACCTTGTCGAAGATCTCGCCCTTGGCGGAGAGCATGATGATGGGGACCTGCGAGTGAGCGCGCAGCTCCCGGCAGACCTGATAGCCGTCGATCCCCGGAAGCATCAGATCCAGAAGAATGATATTGGGACGGAACGAGGGGAAGACCTTGAGGGCCTCCTCGCCGTCCAGAACGATCTTCGTCTCGTAACATTCCTTTATCAGGTACAGGGAAATCAGCTCGGCGATGTTTTGATCGTCATCGACGATCAGGACTCGTTGTTTTTCTGCCATTTGCTCTCCTTTTTGCGTTTATTTGAATGTGACGATGGTTACTCCGCTGTCGCCCTCCCCGAATTCGCCCAGCCGGAAGCCGCTGACGTAGTTCAGCCGTTTCAGCCGTTTGTGCACGGCGTTTCGCAGGGCTCCGGTGCCGCGCCCATGAACAACGCGGACCTGAGGAAGATGGGCCAGGTAGGCATCGTCCAGATATTTATCCAGCAGGGGAATGGCCTCGTCGGTAGTCATACCGATCAGGTTGATCTCGGGAGATACGGACAGGGATTTGGACATTTTGATCTTTCCGCTCCCGGTGCTGCCGCCCGCTGAAGTCCGGCCGGGACCGGAAACCGTATCCTCCTCGATAAATTCCAGATCCCGGATATTTACCTGGGAGCGCAGGATCCCCATCTGGACATAGAGGTCGCCCCTGGCGTTGGGGAGTGTGCTGACAGTTCCGTTCAGGTTCAGGGACAAAACCTTTACGGCGTCGCCTACCCGGATATTTTTGGGTGATATGGTCTTTTTCGGCCCCTTCTGACGGATCGCCAGCTTCTCGTCCACGCGGTTCATCTGCTCGCGCAGATTGGCGCGCTCGGCCTCCAGCTCCTTGCCAAGACCGGACGAGGAAGCGATCCGGTTGATATTTTTGATGGTCTGGTCGGCAGTCTCCTTCGCTTCCCGGAGAATGCGCTGCGCCTCCTCGTTGGCCTGCCGGATCAGACGGTCGCGCCTCTCATCCAGGCGCTCCTCCTTCTGGGAGAGGCGGGAGCGGAGCTGCTCGGCCTCCTTCCGGTAGGATTCCGCTTCTGCCCGCTCTTTTTCGATCAGAACACGGCTCTCTTCCAGATGAGCCAGCAGATCCTCAAAGGTTTCATCATTGGCTTCCAGATGGGTGCGCGCGTCGTCGATAATGAAGTCCGGGAGTCCCAGCTTGCGGGAAATGGCAAAGGCATTGCTCTTGCCGGGGATCCCGATAAGGAGGCGGTAAGTCGGCCGCAGGCTCTCTACATTGAATTCGCAGCAGGCGTTCTCCACACCCGGGGTGGTCAGCGCAAAAACCTTCAGTTCGCTGTAATGCGTCGTAGCCATCGTCCGGCATTTCATATTGTGAAGAAACGTCAGGATGGAAATGGCGAGCGCGGCTCCCTCCGTGGGATCCGTCCCCGCTCCAAGCTCGTCGAACAGGCAGAGAGAGCGGCTGTCGGCCTGCTCCAGGATGGAAACGATATTGGTCATATGTGCGGAAAATGTGCTCAGACTCTGCTCGATGCTCTGCTCGTCGCCGATATCCGCGAACACTTCATCAAAAACAGCCAGCTCCGATCCCTCAAACGCCGGTATATGAAGCCCGGCCTGCCCCATCAGGGTAAACAGGCCGACGGTCTTCAGGGAAACCGTCTTTCCGCCCGTATTGGGGCCGGTAACGATCAGAAGATCGAATTCCCCGCCCAGATAAATATGAATGGGAACCACCCTGGAGGGGTCCAAAAGCGGATGCCGCCCGTCTTTGATATCCAGATAGCCGCGGGTGTTGAATCTGGGAGCGCTTCCCCGGTAATGACGGGAGAGCGCAGCCTTTGCAAAAATAAAGTCCAGCTCGGCCAGCAGACTCTGGTCTGCCCGGATCTGCCCGATATACGGACAGACCTTGCCGCTTAAGTCGGCCAGGACCGCTTCGATCTCTTTCTTTTCCTGGAGCTCCAGTTCGCGAAGCCGGTTGTTCAGCTGAACGACCGCCATCGGCTCAATAAAAAGCGTAGAACCGGTAGAGGACTGGTCATGTATCATTCCCGGAACCTGGGATTTATGTTCCGCCTTTACCGGGAGACAGTAACGTCCGTCCCGCATGGTAATGACCGCGTCCTGGAGGTAGGTGCGGCTGGAGTTGAGCAGGGAGTTCAGCTGGCTGTGGACCTTTTCCTGGGTGGCGCGCATCTGCCGGCGGACCTTGTGGAGGCCGGGACTCGCGTCATCGCTGATCTCCTCCTCGGACAGGATGCAGCGCTGGATCTCCGCGTTGAGCCCCGTGAGAGGCTCCAGGGTCCGGAACATATCTTCCAGAGAGTCAGCGGAGCCGTCTTCCGTATCCTCATGCAGACCGTAGGCTCTGGCGCGTGCCGCGACGGTCAGAAGGGCGCTGACGGATAAAAGCTCCGCCGCCGAAAGAGAGCTTCCGATCTCAAGGCGCTTCAAAGAGGCCCCTACATCCCGGAGCCCGGAGAAGGAAAGGCTTCCTTTCATCCGGATCCGGTCCAGGGCATCGGTCGTTTCCTTCTGGGCCTTTTCGATCGTGCCGATATCCGTGAACGGGACAAGTTCCCTGCAAAGGCTCTTCCCCAGGGGGGAGGCGGCATATTCGGAAAGCTGAGAAATTATTTTATCATATTCAAGCGTTTTTAAAGCTTTCGGATTCATATAGTCGGTTCCTCACTGCCTGGAATGACCAGCTGTATCTGTGCAAAGTATAGCACATTTCTATTTTTTCCGCAACTGATTGAGATTCTTGAGTTTCCGCAGTTCTGTTCACCGATAATACATTACTTATGAACATCTTTGAAAAAATCTCAAAAATATA
>CANRGP010000009.1 GCA_947630085.1 uncultured Lachnospiraceae bacterium
GGCTGCGGGCGAGAGCCCCCGGCTTTTTTTTCATGGTTTTCCTCCAGGCTTTCAGCGGCCGTTTATGAGTGTCTTCATCAGATAGGAGTAAACGTCGGAGCTGACCTGCTCCCAGGCGGCGCACATGGCCTCGGCCTCTTCCCGGCTGGGAACGGAAAGGCTCAGATCCATCAGGGTGTTCCTTCCCTCGCGGATCTCCATATGTACAATGAAATCCTGGCTGGTGGATTTGTAGTAATCGGCGATAACCCCCGCCTCGTTGCGGATCCGGAAACGGTTTTCCTTCAGGTAGCGGTCCATATCCTCCACGATGGCGGGAGAGATGTTCTTTCCGAAAAAGTCCAGCGTGTCTTCGCCCTCCCGTGTGATCTCATAGCGGGTGGAGCTGTGATTGGAATGCATCCGGATCAGGCCGGCCTCCAGAAGTTCATTGAGCACCTGCTGCAGGGTGAAATACGTAGTATATTCGTGCTCAAGGAAAAAATCCGTCAGCTGTGCGTTGGTCAGCGGCAGATTTACCTGACGCAGCATATAGAGGTTCATCAATTTGTACAATGTCTTTGGTTCAGACAACATGACGTTTTACTCCATCGTTTTCATATATTTTCTTTATTATCATACCAACTTTGGGATAGTAAATCAAGGGAAAATGTGCTAGAATAAAAATGATAGTCGACAAATGAGACAGGTGAGAAGGACATGAGAGAACGAATCAATCGTCTGGCAAAAGGGATCATTGACAGGGAAGCTCCGGAGCTTGTGATACAGCCGGAGTCTGTTCACGCGGAGATCGGGACTGTCGGAGTGGAAAAGGGAGAGCTCTATATTACCAGCCGAAACGGCCTTCATATCAAGGGGCTGGCGTATTCGTCCGATCCGCGTGTGCGGATCGTGACGGGATCGTTCGGAGGGCTTCGGGTCCATGTGCTTTATGAGATCGAATGCGGATATCTGGATTGCGGCGATGCGATCGAGGGGAGCTTCTATCTTGTCACAAACAGCGGCGAGAGGGAGGTTCCCTACTCGTTTTCGGTGAGCGCCGGCGTTTCGGGACGTACCCTGCGCCGCCTTTTGGAGCCGAGGGATTTTGCGGCCCTGGCAAAGAGGGACTATGAGACGGCGGTACGCCTGTTTGAACTGCGCGAGTTTGCGGATGTGCCGTTTATGCAGGACATCCATACCAGAACGTTGTATGACGGCCTGACCGGGCGGGGAAGCCGCCACAGCCAGGTGGAGCAGTTCCTGATCGCGCTGGGACAAAAGAAGCCCGTGCAGCTGACGGCGGAGGAAAACCGGAAGGAATACCGAGACCTGACCAGGAACCAGAAGGACAGCATTTTCCTGAAGCGGGAGGGATGGGGGTATCTTCCTGTGACGGTGCAGATCGACGGGGGCTTTATCCAGACGGCCGCCAGAAGCTTCGGCAACGAGGCTTTTACCGACGGGGCATATGAATTCGCGTACCAGATCAGTATGAGCGGGCTGCACGCCGGAAAAAATTTCGGGAGCATCCTGTTCGAGACGCTGGGGGCCTCGGTGCGTGTGGACATACAGGTTTTCCAGAGCCCGCAGGGGGCGGGAAAGACGAAGGACGGACAGGAGATTTTCCGTGCGGACAGCGCCGTTTCCGACCGCTTTGCCAGATACCTTTCTCTGCGTCTGGATTACGAGAGCGGAAAGGGCGACGCGCAGCAGCTGCGCAGCGAGATGATGCACGAGGCGGAGCAGATCAGGCTCGCCGGAGAAAATTCGTGCGAGCTTTCTCTGATGCAGGCCGAACTCTGTCTTCTGTGCGGACGGGAGGGCGCCGCGATGGAGGCGCTTTCGGAGTGCAGGGACCAGGTGATCGAGGGAAGACTGGAACGGCCCGATCTCTACTGCCTGTATCAGTATGTGTATCTGAAGCTGGAGCCGGATGAAGAAAAGTGGCAGTCTCTGGGACGCCTGGTTCGCAAATATATGGAGGAGGGCAGAGGGGATTATCTTCTCTTCTATGTCTTTACCAAATGCGAGGAGCAGTATTGCTTCGAGAATCCGGGGGAGCTTCTGACCCGTATGAAGGTACTTTACGGCGAGGGCTGCCGCAGTCCGTTCCTGTACCGGCAGGCGCTGGCGGTATTGAACGACGCGCCTCAGCTCCTGTACGGCATGGGGGCATTTGAGGTGCAGGTCCTGTATTTCGGAGCCAGAAGGGGACAGGTGCAGAAGGACCTGGCGGTGAAAGCCGCGAAGCTGACGGCTGTCAGCAAGTATTACCACCCCCTTCCCTGCCGGATGCTGAAGCTTCTTTATGAAAAATACCCCGACAAAGAGATCCTTTCGGCCGTCTGCGGGCTGATGATAAAGGGAGATCTCCGCTCAGAGCAGGATTTTACCTGGTATGAGTCGGCCCTTTCGGAGCAAGCGGGCCTGACAAAGCTTTACGAGTATTTTCTGTATTCCCTTCCGGACGGTTACGACAGGCTCCTTCCCAGGGAGGTGCTTCTGTATTTTTCGTATGGGCACGACCTGGATCCGGACAGCCGGGCGGCGCTTTATGCCAATATCATCCGCTATATGGACAGGGATACCCAGCTCTACCATGAGTACCAGAAGGAGATGGGAACCTTTGCCGCGGAGCAGATCCTTCAGTCCAGGCTGAGCAGCGATCTTGCGGTGGTTTACGATGCCATGATCTACCCGGACATGGTCGATATTCCCATTGCCAGGCACCTTCCTTCTCTTCTCAATTCCAGGAAGATAACCTGCGAGGATCCGAAGATGCGAAGCGTTGTGGTGCGCTACGAGGAGCTGACAGAGGAGGGCGTCTATCCGATTCATGACAAAGTCGCCTATGTTCCCGTGTTTTTCCGCGGGAGCTGCATCCTGTTCCAGGACGCGTACGGCAACCGCTACGGGGATGTCCGCCATGTGTCCGTTCCGGTTCTTGACAGACCGGAGCTGGAGGAGCGGTGCTTTGCAGTCTGCCCGGACCATCCGATGCTTCTTCTGGGCGCCTGCAGAAAGGCGGCGGAGAAGGATGAGATCGGGGAGGAGGATGTGCGGCTCATGGAGAAGGCCATGACCCAGCTGAAGCTGCATCCCCTGTACCGGAGGGAGCTGACCGGACAGCTGCTTCGCTATTACGAAAAGGAAGCGGACGGGGCGGCGCCTCCGGACGGATCCGCTGAGGCTTCCGGATCCGATACGACGGTTCTCCTGAATATTGACAGGGATGTTCTGACACGGGATCAGCGGGTCGATCTGTGCCGGATCCTGACCGCGCGGGGATACATCAAAGAGGCATATAAGATGATCCGCAAATACGGATGCCGGCTTCCCGGCGAATCGCTTCGGGTTCTGTGCAGCCGGAAGATCCTGAGCGAGCTCTTCGACCAGGACGAGCTGCTCCTGAAGCTGTCGTTCTCCGTTTTTGAAGAGAAGAATGCGGACAGCGTGATCCTGGATTATCTTTGCGAGCATTTCAACGGAACGTCGGAGCAGATGTACCGGATCCTGATCCAGGGCGTGGCGGAGCACGTAGAGACGTATGATCTGGAGGAGAGGCTCCTGGCCCAGATGCTGTTTTCCGGGGAGACGGACCGGATGGACAGAGTCTTCGCCCTGTATATGGGACGCAAGAAGACCAGCGAAAGTATTGTAAAGGCATATTTCACAATGAAGAGCGCCGATTACTTTTTTGAGGAGAAACCCGCAGGCGACGATGTGTTCCGCTATCTGGAGGGAGTGATCCACGGCTCGGTGGAGAAGGACAAGCTTTCCGCCCTGTATCTGCTGGCGCTGACAAAATATTATTCGGGCCTTGCCGAGCTTGACGAAGAGCAGAAGCAGCTCTGCCAGACGATGGTGGATATTCTTCTGGCTAAGGGAATAGTGCTTCCTTATTTCAAGCTGCTGGCACGGCATATCCGCATCCCGGAGGACGTGATGGACAAGGGGATCCTGCAGTACATCGGCAGGAAGGATTCCCGGGTGGATCTTCAGGTCCGCATCCGCCCGCAGGAAGAGCGGTTCAGAAGCGACGAGATGAAGAAGGTATACCAGGGAGTTTTCATCAAACAGAAGATCCTGTTTGAAGGCGAGGTCATGGATTACCGCATCTACGAGATAGAGGGAGACGACAGAAGGCTGGCGGCGGAGGGAAGCTTAAGCTGTGACCGCAAGACGTCTCAGGAGCAGGAAAGCCGGTTCCAGATGCTCAACCAGATGGCGCTGTATATGAATCTCAAAGAAGAAGCCGGGCTCCGGAGAACGATGCAGGATTATGTCAGAAAGACCGCTCAGGTAGAAGAGCTGTTCGGACTTCAATAAGCAGGGAAACGATCGGGGGTGAGGAAGCTTTATGAAAGAGCTGCTGGTAGGACTGGATATCTGCGACTCCTATACGAAGGCGTTTTGCGCCGAGGCGGAGAGCGTGCTCCATGTGCCGACTGTGGTCTGCAAAAAGAAACAGGAGGATGTCTGGATGATCGGCCAGGAGGCTTACGCCAGCGCTCTGGAAGGGGAAGGAGTCATGGTGGACAAGCTCCTGAAGCTGCTGACCAGGGGAGGGACCTCCACGATCGGCGGTGTCCGCTACGAAGCGTCCGAGCTGATGGTGCATTTTCTGGAGTGTGTCCTTGCACGCCTGATCGGGCAGGCCGGGGCGGAGAGTGCCGTCCCGGCAGCGGGAGACGGTACTTCGGAAGTGCGAGACGACGCCCCGGGAGTAGGAGACGGCGTTCCGGCAGCGGGGGACGGCGTTCCGGAAGCGGGAGGCGGTATTTCGGAAGTGCGAGACGGCGCTCCGGGAGCTGGAGACGGTGTTCCGGAAGCAGGAGACGGCGCCCCGGAAGCGAAGGGCAGTGTCCCGGATGCGGGAGACGATACTTCGGAAGTGCGAGACGGCGCTCCGGATGCGGGGAATACCGGCGCTCCGGATGCGGGGAATGCCGGATCTTCAGATGCTCTCCCCGCCTATGACAGTGCCCGGATCAGGCAGCTGGTGATCACCGTGCCGCGGGTCGGCGCCTCGCTGCTGGACAGCCTGGTATACTGCGCCGACGGGCTAGGGATCCCCAGGGACAGGGTGCACATCATCAGCCATACGGAGAGCTTTCTCTACTATGTCCTCAGTCAGAAACGTGAGGTCTGGAACAATCAGGTGGGGATGTTTGATCTCTCCCGGGATTTCCTGGGATATTATGAGATGAAGGTGCAGCGGGGAATGCGGCAGACGGCGGTGTACGCGGAGCGGGAGAAGCTGGATGAAGGATTTGATCTGGATATCCTCAGTTCCCCTTCCACAATGAAACTGGCCGACAAGATCCTGTGCGCCTGCGGCGAGCGGTTCCTTCAGAAAAAACTGTTTTCATCCGTTTTTCTGACAGGAGAGGGCTTCGACAGTCAGGAATGGGCGCCGGAGTTCATGAAGCTGGTCTGCGCCAGGAGGAAGGTATACGCGGAGCAGGCGCTTTTTGTGAAGGGGGCGGCGTTCAAGGCGGCTGACCAGGTGAGGGAAAAGACCCAGTATCCGTATATTTTCATCTGTGACGGAAGACTGGACACGACAGTCTCCATCAAGGTCCAGCATAACGACCAGGAGAGCCAGCTGGTTCTGGCGAGCGCGGGAGACAGCTGGTATGAGGCGAGAACGGCGCTGGAGGTGATCCTGGATCATCAGCAGTATATTGATTTCCTGATCTCTCCGCCGGATCCGAAGAAGAGAAAAACGGTCCGCCTTACGCTGGAGGGCTTCCCCGAGCGGGAGGACAAGACTCTGCGTGTGGAGATCAGAGTGGCATTTCTTGACGGAAATACGATGGCCGTAGCGGTGAAGGATGTTGGGTTCGGTGATTTCTATCCCTCCAGCGGGGCGTCCGTCAGGCAGGAGGTCATGCTATGAGCATCATTCTGTGCAGACAGGAAAACGTTACACATCCGTTCTTCATTGAGCATCTGGGCGTGTTTGTCCATACGTCCCAGGAGCTCTGCTATGCCATCTATAACCATCCCATTCTGGCTATGGACGGGTTTATTGACGAGAGCCTTCTGGAATTTATCCGTGATGAGCTGGGCATGGGCATGACCGCGCTGAAGATGGAGCGGTGGATGAAGAGCGGAGAGAACAGGGACGAGCTTCTCTTCCTGTTCCTTCAGGAGTGCGATTATTACAACACGGCGGAGATCAACCGCCTGCGCAAGACGGTTTCCGCCCTGCGCAAGCTTCCGCCGCTGGAATACGCCAAGCAGAAAGCGGATTATCTTTTCGGCTTCAGACAGTACGGAAGAGCCATTGCCGGCTATGAAAAGATCCTGGAATCTTTTCTGGCGCAGAAAGCGGACGAGTCTTTTCTGGGAAAGGTCTGGAACAACCTGGGTTCCTGCTATGCCAGGATCTTCCAGTTCCGGAAAGCGGCGGATGCCTATGAGCGGGCCTATGTAAGGCTGAAGGATCTGTCCGTCCTGGAAAGGATCTACCACCTGACCCGTCTGGACGAAAGCATCGTCCTGAAGGAGCGGTACCAGTCCATTGTCACGGATTCCTTAAAAGAATCCTGGGACGAAGATTTCGCCCGTGCCGGCGAGGCCGCGGAGGAGTCGGAGGATCTGGTGAAACTGAAGCAGCTGTTTGAGAAGGATCCCGTCAGGAGAGCGGAGGGGGCCAGGCAGATGCTGGAGACATGGAAGCAGGAATACCGGGGAATGGCATAGAAGAAGGGGTCGCCGCCAAAGAAGACGCATTTTCCGGAAACCGGATATGGCAACAATTTTCGGATTCCACATAATGTATATACATAGAGAGTCTTGAAAGGGGCGGCAGTTTTGGCGGAAAACAGAACAGTGATCCTGGATGCCGGACATGGCGGAGCGGAACCGGGAGCGATATATATGGGGAGGCTGGAAAAGAACGACAATCTGAGGCTGGCACTGGCGGTAGGGGAGCTTCTGACGGCTTCCGGCGTGGACGTGATGTATACGCGCCTGGACGACACCTACCAGACGCCGTATGAAAAAGCGGAGATCGGCAACCGGTCCGGCGCGGATTATTTTATCTCGTTCCACCGGAATGCGATGCCGGTGCCGCAGACGGCCTCCGGTGCCCAGGTTCTGATCTATGAAAACGGAGGAACGGCGGAGGATATGGCCCGTGCGGTCATCCGGAACCTGGAGACGGTGGGGTTTGCGGATCTGGGAGTGATCGAACGTCCCGGACTGGTGGTGCTGCGCAGGACGCAGATGCCCGCGATCCTGATCGAAACGGGGTTCATTGACAATGACAATGATAACCGGCTTTTTGATCAGGCTTTTCCGGATATCGCCGCAGCTATCGCGGATGGGATCCTGACTACCATCGAGAAAGAAGCCGCGGAACCGGTCTATTATCAGATCCAGGTGGCGGCCTTCCCGGACCGGGAGCCCGCCGAGCAGCTCAGGGAGCGCCTGGAGGCCGAGGGATTTCCCGCGTTCATCGTTTATCAGGACGGCTATTACAAGGTACGTGCGGGAGCCTTCCTGAATATGGACAATGCGGCGAGGATGGAGCGGAGGCTTCGGGAGTACGGATACAACACATATATGGTGAGAGAGACGGCGGCGTATTAAAACGCCGCTTTACGGCATCGAAAAAGCAGAAGGGAGCTGCCATGAAACGGTTTGGAATTGTTTTAATGATCTGCCTCGGGGTGCTGTCGGGCTGCTCCGGGCGAAGGAGCTCGAACGACGGTATTTATGTGGAGGTGCTTCCCAGCTCCGAGACGACTTCCTCCGGGTCGGAGACACAGGAGGCTGCGGAGGACGCCCTGCAAAGAAAAACGCAGGCTATGGAGTCATCTCTGGCTGCCGCGGAGAGCTCTCTTGAGGCCGCCGAGGAGTCGCTGGCGGAGAGAGAGTCGCTTCTGGCTTCCGTGGAGGAATCTTTGAAGGCGGTGGAGGAGTCTCTTGCGGAGGCGGTATCTTCCGCTGCCGAGGAGAGCGCGGCCGCGGGATCCGAAGAAACGGAAGCGGCGGGAGAGAGTACGGACGGAGAATCTCCCGGAGAAACGGAAGCTGAGACGGAGGAGGCGCTTCCCATCCCCTACGAGGAGCTGCTGGAAGGGCCGGAGCAGTTTGAGGGAATGCAGCTGCGGTTTGTGGGAGAGGTGATCCAGGATGCAAGCCTGGGAGACGGGAACCGGCAGCTGCTTGTGAGAGTAAACGGAGACGACAATACCAGGCTGGTCGCCATATACCCGGAAGCCCTTCTTCCCGGAGGGCTCCCCGCGGGAGACGGTGTGACGGTTGCGGGAGAGTTTACCGGTGTGAAACGGTATCAGACGGGGGACGGGGAGGTCATATCCTATCCGACCCTGATTGTGCGGGAGATCGGCCGGTAGGCCGGCCGCGCGCGGGACATGAAAAAAGAAGGGGCCGCTGCAAAACAGATGAGCAATCACCTATGGAGCAGCGGCTCCTTTTCTGTCGGAAAACAGGAGAAGGGTAACAGAAAAGCCGCGGAAGGAGCCGCGTCGTGCCTATACCAGTTCGGCGATGCCGGTTACCCCTACATAAATGTGCGATATGCGATACCAGGTACGGAAATCCACCACACCGGTCTGGGGCAGACCGAAGACGGACTGAAAAACCCGGACAGCCTCCGCTGTGGCCGGGCCGTAAAGGCCGTCGGCGGTGATCTGCGGGATGGCGGAATAGACGTCGGCGACGGTGTTGAGCTGTTCCTGGATCTGCTGTACCTTCTGACCGGACGAGCCTATGGTCAGGTCTTCGCCGGGCCAGGAGGCCGGGATCCCCGCGATCTGCTCCGCCGTGTTGACGTAAATGCTGGAACCGTAGAAATAGCGCAGGATCTCTATGGGGCTGTAGCCCTGCTCTCCCAGATCGGCGGATCCCCACTGGGTCATCCATCCCGGGCAGGTTACCTGGCGGCCGTCGCAGTACTGGGTCAGGATCGGCTGCTTTACATCCGGACGCGACAGGTAGCTGTCAAAGATTTCGTCCACCACAAGAGAGATGCTTTCATAGATATTGCGGCCGTAGATCCACTTGTGATCGAACGCGGTCGAGGAGGTGATCGTAAAATCGTAGCCCTGGTTCCGGTACCATTCGGTATAGACCCGGTTCAGCGTGAAGGACATGATCGCCAGTACATTCGCCGTGATGGAAGAGCGGGGCCAGGTGGCATAGATCTCGCTGGACGCTACGTTTTTGATGTAATCCCTGTACGGGACATAGTAATTTCTGGCGCTGGAGTCCGTCGGAGTTCCGTCGTGGACGATGATGGTCTGGGGGACCACTACGCGGCTGAGAACGATCTCTCCGCTTTCCCCAACCGGTTTCACCTCGGCCTCGGCGATTTTGGGAGGATAGACCCCGTAAAGAGTGTGCGCAGGAATGATTATGGGATTTTCTTCCGGGAGCGCATCGGTGAGCGGTTCCATGGCGGCGGGCTGGATCGCCGTGGAATCCGGGAGGATCTCCGTGCCCGATATGTAGAGAGGACGGTACCCCGGGGCCCGGATCTCCAGATCGTATTCGGAATATGGCTGCGGGCTTCCCGGAACGAGACTGTACTCCTGGGGAGGCGCGGGCAGGGTGATCTGCGCGGTCTGCCCGGAGCTGTCGGTGGCAAGCTGCTCTATGACCTGGCCGGGATCTCCCGTGGAGGAGACGCGGACTTGCGCGTCGGTAATGGGAAAGTTGTTGACGATGGAGGTTACATTGACCTGCAGGATCCCCCGCCCCGGCGTATCGGAGGCGCAGGCTCGTAAATCGTGGTTCATTTGGATTCTCCCTGTTTATGCTTACTACCAAAATATTTTCGGATCCCTGCGATTATCCCTGAACAACGCAAATTCGCAGATGAAATTTGCGGATACGGAAATGACATGAAAAAACAGTTGAAATCCCTTCCGGTTTCGTGTATAATCTTATCAATTTGGGCCTGTATGAAACAGGCGGACAAAGGCAGCTGCAGAGAACGCCGCGCGAGGCGGAGGCATACACAGAGACAGAAAGGGATGACGAACATGAAAGCGTACCTGATACTGGAAGACGGTTCCGTACTGGAAGGGCAGTGCATCGGTTCGGCCAGGGAGACGGTCAGCGAAATCGTATTCAATACTTCGATGACCGGATACCTGGAGGTACTGACCGATCCGTCCTACGCCGGCCAGGCGGTGGTCATGACATATCCCCTCATCGGCAATTACGGGATATGCAGGGCGGACAGGGAATCGGACCGGATCTGGGCCGACGGATTTATTGTCCGTGAACTATCAAGGATTCCCAGCAATTTCCGAAGCGAAGATACAATTCAGCATTTCTTGGAGCAAAATGATATTCCCGGTATCAGCGGTGTTGATACAAGAACCCTCACGAAACTGTTAAGAGAAAAAGGAACCATGAACGGCATGATCACGACGACCCGATACGATGATCTTGACGAGCCCCTGCGGCGGATCCGCGAATACCGGGTGAGAGGCGCGGTGAAAAGGACATCCTGCGCGGCAAAGTATGTGATCGATCCCAGCGACCCGTCGGAGGAGCCCCGCTCCGTCCGGACGGCCAGAAGGCCGGAGAGCCTGGTCGCCCGGGCCGGACACGGAAAGAGAGTGGCCCTTCTGGATCTGGGGGCAAAGGCCAATATTGCGGAGTCCCTGGTAGAGCGGGGATGCAGGGTGGGAGTCTATCCCTGCGATACGAAGGCCGAGGAGATCCTGGCCGACGCACCCGACGGCATCATGCTTTCAAACGGGCCGGGAGATCCCAAGGAGAACACGGAGATCATCGCCCAGATCCGCCGGTTCTACGATTCGGACATCCCGATCTTTGCCATCTGCCTGGGGCACCAGCTGATGGCTCTGGCTACCGGGGCCGATACCTTCAAACTGAAATACGGACACCGGGGAGGCAATCATCCCGTAAAGGATCTGGAGACAGGAAGGGTATACATTACGTCCCAGAACCACGGCTACGCGGTAAACGCAGAGAGTCTTGACCCGGCGGTTGCCGTTCCCGCGTTTGTCAATGTAAACGACGGGACAAACGAGGGCCTTCGATATGTGGGAAAGAAAATAATCACGGTACAGTATCATCCGGAGGCGTGCCCGGGCCCGCAGGATTCCGGATATCTGTTCGACAGGTTTATCGAGATGATGGAGGTGAACGCAGATGCCTAGGAATCCGGATATCAAGAAGGTGCTGATGCTGGGCTCAGGCCCGATCATCATCGGACAGGCGGCGGAATTTGACTATGCGGGGACCCAGGCGTGCCGCTCCTTAAAGGAGGAGGGGATCGAGGTCGTCCTCCTGAATTCCAACCCGGCTACCATTATGACCGATAAGGATATCGCCGACAGGGTTTATATCGAGCCCCTGACCCTGGAGGTGGTGGAGCAGCTGATCCTGAAGGAAAAGCCGGACAGCGTTCTCCCCACCCTCGGAGGACAGGCGGGACTGAACCTGGCCATGGAGCTTGAGGAAACGGGCTTCCTTCGGGAACACAATGTCCGCCTGATCGGCACGACTGCGGAGACGATCAAAAAGGCGGAGGACCGGCAGGAATTCAAGAAGACCATGGAAAAGATCGGCGAGCCGGTGGCCCCGTCCCAGGTGGTGGAAACCGTCGAGGAGGGGATCGCCTTTACCAATACCATAGGCTATCCCGTGGTCCTGCGCCCCGCCTACACCCTGGGGGGAAGCGGCGGAGGAATCGCGGACAACCAGGAGCAGCTGGTGGAGATCCTTCAGAACGGGCTTCGCCTGTCCCGCGTGGGGCAGGTGCTCGTGGAGCGCTGCATTGCAGGCTGGAAGGAGATCGAGTATGAGGTCATGCGGGACAGCGCGGGAAATGTGATCACCGTCTGCAATATGGAGAACATCGATCCGGTAGGCGTACATACGGGAGACAGCATCGTAGTGGCCCCGTCGCAGACCCTGGGAGATAAAGAATATCAGATGCTGCGCACATCGGCGCTGAACATCATAACGGAGCTCGGGATCACGGGCGGCTGCAATGTGCAGTTTGCCCTTCATCCCGAGAGTTTTGAATACTGTGTTATCGAGGTGAACCCCAGGGTGAGCCGCTCGTCGGCTCTGGCATCCAAGGCGACCGGATATCCCATCGCCAAGGTGGCGGCCAAGATCGCGCTGGGATATACTCTGGACGAGATCAAAAACGCGGTGACGAAAAAGACATATGCCAGCTTTGAGCCCATGCTGGATTACTGCGTGGTCAAGATGCCGCGCCTGCCCTTTGACAAGTTTATAAGCGCCAACCGGAAGCTGGGGACCCAGATGAAGGCCACGGGTGAAGTGATGAGCATCTGCACCAATTTTGAGGGCGCCCTGATGAAGGCGATCCGATCCCTGGAGCAGCATGTAGACTGTCTGCGCTCTTATGACTTTACGGAACTTGACGACGAGGAGCTTCTGGCCCGGCTGGGGCGGGTGGATGACCGGCGCATCTGGGTCATCGCGGAGGCCCTGCGCCGCGGCGTTTCCTATGAGAAGATCCACGGCATTACCAGGATCGATATGTGGTTTATCGACAAGCTGGCGGCCCTTACGGAGATGGAGACGGCCCTGGAGAAGGGACCGCTGAGCCTGGAGCTTCTCAGGGAGGCCAAGCGCATGGAGTTTCCCGATTCCGTTATCGCCCGCCTGAGCGGCATACCTCAGGAGGAGATCAAGAGGCTGCGGTACGAGAACGGCATCACCGCCGTATATAAGATGGTGGATACCTGCGCGGCGGAATTCGAGGCGGAGACGCCCTACTATTACTCATGCTTTGACGGAAGCAATGAGGCGGAGGGAAGCCGGGGCCGCAAAAAGGTCCTGGTCCTCGGCTCGGGTCCCATCCGGATCGGCCAGGGGATCGAATTTGATTTCTGCTCGGTCCACAGCACATGGGCCTTTTCCAAAGAAGGCTATGAGACGGTCATTGTCAACAATAACCCGGAGACGGTGAGCACGGATTTCGATATCGCGGACAAGCTGTACTTTGAGCCGCTCACGCCGGAGGATGTGGAGTCCATCGTGGACATCGAGAAGCCGGACGGGGCGGTCGTGCAGTTCGGAGGCCAGACGGCCATCAAGCTGACCGAGTCGCTCATGAAGATGGGAGTTCCCATCCTGGGAACGGCGGCGGAGGATGTGGACGCGGCGGAGGACCGGGAGCTGTTCGACCGGATCCTGGAGCGGTGCCGGATCCCCAGACCTGCCGGCCACACGGTCTTTACGGCCGAGGAAGCGAAAAAAGCGGCGGGAGAGCTGGGATACCCGGTACTGGTCAGGCCGTCCTATGTGCTTGGCGGTCAGGGGATGCAGATCTGCGTCAGCGACAGCGATATCGACGAGTTCATTGGGATCATCAATCAGATCGCCCAGGACCACCCGATCCTGGTAGATAAATATATTGTGGGGAAAGAGATCGAGATAGACGCCGTCTGCGACGGGACCGACATCCTGATCCCAGGGATCATGGAGCACATCGAGAGGACGGGCATCCACTCCGGAGACAGCATTTCCGTATATCCGGCGCCCAGCATCACGCCGGCTATTGAGGCGAAGCTGGTCGATTATACCGGCAGGCTTGCCGCCGCCCTCCATGTGAAGGGAATGATCAACATCCAGTTTATCGTGGCCGGAGACGACGTTTATATCATCGAAGTGAATCCGCGTTCCTCCAGAACGGTGCCGTATATCAGCAAGGTGACCGGGATCCCCATTGTCCCGCTGGCAACGCAGATCATCTGCGGACATACTCTCAGGGAGCTGGGTTATGAACCGGGGCTTCAAAAGAAAGCGGACTACGTGGCGATCAAAATGCCGGTATTTTCCTTTGAAAAGATCCGGGGGGCCGATATCAGCCTGGGCCCGGAGATGAAGTCAACCGGGGAGTGCCTTGGGATCGCCCGAACGTTCAACGAGGCTCTTTATAAAGCCTTTGAGGGCGCGGGGATCAAGCTGCCGAGATATAAGAACATGATCATAACCGTGAAGGACGAGGACAAACAGGACGTAGTGGAGATCGCGAGGAGATTCCAGAAATTCGGATATAAGATCTTTTCCACGAAGGGTACCGCGAAGGTGCTCTGCGACAATGGCGTAAAGGCCGTGGCGGTCAACAAGATCGAACAGGAATCCCCCAATCTTCTTGACCTGATCCTGGGACATCAGATCGATCTGGTCATCGATACGCCCCAGCAGGGAGCGGAAAGAAGCCACGACGGGTTTATCATCCGCCGCAATGCCATCGAGACGGGCGTTACCGTCCTGACTTCTCTGGACACCGCGGGAGCGCTGGCGACCAGTATGGAAAACAGGGCGGAGAAGCTGACTCTTATCGATATAGCGGCGCTCTAGTCCGCAAAGCATACCGTCTCTTTCCCGGTCCGGCTCCACCGGAGCCGGTTAAATCGGAGAGGGCGTTTCGTCATACAGATAGGAGACTGCCAGCCGGTAAGCGGTAAGGCGGGCGGTTTCCAGATAATGGCGGAGGGTCGGCTCCATATCGCAGAAGATGCGGACGAATCCGGGATGGAGGCGGGCGCCCGATTCGGACCGGAGCTGCGCGAGGGCCTCCTCAAGGGACAGATGCGGCTTTTTGTAGTCCAGCGTGTTGTCCAGCAGACGGCAGAAATACGAGCACAGGGCCACAATGTCCGTGACGGGCTGGTTGGGACGGCTGTTCCTGTCGTACGTCTCGGGGTATCCGCCCTTTCCGTCATAGTAGCGGTGGTGGCCGGCGGCCGCGTCGGCACAGAGCCTGGTGGACTCGCATCTCCGCAGGATCGACTCCCCGATCTGGGGATGATATTTATACAGCTCTTTTTCTTCGCTCATCCAGCTCCGTCCCGTCTGGGTCGTCATCTGCGTGAAGTTGAGCTGCCCGATATCGTGGAACATTCCCGCCTCATAGGCGAACTCCGCCAGCCGGTTCTCCTGAGCCAGGAGCGCCTCTTCCGTATCCAGATCCAGGACGCCGAGAAGAAGCTCCGGCCGGACGCGGAGCGTCTCCGTGAGGAGAAGCTTTGAGAGGCAGGCGGTCATATGAAAATAAACAAAGGTTTCCGGGTTGCGGCAGACTACGAGCCGTAGCAGCAGATCGCGCTGTTTAAGCCCGTCCGGATATTCGATAAAATTGATAAAAGTCATCATGATATTGCGGATCATGGAAATGCCCATGCAGCTGGCCGGGACGGTCCGCACATAGGCCAGCATCATCCTGTACATATATCCGAGGACTTCCTTTTTGGACTGCTTGTACTGTTCGTTGTAGGAGAGATATTCCGCGTATACGGCGGGAAGGTAAATGTTGCAGTAGATGCCCTCCATGGAATAGTCGTCGGTTCTGCGCTCCAGAAAAAGCCGTTCCATGCGGGTCAAAAGCTGTTCCAGGGTCAGGATCCCGCAGTGGTAGTGCGCGAGCTCATAGACGACGTGCCAGCGGGTGGAGGGGGCGGCGCCGGTGGCCCGGCTTATCTCCAGCTGCTTTTGCCAGACATATTCGGCGGATTCCATGACCTCACGTATCATTTGGGAGTCCGCGCTGCTCCGCAGGAAAGCCAGGGACGTGGTGCGTTCCTGGTGGCTTTTATAAATATAGGTATCCCAGGGAAGGGACGGCGTCTTCCGGTGATAGACGGGATCGGTCAGGATCCGGAGGGAGTTGCGGATGATCCGCATCTTCCGCTCGCCCATTTCCCGCGTGCCCGTCATGTAGGAGAGCGCCATATTGGCCATGGAGCGGTGGATATAGCCCCTGGTGCCGGGATCCTCTATGCTGTCATATTCTTTGATGTAGGAGGCGGCCTCCCCAAACAGATTCTGCATCCGCCAGGTATAGCGGTTGGGCGCGACAGGGCGGATGAGGGAGTGAAGGCTGTAAAGAGACATACCGGTCCAGTACAGCTCCTCGATCAGCAGATCCCGCTTTTTCTGGTGCCGTGCATAGACCAGGAGAGCGTTGTGGATGGTGTAAGTCAGAACGATGTCCAGCTCCCGGCCTCCGGAACGGAGGGCGGACGCAAATTCCCTGAGTGAGAGGATCTCCTCAGGCGGAAGAGTGATGACATCGTCCAGGGCCGGGAAGAGCTCCTGCCGCAGAAGGGCTGTATTTTCCGTGATCAGGCTGCTGATGGTCCGGCGCTTTTCGTAGCGGCTGCTGAAGAAAGCCTCCGTGTCGCTCAGGGATTCACGGGACACGTCGGCAAGCTCCAGGATCCGGTTCAGATTTTCGATATATCGTATCTGATAGTCTTTCATCGGCTTTCCCCCAAAAACATCTCCAATGTGGAATACATCTGTTCCATATCGAGAGGCTTGGCAATGTGGGCGTTCATTCCGGCGGCCATGGAGTTGCGTATATCCTCGACAAACGCGTTTGCCGTCATGGCAACGATCGGAATATCACGGGAATCGGCAAAATCCAGTTTTCGGATAGCGCGGGCGGCGTCCAGCCCGTTCATGACCGGCATCTGGATATCCATAAGGATCAGATCATAATGGTCGGGGGCCGTCCGGGAGTAGCGTTCCACAGCCTCCTGGCCGTTGACGACCGTATCAATCCGGAGATTCGCCATTCCGAGAAGCTCCACGGCGATCTCCCTGTTGATCTCATTGTCCTCCGCCAGAAGGATCCTCTTCCCGTGAAAATTGTGCGCCGCGTGTTCCGCTTCCTCCTGCTGCCGTTCCCTGAACTGGTCGGTGAAGGAGAAGAGCCCTGTGGCAAGCCTTGTCGTGAAGAGGGGAAGGGGAATAAAAGCGTCTGCGCCCGCCCGGGTATAGACATATTCGATCTGGCTCCAGTCATTTTCCGAGAGGAGGATAATGGGGAAAGCGCTTCCCATCCGCTGGCGGATCTGAGGAAGGAAGAGGAGAATATCCACGTCGCTGACCTTTTCTACGGTGAGAAAGGCAAAATATTCTTCCGGGGAAAAGGCCATATCGTTGATATATTCCACCGCCTCCAGGGAGGAGGTGGCCAGATCAGGCTGCATCCCCAGGGAGCGCAGTATGGATACGGTCCGTTCGCCCCGGCCGGCGTCGTCATCGTAGAGGAGGATGTGCTTCCCATCCAGGGCGGTCCTGCAGGCTGCAAGATGGTCGGAACCCGGCAGGAACGGGATTCCCACCTGGAAGCAGGTCCCCTGTCCCGGCCGGCTGCTCAGGGTGATGGTTCCGCCCATGAGATCCACCAGATTCTTGGTGATTGCCATTCCCAGGCCGGTCCCCTGGATCTTGTTGACGGTGGACTTTTCTTCACGTTCAAACGGAACGAAAACACGGTGAATGAATTCTTCGCTCATACCGATGCCCGTATCCCGCACTGTGATCCGGAAAAGGACGCGCCCGGAAGAGGGGAGACGGGTGATCTCCAGCCCGAGTTCCACCGTTCCTCCGGCGGGGGTAAATTTGATGGCGTTGGAAAGAAGGTTGAGACAGACCTGCTTCAGACGGACGGTGTCGGCCTGAAGACTTTCGCAGCAGACCTCACCCAGATTCAGGATAAAATTCAGCTTTCCGGCATCGGCCTGGGGCTTTACGACCGTGAGGATCTCATGAAGGAGGTCCGCCACGTCCGCATCCTCCTCCTGGAGGATGATCTTGCCGCTTTCGATGCGGGACATATCGAGGACTTTATTGAGCAGGGACATCATGTGTCCGGATGCGGTCTTGATCTTATTGAGACATTCCAGGACGCGCGTCGGCACGCCGTCCTGGAGGAGCGCGATTTCCGTCATGCCGATGATGGCGCCCATGGGGGTACGGATGTCGTGGGACATTTCCGAGAGAAAGCTGGATTTGGCCTGGTTGGCCATCAGGGCGTTGTTGACTGTGGACTCGTTTTCCCGATAATGTACGGTTACATCGTTAAGCATACAGATCCGCAGATCTTCCCAGAGAAAACGGACGACGGAGTAGACGCGGTCGCCGAGGGGGAGAAAAAGAGGAAGACCGTCGGGAACAAAAGCGGCCTCGGGGTCGGTCAGGCTCTCCCGGCATTCCGCGGGCATGATGTCAAGAAGATCCGCGCCGCCACAGAGAGCATCGGCGGCGGCGTTCTGATAAACCGCCGCAAACGTACCCGACGAGGGGGCAAGCGCAATGACCGGCAGGGCGACATCGCCCCATATCCGTGTAAGTTCATCAAAGTTCTTCATTCTCTCAGACTCCTTGCGAAAAAGCAGCTCAGCTGTCGAGGATCGTGGTGCCCGCTTTTCCCGCAAGGGCCTCCGCGGTCCGTTCGGGCGAAGTGATGACGGCTCTGCGGCCGCTGCCGTGTTCCACGAAATCCACGCCGGCCTCCACTTTGGGAAGCATGGAAGCAAATTCAAAATGGCCCTGGGCAATGTAATCTTTTGCCTGCTCCAGGTTCATGGTATAGATGGGACATTCGTTTTCCTGTCCGTAGTTCAGCGTTACGTTATCGACCGCGGTGAGGATCATAAGGACATCCGCGTCGACCTCCCTGGCGAGGAGCCCGGCGGTCAGATCCTTTTCAATGACGGCGCTCGCGCCCTTTAAGGAAGAGCCCTGGACCATAACGGGAATCCCGCCGCCTCCGCAGGCGATGACGATCTGCCCCGCGTTCAGAAGAGCCCGGATGGCATCGATCTCCACGATCGCCACGGGCCTGGGTGCCGCTACCATGCGGCGGAAGCCCTG
Organism: uncultured Lachnospiraceae bacterium; assembly: GCA_947630085.1. Classification (GTDB taxonomy): domain Bacteria; phylum Bacillota; class Clostridia; order Lachnospirales; family Lachnospiraceae; genus UBA3402. Next base: position 18,649 of record CANRGP010000009.1, read on the forward strand.
CCCCTCTACCCAGCGGACGAAATTTCCTTTTTCCTCTTCGGCCCGGGCCTCCTCGTCGGTCAGAACGCGGCCGATGAATTTCTGCGGGATATGAGTGGCCTCGTCGTAGGGATCCACCGTTACCTGGGTCAGGATCGTGGATACCGGTTTATAGATGCCCCGGCGGATCAGTTCGCCGCGAATGGCATTCTGCAGATCATAGCCGATATATCCCTGACTCATAGCCGAACAGACGGACATGGGGGCCGGGGTATAGCCGGGATGCTGTTTGCCGAAATCGTTCATAGCGGTGTGGATCATACCCACCTGCGGGGCGTTGGAGTGGACAAGCGCTACCTGCCACCCGTCCTGGATCAGATCCGCGATGATGCGGGACATATTCTGAGAAGCCTTTTTCTGCTCCGGAAGATTCGTTCCCAATGCTTTATGGCCGAGGGCCATGACGATGCGTTTTCTGGACATATATTTTACCTCGCTTCGGGAAAATTCGTGAAAGCTTTGAGAATATTATAGTATTTTTAAGTGAAAAAAGCAACAAATTATCAGTGAAATCTACGGAAATATGTGTTATACTACTATTACCCGGACAGCGGGCGGAACCTGACGTTTCCCTGCTGCTGCGACCATGCTGAAGAACCTGAAGGAGGTATCACATTGAAACTGTTGTCAATCGCAATCCCCTGTTATAATTCCGCGGCCTATATGCGCCGCTGCATCGATTCTCTTCTGGGGGGAGGAGAGCAGGTGGAGATCCTGATCGTAGACGACGGATCCACGAAAGACAATACTCTGCAGATAGCGAACGAGTATGAGGCCCGGTATCCCGGCATCTGCCGGGCGATCCACCAGGAGAACGGCGGTCACGGAGAGGCGGTCAACACGGGACTTAAAAATGCTTCCGGCGTCTATTTCAAGGTCGTGGACAGCGACGACCAGGTGGATGCAGAGGCATATCAGAAGATCCTCTCCCTTTTGAGCGCCTTTCAGGAAAAGGGAAGCTCTCTGGATATGCTTATCAGCAATTTTGTCTATGATAAGGAGGGCGAAAAAAACAAAAAGGCCATTCGCTACCGGACTGCCATGCCAAGAGGCGAGGTGTTCGGCTGGGAGGATATCGGATATTTTGGGCTGGGGCATTACATACTGATGCACTCGGTCATTTACCGCACACAGCTTTTGAAGGACTGCGGGCTCTCCCTTCCCAGGCATACGTTCTACGTGGATAATATTTTTGTCTATTATCCGCTTCCGTATGTGAAGACCATGTATTATCTGGATGTGGATTTTTACCGGTATTACATCGGGCGCGAGGATCAGTCGGTCAATGAGCAGGTGATGATCGGGCGCATCGAACAGCAGTTTACGATCACCAGGCTGATGATCGATTATTACAATCTGGATCAGATCCCCGAGCCGAAGCTCAGAAACTATATGGCCCGGTACCTGGAGATCATGATGACCATTTCCTCGATCCTGGCGATCCTCTCCGGAGAACGGGAAAATATGAAAAAGAAGAGGGATCTGTGGCTCTATCTGAAGAAAAAGGACGAAGCCCTCTACAGGCGGTTCCGCCGCCGGTTCCTGGGATGGGGCGTAAATCTTCCCGGAAAGGGAGGGCGTTTTGTGGCCGTAACCGGATACCGGATCGCACAGAAAATGTTCAAATTTAACTGAAGAGGAACGGAAGAACGAGTGTCTGCGGAGGAACCGGCAGGAGATGAATGGAGATTTCAAAAATCCGGCAGTGAAGACTGTCTGCGAGTACGCGGTCATTACCGTCAGTATTTTGGTCATGGTGGTAGGCGTCCATTTTTTCAAATTCCCCAATCATTTTGCTTTCGGGGGCGTTACCGGATTTTCAACGGTATTCAGCGCCGTTACCGATCTTTCGGCGAGCCAGTTCACGTTTGTTGTAAATATGCTGCTCGTGGTCGTCGGGTTTCTGTGCCTGGGGAAGGAGTTCGGGCTGCGCACGGTGTATGCAAGCGTCCTCATGTCCGTGCTCCTGGAGCTTTTTGACTTTTTCTTTCCCCTGGCGCGGCCCATCACCCATGAACCCCTGCTGGAGCTGGTATTCGCCGTATTTCTCCCGGGGCTGGGAACTGCCGTTTTGTTCAACATCGGCGCTTCCAGCGGCGGGACGGATATCATCGCCATGATACTGAAAAAGCATACCAGCATGAACATAGGGACCGTTCTGCTTCTGGTGGACGTGCTTTCGGTAGCCGCATCGTTTTTTATATTCGGACCGACTACCGGGCTTTTCTCTTCGCTGGGGCTTCTGGCCAAGTCCCTGGTCATTGACGAGATCATCGAGAACATCAATCAGTGCAAGTGCTTTAACATTGTCTGTGACGATCCGGATCCCATCTGTGACTATATCATCAATACGCTCCATCGCAGCGCCACGGTCTACCGGGCAGAAGGAGCCTTCAGCCACCAGCAGAAGACAGTCATTATGACGACTATGAAAAGGGCCCAGGCCATGCGCCTGCGCAATTATATCCGGCGGGTGGAGCCCACGGCGTTTATCCTGATCTCCAATTCCAGCGAGATCATCGGGAAGGGCTTTCTGACCAACTGATTTTCATTTTTTTGCAAAAAATTCAAATCTTTAACTTGCTCTGGACAATATTATAAGTTATACTGGAAGCGGAAATTCATTTTAAAGGCAGGTGAGCAGAGTGGACGGTGGAGACAGTCACGAACGACGGATCATGTACGGTCAGTCGATTCTCGCAGACGCTGTGTCTTTGACGGAGGATGCCGGTGCACTTTGCGGGCCGGCCTCTGCTTCTGTCTGTTTCTGAGCGCGTTTTCGGTTTTCTTCTGACCGGGTTTTCCTTTTGCTTTTCAGCGGACACAACGATATATAAGGAGGCTTTCTGCTATGGAGAAGGAGATCGGCAGGGCAGAAGAGATGACGGCCGTAAGGCCGGATTACGCGTCGGAGATCGTCGGGATTATCCGAAGCAATGCTTCCCCCAGGACCATGAGCGCCCAGCTGGGGGATTATCATGAGAACGATATCGCAGAGGTGCTTCCCATACTTACGGGAACTGAGCGCAAAAAACTGTACCGGATCCTGGGAGTGGAGATGCTCTCGGAGGTTCTGGAGTACGTTCCGGGTGAAGAGGTGGGAGCCTACCTGGAAGAAATGGATATGAAAAAGGCCGCCTCGGTGGTGGAAAATATGGATTCCGACGCGGCTCTGGAGGTTCTTCACGGCATCGACAAGGAGAAACGCAGCCTCCTGATCGACTGTATGGACGAGGAATCCAAGAGGGATATCGCGCTGCTGTCCTCCTTCGATGAGGACGAGATCGGCAGCAAGATGACTACGAACCACATCGTGATCCGCGAGAACCTGACGGTAAAGGAGGCCATGAGCGCACTGATCGCGCAGGCGCCGGAGAACGACAATATTTCCACCATTTTTGTGGTGGATGAATCCAAATGCTATTACGGCGCGGTGGACCTGAAGGAGCTGATCATCGCCAGGCAGGGCACCCGGTTCGAGGATCTGATCATGACCTCGTACCCGTATGTGTACGGACACGAAAATATAGACGACTGCCTGGAGCGGCTGAAGGATTATTCGGAGGACCTGATCCCGGTCCTGGATAATTATAACCATCTTCTCGGCGTTATCACGTCGCAGAGCATGATCCAGGTAGTGGACGATGAGATGGGGGAGGATTTTGCCCGGTTCGCCAGCCTGACTGCGGAGGAGGATCTTAAAGAGCCTCTTCTGGAAAGCATGAAGAAGCGTCTCCCGTGGCTCTTTATCCTGCTTGCCCTCGGGATGCTGGTATCGTCCGTGGTGGGACTTTTCGAGCAGGTGGTGTCCCAGCTGACGCTGATCATGGCGTTTCAGTCCCTGATCCTGGGAATGGCGGGCAATGTCGGCACCCAGTCCCTGGCCGTCACGATCCGTGTCCTCATGGATGAGACGCTCACTGCGAGGCAGAAGCTGGGTCTGGTAGGCAGAGAGATGAAGGTGGGCTTTTTCAACGGGCTTTTGCTCGGGGCGGCGTCCTTTGTCCTGATCGGCGTTTACATCATCGTTGTCAAGGGGCGCCAGGGGCTGGCCGCATTCGCCATTTCCGGCTGTATCGGAACAGCCCTCCTGGTGGCCATGGTATTTTCCAGCGCGGTGGGAACATTGATCCCGCTGTTTTTCAAGAAGATAAAGATCGATCCGGCAGTGGCCTCCGGGCCCCTGATCACGACGGTCAACGACCTGGTGGCCGTGGTGACGTATTATGGTCTCAGCTGGTTCCTCCTCCTTCAGGTGATGAATCTGGCAGGAAAGTGATAGGAAGCGGGGCGGCGGCCCGGGAGAAGAGCGGAGAAAAAATTTACAGAAAAGACTTGACAATCCGGACAATACCATTTATACTAACAAGGCAGTCGCGCGAGACGCGGCATTATGGGGTCTTAGCTCAGCTGGGAGAGCATCTGCCTTACAAGCAGAGGGTCACAGGTTCGAGCCCTGTAGGCCCCATATTCCAAGATGGCGGAATAGCTCAGTTGGCTAGAGCACACGGTTCATACCCGTGGTGTCGAGAGTTCAAATCTCCCTTCCGCTACTTCAAAAATACCAGTCAGTGGAATGGCTGGTATTTTTGTGCGCATTGAAGTGCTTTTGATGTCTGGAGTCGCCAGCCGAATTTAACGTTGCTTGTTGGCGCTGCTTTGAGATAACATTTAAAATCCCGATCTCCACGCAGCGGCCGAAAAAGCAGGAGGACGGTTGCTTTTCCCTGCTTCCAATTCGGGGGGCTTATATCGAGACGCAAATCGAGATGGCATGGAACAGGCATTTTCCGCCTTATTAAGGAGTGAGCGTTTATGGAAGAAAAGACAAATGTCATGCGTCTTCTGGAGCAGAAGAAAATATCATACGAAAGTTATGCTTATGATCTTCCCGCGACTGCCAGCGGGGAGGAGATCGCCAGAGCTCTCGGCGAGGATGTGAGACGCGTTTTTAAGACACTGGTGACTGTTGGAAAAAGCGGGCAGAATTATGTGTTTGTGATCCCCGTAGCGAAGGAACTGGATCTAAAGAAAGCGGCCAGGGCTGTAGGAGAAAAATCCATTGATATGGTCAAAGCGAAGGAACTTCTGCCGCTTACGGGGTATATTCACGGCGGCTGTTCACCGATCGGGATGAAGAAATTTTTTCGGACTACGATCCATCAGACAGTGGAGGAGATGGATGCGTTTTATTTCAGCGCAGGGAAGGTGGGACGCCAGGTGGAGGTAAGTCCCGCTGATCTGGCTAAAGTGATCCGCTATGGGACGGCGGATCTTACGGTTGAGTGAGCTGCAGGAGCGGGAGCAATGGATTTCAAAAAGCGGGAGGATTTCTGTAAAAAACTATTGAAAATTTTCAGATAGGGGCATATAATAAAGATAGGAACAACCACCTCTACAAGAGGTTGGCCTGTTGAAGAATAGAAATTCCACCCTTGAACCGGTCAAAGTTTACAAGGGTGGTTTTTCTGTATGAAAAACGTTACTGGCTTATCAAAATGATAAGGGTCAGCAATGCGAGAATGAACATGAGAAAGTAATGTACCATTTTATAATAAACCCCAATGCCGGCGGCGGGAAATGTCTGCGCACATGGAGGCGGGTGGAAGAGCAGCTCAAGAAAAAAGGTGTTGAATACGAAGAATATATGACGAAGCGCCGCGGCGATGCGCGTCTTCATGCCCGGAAGTTCGCCGGGAACGAGGAAGGATCCGCCTGCGTTGTGGTGATGGGCGGAGACGGTACGGTCAATGAAGTCGCGGACGGTCTTGCCATACGGGAAAACATTACGCTTGGTTATATTCCCACCGGATCGGGCAATGATCTTGCGCGGAGCCTCGGTCTTTCCGGAGATCCTGTAAAGGGTCTTGACACGGTGCTGCAGGCCCGTGATATCCGGAGCATCGACTGCGGGACCGTGTCCTGCAGATCGGGCCCCGTGCATCGGCGTTTCATGGTCAGCGCAGGCATCGGTATGGACGCGGCGGTCTGTCATGATATTTTGGCGGTTCGGAAACAGCATGGAAAGAAGGGCGGCAGATGGCGGTATCTGGCTGCGGGGATCCGCCGCCTGATCCTGGCGAAGCCGGTGAAGGGTTATGTGATCCTGGACGGAGTGAAAAAAATCGAGTCGGATCATATCTATTTTGTATCCGTCCATATCCATCCCTATGAGGGCGGAGGCTTCCTGTTTGCGCCGGGAGCGGATCCGTGCGACGGGATGCTGACGGTACGGATCGTCAGTCAAAGAAGCAAGCGACAGCTGATCCCGATCCTTCTCGGGGCCCTTTTCGGAAGAGAATCGAAAGGCCGGGGAGCCGGGCTGTACAGCTGCCGTGAGGTCCGGATCCATACAGAGCGTCCCATGCCGGTCCACTGTGACGGCGAGAGCTGTATGGATCAGCAGGATATACAGGCCCGATGCGTTCCGGGCCGTGTGCGGATGATCCTGTGAAAAAGAGAAAAAACGGCGGCAGAGAAAGGATGGACGGGCTATGAGGATCGGACAGGGATATGACGTACACCGGCTGACGGAAGGCCGTGATCTGATATTGGGGGGCGTGAAGATACCATATGAGAAAGGGCTTTTGGGGCATTCGGACGCGGATGTGCTGATCCACGCGGTGATGGACGCTCTGCTGGGTGCAGCGGCGCTGGGGGATATCGGACAGCATTTTCCGGATACGGATCCGGCATACGAGGGCATTTCCAGCATGGAGCTTCTGAAGCGTGTCGGCGGACTGCTGGAGGAAAGAGGGTATGTGGTGGAAAACATCGACGCCACTGTTATCGCCCAGAGGCCGAAGCTTGCCGGATACCGGGCGGAGATGGCCGGGAATATTGCCCGCGCTCTTGCGGTTCCGGAGGACAGGGTCAGCGTAAAGGCTACTACGGAGGAGGGCCTGGGATTCACCGGAAGCGGAGAGGGGATCGCGGCCCAGGCGGTATGCCTGCTGGTATCGCCGGAGGATTACCGTTATGACGACAGGATGGCGTTCCCCGGGTGCTCAGGATGTCCCGGCTGCGGCCAGGGCAGTGAGGAGAAGCAGAATATCGGCTGAGGGCCGGGAAGCCGGCGGGCAGAGATACGCCGTCAGGGATATGGTGCCAGAGATACGGCGGGCAGCTCAGCCCGGATATTGCGGAGACGCTGACGGCGCGGGTTGGGAATGAGAGGAATATTGCGGAAAGAAGCTTTGGGAGGAATGTTGTGATATGAAGATATTTAATACGCTGAGCAGAAGAAAAGAAGAGTTTGTGCCGCTTACGCCCGGGAAGGTGAAGATGTATGTCTGCGGCCCCACGGTATATAATTATATCCATATCGGAAATGCAAGACCCATGATCGTATTCGACACGGTCCGGAGATATTTTGAGTATAAAGGGTACGACGTGAATTTCGTATCCAATTTTACCGACGTGGACGACAAGATCATCAACAGGGCTATTCAGGAGGGCGTGGACGCCTCCGTGATCTCCGAGCGGTTTATTGCCGAGTGCCGGAAGGATATGGCGGATCTGAATGTGAAGCCTGCCACGACCCATCCGAGGGCTACGCAGGAGATCGAGGGAATGATCCAGATGATCCGGACGCTCATTGACACCGGACACGCGTATGTGGCGAAGGATGGGACCGTGTATTTCCGCACGGCATCGTTTCCGGAGTACGGAAAGCTGTCCCACAAGAACCTGGAAGAGCTTCAGTCCGGGTTCCGGCAGATCAAGGTCACCGGCGAGGAGGACAAGGAGGCCCCGGCAGATTTCGTGCTCTGGAAGCCGAAAAAGGAGGGGGAGCCCTTCTGGGAGTCTCCGTGGTGCGACGGACGCCCCGGATGGCATATCGAGTGCTCGGTCATGGCCAAGCGGTATTTGGGAGACGAGATCGACATTCACGCAGGAGGCGAGGATCTGATCTTCCCGCACCATGAGAACGAGATCGCCCAAAGCGAGTGCTGCAACGGCAAGCCGTTCGCCAGGTACTGGATGCACAACGGGTTCCTGAACATAGACAACAAAAAAATGTCAAAATCTCTGAACAACTTCTTTACCGTGCGGGAGATCGGTGAGAAATACGATCTCCAGGTCCTGCGCTTCTTCATGCTCAGCGCCCATTACCGCAGCCCGCTGAATTTCAGCGCAGAGCTTATGGAAGCGTCCCGAAACGGTCTGGAGCGGATCCGGACGGCGGCGGGAAGACTGGAGGAGCTGGAAGAAAAGGCGCGGGGCGCCGCTTCGGAGGCAGAAGGGGCGGAAAGCCGGGTACAGCCGGCGGACGCGGCCTCCATGACGCGCGGGGAACAGGAGAACGCGGCCGCGGCAGACGGGCTCGTGGAGAAATTCGAGGCCGCTATGGACGACGATTTCAATACCGCCGATGCCGTTTCCGCGGTGTTTGAGCTGGTAAAGCTGAGCAATTCCACGGCGGATGAGAACAGCAGCCCGGTATATCTGTCCTTCCTGCGGGAAACTCTTGAGCGGCTGTGCGGCGTCCTCGGCATTATTACACGGACGAAGCAGGAGACCCTGGATGAGAAGATCGAGGAGATGATCCGCAGGCGGCAGCAGGCCAGGAAAGAGAAGAATTTTGCGCTTGCCGACCAGATTCGGAAGGAGCTTTCCGAGATGGGGATCATTCTGGAGGATACCAGGGAAGGCGTGAAATGGAAAAGAGCATGACGCCGCGGGAGGAGCGGCAGGAGGAAGCGGGAAAAGACGGCGGAACGGGACTTTCTCCCTTTTTTAAGGAGGCGTTCCGTCTGCGCCCGGTAAATGCGGAAACCTATTCCCCGCTGGTGCTGGCATACATCGGTGATGCGGTTTACGAGGTGATGATCCGTACCCGTGTGGTCAACAGGGGAAATATGCAGGTGAATAAGCTCCATTTCCGGGCGGCATCCCTCGTGAAGGCCGGCACTCAGGCAAGGATCGCCAGGCTTCTGGAGCCGGACCTGACGCCGGAGGAGAGCGCGGTCTACCATCGCGGACGCAACGCCAAGTCGGCGAATACCGCCAGGAATGCGACCGTGATCGATTACCGTATGGCCACCGGCCTCGAGGCCGTGGTAGGATATCTGTATCTGAAGGAACGGTTCGACCGGCTCGCGGAGCTTATGAGCCTGGGACTTCGGAGGATCGGAGAGGTGAAAGAGGATGAATGACCGGAGAGAAAACGAGGAATTTGCAGACAGCACATGGATCGAGGGACGCAACGCCGTTTTGGAAGCGCTGAGATCCGGAAAGACCATAGACAAGCTGTATGTGCTGGACGGATGCAAGGACGGTCCGGTCCAGACCATTGTTCGGGAGGCAAGAAAGCAGGACACGGTCATTTCCTTTGTGGCCAGGGAGCGGCTGGACAGGCTGTCGCAGACCGGGCATCATCAGGGCGTGGTGGCTCAGGCTGCCGCCTACGCTTACGGAACCGTCGAGGAGATGCTCGAGCGGGCCAGGGAAAAAGGGGAGCCTCCCTTTCTCATTCTTTTGGACGGCATTGAGGATCCCCATAATCTCGGGGCCATTATCCGGACCGCCAACCTGGCGGGGGCGCATGGTGTGATCATTCCCAGAAGACGTGCTGCGGGGCTGACCGCGGCGGTAGCCCGGGCGTCGGCAGGAGCCGTCAATTATACGCCGGTTGCCAAGGTGCCCAATCTGTGCGCGGTGATGGAGCAGCTGAAGAAGGAAGGGCTCTGGTTCGTCTGCGCCGATATGCACGGAGACGTCCTGTATGACCTGAACCTGACGGGGCCCATCGGCATGGTCATCGGGAGCGAGGGAGAAGGCATAGGAAGACTGGTGCGGGAATCCTGTGATATGGCGGCCTCCATTCCCATGAAAGGGGATATCGATTCTCTCAACGCCTCCGTGGCGGCGGGCGTTCTGGCATATGAGATCGTGCGGCAGCGGAGAAACCTGACCCTGTAACCTACAACCTGTTATTGTACAGATACGAATTTATCAGGTTATAGTATATTTTTTACGGAAAACCGGAAACTAACGGGAGAGGCAGGGGCGGGATCCGCGGCCCTGCCCGATTTATTCGGAATGAGACAGAGAAAGGAGCGGTCGGATATGCTGTATGACAAGCGAAAGGTGGTTCTCGTGGGGACGGGGCTGGTAGGGATGAGCTACGCCTACTGCCTGCTGAACCGGAGTGCCTGCGATGAACTGGTCCTGATCGACATCGACAAAAAGCGGGCGGAGGGCGAGGCAATGGATCTGAATCACGGTCTTGCGTTTGCCTCCTCCCACATGAAGATCTATGCCGGAGATTACGAGGACTGCAGAGACGCGGATATGGTGACCATATGCGCGGGCGTGGCCCAGAAGCCGGGAGAAACGAGACTGGATCTCCTGAAGCGCAACGCCGAGGTGTTCAGGTCGATCGTGGAGCCGGTGACTGCCTCCGGGTTTAACGGGATCTTTCTGGTGGCGACCAACCCGGTTGACATCATGACCAGGATCACCTATGCCCTGTCAGGCTTTAACGCGGGGAGGGTGCTGGGAAGCGGGACCGCTCTGGATACGGCCCGCCTGCGCTATCTGCTCGGCGAATACCTGAATGTGGATCCGCGCAATGTGCACGCCTACGTGATGGGAGAGCACGGGGACAGCGAGTTTGTCCCGTGGAGCCAGGCATTTCTGGCGACGAAGCCCATTCTTGAGCTGTGCGACGGTTCGACGGACGTGTGCATTGACAAGATGAACGAGATCGCCCGGGAGGTCAAAGGGGCGGCCTACAAGATCATCGAGGCGAAAAAGGCCACCTACTACGGTATCGGAATGGCCCTGACCCGCATCACAAAGGCTGTTTTGGGAGACGAGAACAGTATCCTCACCGTCTCGGCGATGCTGAAGGGGGAGTACGGGCAGAAGGATGTGTTTGTGGGAGCGCCGTGCATCGTCAACCGCAGCGGCGTCAAGCGGGTCATGGAAATCTCCCTCAACGAGGCGGAGCGGAAGCAGATGGCGGAATCCTGCAGGATCCTGCGCGAAAGCTACGATGAGCTCGGGTAGAGCCGGAACCGGAGCGGACGAAAAACGACGGAAATAAGAGGATAAAGACGGTAATAAAAAAGGAGAGGATAAGGTTTCATGAGCAGTCTGAATGAAACGGAAAGGGAAATGGAGGACAGGCAGGAGCCGAAGGAGATCTGCCGGGGATTTTTTACGGGGGAGCGGGCCCTTTTCGCTTCCCGATCCCTGAAAATTTCCGAGACGATATTTGATGACGGGGAATCCCCCTTGAAGGAGAGCAGGGATATACAGCTGTACGGCTGTATGTTCCGGTGGAAGTATCCTCTGTGGTACTGCCGGAACATACTTGCCAGGAAGTGTACCTGGTTCGAGATGGCCAGAGCCGGGGTGTGGTATACGGACAACATCGTCCTGGAGGACTGCATGATCGAGGCACCCAAGAATTTTCGCCGGTGCCGGGACCTGACGCTTACAAACGTATCGTTTTCCAACGCTTCCGAAACGCTGTGGAGCTGCCGCGACGTAAAGCTGACCCAGGTTCTGGCAAAAGGAGATTATTTCGCTATGAACTGCAGCGGAGTGACCGCGGACGGCCTGACGCTCTACGGAAATTATTCTTTTGACGGGGTGAAGGATGCCAGTATCCGCAATTCCAGGATGCTTTCCAAGGATGCCTTCTGGAACAGCGAGAACGTGACCGTATACGATTCTTTCATATCCGGAGAGTATCTCGGCTGGAACGCAAAGAATCTCACGCTGATCAACTGCACGGTCGAGAGTCTTCAGGGGCTGTGCTATATCGACAATCTTACCATGAAAAACTGCAGGCTGGTCAATACGACCCTTGCCTTTGAGTATTCCACCGTGGACGCGCAGATAGACGGCAGGATCGACAGTGTGCTGAATCCGTCCGGAGGAACCATCAAGGCGGATGCCATCGGTATCCTGACCATAGAGAAAGACAGGGTGGATCCGGGAAGGACAAGGATCGTATGCGAAAGCGTGGAGGAACGCTCCGGAAACGAGTGCCGCTGCGCATAGCCGTTCCGGGAAAGGAGAGATCATGAAATATGATTTTGATACGCCGGTAAACAGGCGGGGGACCGGCTCCATGAAATGGGACGTTTCGGAGAATGAGCTTCCCATGTGGGTGGCCGATATGGATTTTCCGACCGCGGACGCTGTCCGCAGGGCTGTTGAGAGACGGGCCGCCCACGGGATCTTCGGATACAGCGTCGTCCCGGACGAGTGGAGCAGCGCCTACATCGGCTGGTGGAAGACGCGCCACGGCTTCACCATGGAGAAGGACTGGCTGATCTTCTGTACGGGCGTAGTCCCGGCTGTTTCCAGCATGGTCAGAAAGCTGACGACGCCGGCGGAGAAGGTACTGATCCAGACACCGGTATACAATATCTTTTTCAATTCGATCCGCAATAATGGAAGAGAGGTTATAGAGAATCCCCTGATCTATGAAAACGGAGAATACCGGATGGATTTTGCGGATTTTGAGGAGAAGCTCTCCGACCCGCAGACGGCCCTGATGATCCTGTGCAATCCGCACAATCCAGTCGGCCGCATCTGGGACAGGCAGACGCTGGCCCGGGTGGGTGAGCTTTGCCGGAAGCATCATGTGACGGTTATCTCCGATGAGATCCATTGCGACCTGACCGATCCCGGCGCGGAGTACGTTCCCTTTGCCGGAGTATCCCGGGACTGCCTTGTTAATAGTGTGACCTGCCTGGCGCCGACAAAAGCGTTTAATATTGCCGGGATGCAGACGGCCGCCGTTTCGGTTCCGGATCCGTGGCTGCGCCATAAGGTGTGGAGAGGACTCAATACCGATGAGATCGCGGAGCCGAACGCCTTTGCGGTCGACGCGGCCATTGCGGCGTTTACCGAAGGAGGAGAATGGCTGGACCAGCTGCGGGAGTATGTATTCGAAAACAAGGAGACCGCGCGTGAATTTATACGTGAGAGTATTCCGCAGATCCATATGGTCCCCTCTCAGGCGACATATCTTCTGTGGCTGGACTGCGGCAGGCCGTCTCCCGATCTGGCTTCTTATATCCGTGAGAAAACCGGATTGTATCTGAGCCCGGGCGGCCCATACGGGGGAAACGGGAACCGGTTTTTGAGGCTGAACATCGCCTGTCCCCGCGAGGTTCTGAGGGATGGCCTTGCCCGCCTGAAGGAGGGCGTCGAGTCCTATGAAAAAGAACGGGAATAGACGGATCGGTGAGATGAATGAGGGGGCGGATTCATATGTTCTGTAAAATACGGAAAAGGGCGCTTATACTTGCGTCGGCACTGACGCTGGTCCTGGGGGAGCTGGCAGGACCGTGCGGGGAAGCATTTGCCGCGGAAACGGCGGCGGAGGAATTTACCGCGCAGGAGAAAGAGTACATAGAGAACAGCCAGGTGCTTCGGGTCGGCTATGTGCAGGACAGGATCCCCGTGTCCTACGAGGGGGATGACGGCCAGCTTGCCGGGATTTCCCGCTACATTTTCGACCGGCTTTCCGAGATCAGCGGACTGAGATTTGAATATGTGGCGATCCCGAACGGATCGGTCACGTACGATGATCTGCTGGCGCAGGGGCTCGACCTGATCACAAGCGTGGAATACAACAAGGAAAATCAGGCCGCGAGAGGAATTCTCATGAGCGACCCCTACCTGACCAGCCAGAAGGTGATCGTAGCCAGAGAAAATCTGGAATTTCGGTTCAGCGACAATCTGACAGTGGCGATCTCAAGCGGGTCCCAGACGATCAAAAAGGTGCTTGCCAGCGAATATCCCAACTTCAGGATTCTGGATTACGACTCCGTGGAGGAGTGCCTGGACGCGGTCAACCGCGGAGAGGCCGATCTGATGATCCAGAACCAGTATGTGGTGGAGTATTGGCTGCGCCGCCCGTCCTATGAGTCGCTCCAGGTGATCCCGATCATGGGGCTGGAGGATATGCTGTGCTTTTCCGCGGTGGTCCCTCTGGAGAAGGACGGATCGGAGGAGTGGAGGCAGAAGGAACTGCTGATCTCTGTCCTGAATAAATCGATCACACGGATCAGCGACGACGAGAGCGCCATGTACATCATCCAGGCCACCGTGGAGAAGCAGTATTCCTTCACGCTGGCGGATTTCCTTTACAAATACCGGTATTTGATGCTTGTGCTGTCCATAGCGTTTGTGCTGATCGTCGCGCTGGCGGTGATGCTGGTCAGCACACGCTTCCGCTCCCTGAAAGCCAGGGCGGATGCCCGGGCCAAGGGGGATTTTCTCTCGGCAATGAGCCACGAGATCCGGACGCCTCTCAACGGGCTGATCGGACTCAATTACCTTATGACGCAGAATATGGATGATCCGGAAAAGATGTCCGGCTACTTCCGGCAGTCCATGTCCGCGGCAAAATATCTTTTGACCCTGGTGAACGATATTCTGGATGTGTCGTCTCTTCAGGAAAAGAAAATGGAACTGGAGACGGCTCCCGTGAATATCTGCCATCTGCTGAATACGGTGGAGGGGCTGGCGAGAAGCGAGATGGAGCTGAAAGAGATATCCTTTACCGTGGAGACGGATATTCCGTATCCGAACGTGATTGGAGATGAGCTGAGGACCCAGCAGATCCTTCAGAATCTTCTGGACAATGCGTGCAAGTTCACTTCCGGAGGCGGCGAGGTCCTTCTCAAGGCGGATCAGGATATTCCTGCCGACGGATATGTGAAGACACGCTTCCGGATAAGGGACAATGGGATCGGAATGTCGGAAGAATTCAAGAAGCATATTTTTGATTCCTTTTCTCAGGAGAGGGAGACCGTCTCCAAGGGCAATCAGGGCATGGGCCTGGGAATGACCATTGTGGACGGCCTGACCAGACTCATGGGAGGAACCCTGAACGTGGACAGCCGGAAGGGAGAGGGGAGCGAATTTCTTCTTGAGATCCCCTTCCGCCTGGCGCAGGAACCGGACGAGAGCCTGCTGTCCGGGGAGACCGGCGATCGGATCGGAGAAAGCGGGGGCGTGAGAAAGCGTGTCCTTGTGGCGGAGGACAATGAGCTGAATGCGGAGATCCTGATCGAACTGCTGGCGGAGTTCGATATCGACGCGGACCTGGCGCAGAACGGAAAAGAGGCGGTGCATATGTTTTCGGCCTCCGCGCCGGGCGAGTACAGCGCGATCCTCATGGATCTTCTGATGCCTGAGATGGACGGGTTTGAGGCATCTATTGCGATCCGTGCTATGAGCCGGGACGACGCGGCATCCATCCGGATCATTGCCTGCACGGCCAATGCCCATCAGACTGACCGGGATAAGGCGTTCCAGCACGGCATGGACGATTTTATAACCAAACCGATCGATGTGAATGTGCTGATTGACAAACTGAACCTCATTTAGACCACAGAAATGTACCCCCGGCTTCGCGGAAGAGGCCGGGGGTTATTGATGTCAGTCCTGCACGGTGAGGACGCGGAAGTTCAGGTCGGACCAGCTGCTTCCGATCAGGTAGGAGGTGTAATTGCTGCCCGCGCCGATATCTACGGTGTAGGAGACCAGAGGATCGTTGATCGACGCTCCGCCGTTGTTGGCGCCGATCACCAGGACCGGGAGCTCGCGCAGGAACATATAGTTGTTGGAGTTGGTGATATAGAACTGGTAGGTACCGGCGATGGCCTGCTTGTAGGCGGTCACGTCTTCAAATGCCACATTGCGGAACACCGCGTCGTGGCTGTAGAGGAACACGTCAAAGGAGGAGCCGCTGTACGCCATGTTGGCCACCCGGTAACAGCCGGTGTTGGAGCCCAGGTTGCTGCATCCGGTGTCGTCCACCTGATGCAGGGAGACTCCGCCTGCCGCCGAGTCTACCAGGACCAGAGTATATTTCTGCCCCGCAGCGAAGGGGAAGCTCTGCTGGACTACCAATGCCTGAAGCCCGGTGCTGCGGCGGACGGATACGGTATGGAACCCGTCGGAAATGGGCCGGTAGTTGGTGATTGTACCAAATCCCACGTTCGTAGCATATGTTGTATTATCGAAGGTAACACTGACGCTGGTATTGTTGGTGGAGGCGTTGAGGAAACGGACCTGGCCGAATACGGTCCCGGAGCCTCCAGAGGAGCCGGAGCCTCCCGAAGAACCGCCGCTTCCGGGACCGCAGCTTACGCAGCCGCAGCCGGGGCAGGAGGGATACCAGGGAAAGACCGGCCAGATCGTAGTGCCGCCGGAGCCGCCTCCCATCATGTTTCCGGGATAGACCGGAGAACCGCCTTCGGGGGCGATGGGAGTGGTGAGCCCATAGTTGTTGTCACTGCTTCCGCCGGATGTGTTTCCCGACATATTTCCGGGAAAGACCGGAGAGCCGCCTTCAGGGGCGATGGGAGTGGTGAGCCCGTAGTCGTTGTCGCCTCCCTGCCGGGCGGCAGCGGACGGAGCAGACATGGATGAGCCGCCGTTTCCGGCGGATACGCTTGACTGCACATTTGCAGCGGATACCGGATTGTTCTCGGAGTCGGACTCCGCCTTGGGAGCGGAGGAATTGAAAGGATTGGAAACCATAGATATGCCTCTTGTTCTTTTACTTTAGACTATGTAGGACAATTTTTGTATGTTCCGGAAGAAAAACGGAAAAACGAAAAAAGATTTTTTTGCGGGACGAAGGTTGACAAAAGAAGAAACTCGTGATAATATAACATACGGCTCGTCGAGGAGCCCAGGAAAAGCTGGCGTGGCACAGGTGGTAGCGCACCTCATTGGTAGTGAGGAGGTCACGGGTCCGAGTCCCGTCGCCAGCTCTCTAAAAGGTCCGTTTTTACGGGCTTTTTTCTTTGTATGACGGGCACTTCATGATGCCGGTTTTCCCGCTTTATCCGTTTGTTAAAAATCTGTGCCCGGCTCCGGGAATCTTGCGGAATCAGGAAGCCCGGTCTTTTTGTTCTCCGGCTTTTGCGCGGAGGACATTTTTTTCAAACGCCGCATTTACCTATTGACAAGGTATGTTTTATATGCTATCATCATTAAAACCAATTTACAAGGTAGGTTTATTGGAAAGGAGTGCCGCGCCGATCATGCAGTGCTATTTTGAAAAGCTCGTAAGAGAAAACTACCGTTTCGGACGAATGTGTTGCCGCAGCGGATCATTTAACGAAAACTGAAACAACACATTCTATAAACGAAAGGAAGATACGGCCATGTCTGATTATAAATTTGAAACTCTGCAGCTCCACGTAGGGCAGGAGAATCCCGATCCTGCCACCGACTCCCGCGCGGTCCCGATCTATGCGACGACCTCTTATGTGTTTCATAACTGCGAACACGCTGCCGCCCGCTTTGGTCTGGCCGATGCCGGCAATATTTACGGGCGCCTCACCAATTCCACGCAGGATGTTCTGGAAAAGCGAGTTGCCGCTCTTGAGGGCGGCGTCGGCGCTTTGGCGCTTGCATCTGGCGCGGCGGCGATCACCTATACGCTGGAAGCGCTCGGCCAGAACGGAGGACATTTTGTAGCGCAGAAAACCATCTACGGCGGCAGCTATAATCTGCTGGCGCATACGCTGCCGGGCTTCGGCATTACGGCAAGCTTTGTCAATATCCATGATCTTTCGGAGGTGGAGGCGGCAATTCAGGAGAACACAAGGGCGATCTATATCGAGACGCTGGGAAATCCGAACAGCGATATCCCGGACATCGATGCCCTTGCCGAACTTGCTCACAGCTATGGGATCCCTCTGGTGGTGGACAATACCTTCGGCACGCCTTACCTGATCCGGCCCATCGAACACGGCGCGGATATTGTCGTTCACTCCGCAACCAAATTCCTGGGCGGACACGGCACCACCCTCGGCGGCATCATCGTGGATTCCGGAAAATTCGACTGGGCGGCCAGCGGGAAATATCCGGCGATTTCCGAGCCCAATCCCAGCTATCACGGCGTTTCTTTCGTCAAGGCGGCGGGGCCGGCGGCATTTGTGACCTACATCCGGGCCGTCCTGCTCCGTGATACCGGCGCGACCATTTCCCCCTTCGCGGCCTTCCTGCTCCTCCAGGGGATCGAGACGCTGTCCCTGCGTCTGGAGCGCCACGCGGAGAACACAAAGAAGGTCGTCGAATTTCTTGCCCGTCATCCGCAGGTGGAGGCGGTCAACCATCCTTCATTGCCGGATCACCCTGACCATACGCTGTACCGGAAATATTTTCCCAACGGGGGCGGTTCCATTTTCACCTTTGAGATCAAAGGCGGGGTGAAGGAAGCGCATCGGTTTATTGACAGCCTGAAGATCTTCTCTTTGCTGGCAAACGTGGCCGATGTCAAAAGCCTGGTGATCCACCCGGCTACGACTACCCACAGCCAGCTCAGCGAGGAGGAGCTGGCCGACCAGGGAATAAAGCCCAACACCATCCGTCTGTCCATCGGCACAGAACATATTGACGATATCCTGAATGACCTGCAGAACGGCTTTAACGCCGTCCGATAATGGAAGATAGTGCCTGACAGAGCTTACATTGTCAATTCTGTTATTTATGTCCTGCCAATGCTGCAGAGTGAAATGGAGGAAGAAGCGGTGAAGCAGTTTATGCTCAAATTCGGCTTCATCACAGATAAAAAATGATCCCTATACTTCCTGAGAGCAGCAGCAATAGAATAGGGGAAACGGTTTTCCTGCGGAATTTATAATATACCGCCATTGATCCGGTGAGAATTGAAAAAATGGTGATGGCTTTCCAATCAAAAGAAACGGGGCTGCAAATGGTTTTAACATCAGCAATGGTGCTCAAAAGTAAAATGAGTGCCGTTCCCAGGACCAGTCCCGTTATCACCGGGCGTATTCCGTTTAATGCGGCTTGCACAGCGGCATATCTCATGACCTTTGCTAAAAGTGATGCAATCAAAATGATTACGATGAAAGACGGCAGAACCACTCCAAAGGTGGCAGCAAGAGCGCCGAAAAATCCCCCTTGCGCGGAACCGATAAAGGTTGCCATATTGACGGCGATAGGCCCGGGTGTGCTTTCGGATACAGCAATAAAATGAAGGAGCTGCTCTTCCGTCAGCCAGCCATACGCCAGCACCTCTTCTCGTATCAGCGAAATCATTCCGTATCCGCCGCCGAATGACACAGCACCAATTTTCAAAAAAGTTAACAGAAGTTTCAGATATATCATTTTTTATTTCCCTTCTCATGCGTCATGCGTTTACACAGCCATTTTACAAAATATACAGTCAGACCCAAAACCGCACTGGTTATGATGTAGAAAATGGATGAAAAGTTCACGGCATACAACGAGCATACAACCAGGCAGATCATAGTTATGCTCATGCATATAATGTTATAAACTGTTTTTGGCATTTGGAATAACATTTTGAATCCCGCCGACAGAATCAGAACGACCACACCGACTTGTATTCCCTTGAAGGCTGCCGTTACCCATCGTATCTGCTGGAATGCGTCAAAAAACAGAGAAATCAGATATATGATTACAAAGGATGGGATACAAACTCCCGCTGTTGCAACGGCAGAGCCGAGGACTCCGCTCTGCGTATAACCAATAAATGTAGCAAAGTTGATGGCGATCGGTCCGGGAGTGGATTCGGCAATAGCGACCATATCCGCAAATTCATTGCTTTGAATCCAATGACGTTTGGAAACAAATTCATTTTCCAGTAAAGCAATCATGGCATATCCGCCGCCAAAAGTAAATAAACCGATTTTTATCATGATAAAGAACAATCTAAGTATTTTTTTCATTCATTTTACCGTCCATACATCTTATATAAAAATATACAAAAATGCCTGTGGCAATCATAAGAATCGACCAGAACTGTGAAGGGGAAATATTTCCAAACAGCTGTCCTCTGTCATCGCCTCGCAGAAATTCTATCAGGAATCGGAATACGCCGTAGCAAATCAAGTACAGGCTCATATTATATCGGTAATGCTTCTTTAAGAGTAAAACAGAACAGAGCACAAACAGCACAAACAGAAAAAACGCTTCATACAGCTGCGTTGGATAAACAGGATGTGCCAAATTTGGAAATTTCACGCCTAAAAAAAGAAAGAACGCCAAAAGCGGATATAATTCCGATTCCGATCATAAGACCATACAAGTGAATAAAACCTAAAATTGCGTTTGGATACATACGCCACCTCATTTCCTGTTGATTCATTAAGAGTATACCACTTGACGAAAGATAATAGAAATAATATAATCTTATTGATTTTATAAGTGAAAGGTTATATGTGTATGACGATACGGCATCTGAAAACTTTTATAACGGTATGTGAATGTGGTGGAATCACAAAAGCCGCAGACGCGCTTTATGTTGCCCAGCCAGCGGTTAGTCAAGCCATAGCGGAAATCGAAAAATACTATAACGTGGATTTGTTTAATCGAATCGGAAATCGACTTTACCTAACTGATTGCGGAAAACGTCTCCTTGTGAAGGCGAAAGAAACGGTTGCTTCTTTTGACGATTTTGAACATCTCGCCCGGGAAAGTGAACTTAATACAGATTTACACATCGGTGCGTCCCTTACTATCGGAAAATTATTCATCCCGCAAATGGTTGCGAAAATCAGACGGGAACTGCCCCAGATTCGGCTATCTGTCATAATTCAGCAGACATCAATCGTTGAAGGATTGCTCATGAATGGAGGTCTCGATTTTGCGTTTGTGGAAGGCAATATTCATTCCAATCATCTTGTAAAGCAGGCGGTATTCCAAGACTGGTTAACGGCAGTTTCTTCCTGCGAATCTGTAATTCCAGATCAAATTACCTTACAGGAGCTGATAAACTATCCTTTGCTTCTGCGGGAACCAGGCAGTGCGTCAAGAGATTTATTAGACGCAGTTCTTTCGACCAAGAGTCTTGCTGCAACGCCAACTGTAGAGTCCGCAAGCAACCAAGCATTGATTTCCTGTGCTGCGGCTGGGAATGGAATCGCTGTTTTACCTCAAAAACTGATTGACGAATGGATTCGACAAAAAAAACTAAAAATGATCACGATTACCGATTGTAATTTTGCCCGTAATTACTTTCTCGCTTATCACAAAAATAAACGGTTTTATTCTTTGCAGGAGAAGGCGTTGTCGCTTTGCAGAGAACAGTTTCTTCGTTAAGAAGAAAAATGCTGCATTGACGCTTTTCTTGATGCCCAGGGTCAGGGCGTTTCTCCAAGGTATTCTTCCAGACAGATGCCGCGGCGGTGGATTTCCTCCGCCGCATCTGTGCCTACATAGCGGTAGTGCCAGGGCTCGTTGCTGATGCCGGTGATCTTTGTTTTGTCGGAGGGATAGCGGTGGATGAAGCCGTATTCGTGGGCGTGTTCATCCAGCCACTCGTAGACCTGGTATCCGGCGGAATGGATGCCGTCGGCATTGATATCCACAGCGGAACCCAGCTGATGTTCGCTCGTTCCGGGGATGGCGACCCAGGTCTCGGCCTCTTTTTGGGCTTCCGGGGCGGAGAGACCTTCCGCCTCGAGGGAGGCGATCTTTTCGTCCATCAGGCTTTGCTGTTTTTCGGCGGTGCGGAAGCCTGAGGCGACGACGGGATAAATGCCGTCAGCCCGCATGGCGTCGAACATGGCCTGAAGTGACGGATAGATGCGGGAGTCCACGAGCTGGCCGTTGCTCAGCTCCGTCAGCTCCAGCTGCTCCTGATAACCGTCCGGAAGCGGGTGGGTGCGGTTGACCAGGAGAAGATACCAGGGATCGGACGAATCCGCAAAAGAAGCTCCTCCGGCAGCGCCGCTGTCCTCAGACAGGAGTTCTTGGTCATCGCTTTCCAGCAGTTCGCCCGGACTCTTTAAAGAACCGGCGGCCCAGGCCGTGGATTCCGGCAGATCATCCTGCAGATACGGCGCGGAATCCGACGCCGCGTCATGCGGAAAACTCCGGTTCAAAACGGCCGGAAGACACAGCAGGGCTATGATGAGTGCCGCGCATATGCCGGGAAACAGGAGCCGAAGGTTCCTGTTGTGCCCGGCGCGGCGGCTTTTTCGGGATGCTTTTCGCCTTTCAGGTATTTGTGCATTCATAATATAAACCTCCCTGGACAGATGATTGGAAGCCGGGCCGTGATCTGCTAACCCGGCAGCGTAATGGTGAACTCCACGGTCTCATCCCGGCTGTCGGCGGTGATCGTGCCGCCGTGCAGAGTGACGATCTCTCTGGCGATGGCAAGACCCAGCCCGGCGCCGCCGGTGTCGGAGGCCCTTGCCTCGTCCATGCGATAGAATCTTTCAAAGACGGCGGTCAGCTTTTCGCGGGGGATGGTGCGTCCGCGGTTCATAAATGTGATCACGGTTGAAGCGCCTTTTTTTGCGGCGGTTATGCGGATCTCGGTATCGGGGTAGCTGTAGGCTGCCGCATTTTTCAGCACATTCTGGAAGACCCTGGCCAGCCGGTCCGGATCGCCGCAGACGGTCAGATCCTCTTCGGCGGTCAGAACGGCGGTGTTCCCATGCTCCTGCAGCAAGGGGGAGAGCTCATCGGTCAGCTGCACCAGCATATAGTAGAGATCGAATGGCTCCTTAGTCAGGGTGATCTGCTGGAGATTGTAGCGGGTGATCTCAAAGAACTCATCTATCATTTTTTCCAGACGGCAGGCTTTATCCAGAGCGATGTCCACATAGCGGATCCGCTGTTCCTGCGGCATATCCGGGGCTTCCGAAAGGAGATCCAGATAGCCGATGACCGACGTGAGCGGGGTTCGGATATCATGGGCCAGGTACATGACCAGGTCGTTTTTGCGCTGTTCGGCCAGCTGCGCTCCGGCGGCCCGCTTCTGGAGCTCGGATTTTACCTCGTTCAGCTTTCGCTCCGTGGCATCCATCTCCGGAGGGAGACTGATTGGCCCTTCATCGGACAGCAGATCGTTGATCCCCCGGTTGATGGCGTCGAAATAGGAGGTGGACCAATCTATGATCACCCACAAAAGCAGAAAGAAGAGAAGCAGAATGGCGGCGATCCAGAAGAAAGCCAGATTGCCCCGGAAAATGATCCTGTAGAACCGGTGCGCGTCCTCGTCGCTCATATGGAAGAGGAAGCGGGAAACAGAAACTACAAAATTGCCGCCGCGTCTGCGCCAGAATATCAGATAAAACAGATAGATCAGGATGGGCGCGGCGATGCCGATGGCTACCAGGCGGATATAAAGCTTTTTCTTGAAACCGGAATAGTCGGATTTACGGTTGTCTTTCAATTTTATACCCCACTCCCCAGACGGTTTTGATATAGGCGGGTTTTTCCGCGGTATCGCCCAGCTTCTCCCGCAGATGGCGGATGTGGACGGTGATGGTGTTGTTGCTTTTGCTGTAGTATTCGTCCTGCCAGATTTGATGGAAGAGCTCCTCGGCGCTGACTACGCTGCCGCGGTTTTCCAGAAGGATCTTCAGAATGGCGAACTCCGTAGGGGTCAGCGTCAGGGACCGCTCGTTCAGCAGACATTCATGTGTTTTTATATTCAGCACCAGGCCCGAAAGGGAGAGCACGTCGGACTCGGCCTCCGCAGCAGGGCCGGACGGGTTATAGCGTTTGTACCGCCGCAGCTGCGCCTTTACGCGGGCAATGAGCTCCAGGGGGCGGAACGGCTTGGTAATGTAGTCGTCGGCTCCGAGCGTCAGGCCGGTGATCTTGTCCGTCTCCTCGTCCTTGGCGGTCAGCATGATGATCGGGTAGGTATGTTCCTGCCGGATTCGGCGGCAAAGGGAAAATCCGCTCATGTCGGGCAGCATGATATCCAGGATGGCCAGATCCAGATCCTCCCGCCGGATGCAGTCCAGCGCGTCATGGGCGGTATAAAATTTGAATACAGTGAAGCCCTCGCTCTGCAGATAAACTTCCACCAGATCTGCGATCTCTGGTTCGTCGTCGACAATAAGGATCCTGTCCTGCACGGGAATCCGCCTCCTTTGCGGTGTCTGCGGGCAGACTCCGGGGAAGTCCGCCCTTTTGGAGACAGTATACCAGATTATAGGAGCAGAGTTATTAGGATTCCCATGAGAAAATATTAAAATTTTCCTA
Organism: uncultured Lachnospiraceae bacterium; assembly: GCA_947630085.1. GTDB lineage: Bacteria > Bacillota > Clostridia > Lachnospirales > Lachnospiraceae > UBA3402. Next base: position 42,679 of record CANRGP010000009.1, read on the forward strand.
ATAATGCCGGCTGACGGGGCAGTTTTCATGACGCTGAAGGCGCGGCCGATTCGGCTTTCCGGGAATACAAACGGGAGCCCGCAGACGCAGGCCCCCGTTTTGCGGCGGTATTTTATGGTGATTTTCAATCATGCCTTCTTCATCAGCCCGGCGCCGCTGTGCCACGCCTGACCGATCTTTTCCCCTACGGCATAGTAACCGTTTTGAATCTGATCGAACAGGAAGGCATTCAGCTTCCCCGCGTCGATCCTGCCCTGATCGTCCAGAACGCTTTCGTCTGCCAGCACGTTCATGATCTTTCCCAGCACCCGCAGACCGTAGGGTTCATCCTCCATTTTTTCTACGGTACATTCCAGCGTGACGGGGTATTCTTCAATGACCGGCGCGTCCACAAGGCTGCTCTTGACCGCGTGAAGTCCGGTCCGGCTGAATTTATCCGCCGTTTTGTTCGCTGTGGCGATGCCGAAGAAATCCGACGCCTCCAGCGTATCCGTTCCCGGAATGGCAAGGGTGAACGCTCCGCGGGCCCTGAGATTGGAGACGGTCTTATGGTCCGCCTCGAGGTTCAGCGCCACCATATCTTCGGCGCAGATGCCGCCCCAGGCCATCATCATCACATCTACGGTGTCATCCTCATTGTATGTGCCGATCATGTATGTCGGCATGGGGAACAGGTACGGTTTTACTCCAAAAGCTTTTTTCATGATCCTTCACTCCTTATAAATAGAAATAGTTGTATGGACTTTCTTATGCCGGAACACCGTAATTATACCAGGAAAATCACTTATAGGCAAGTGTGTATCGCCGGCAGCAGCCGGGGACATCATCTTAAAGCTGAAGCTTCTCAAAAAGTAACAGTACCATCTGCAGGAGCCGCCGAAACAGACAGCAAAACCGTGAATGCAGAGGGATGGATTCTCCGAATACAAAAATTTCGAGCAGGAATTGATCCCTGGTTCCGGTGCGCAGATTTCCTGCTGAACGCATTATACCATCTCGACTGGCGTCTCGATGGGGATACTCGTCAAAAGCCGATCGGCGCAGGCGCCATCGGCACTTTCCTTGTTATTATACCATATCCACTAGGCTCGTAAG
>CANRGP010000010.1 GCA_947630085.1 uncultured Lachnospiraceae bacterium
CCTTCCTTCTGTCTTCTCCCCTCCAGGACATAGGTAGTCCATGAATTCCCGAACATCTTCAGATTGTCCGGAATCTCGGAGGGATCCGCAAAGGCACTGTCCGTATCGTGATTTCCCTTCAGATAATAAAACATGATCTCCGGATGGTTCAGCACCGCGTCCCGCACCGCGTTTTTGGCGGCGGCCGATACGCTCTTCCGGTCATAGAGATCTCCCGCGATGAGAACCGCGTCCACCCGGTTTTCCTGCGCATACTCGATCATTCGGTGAAACGTATGAAGAAGCTCCGCTTTCCTCTCCCTTGTCTTCTCCTTCGGCAGATATGTATTCATCCGGGAGTCCAGGTGCAGATCCGCGCAATGAATCAGTCTCATCCTTCTTTCCTCCTTGGGCTGCTAAAAGCCGCACGATCTTTTCAGTAAAACTGTGAAAGCTCCGTCCCTTCGTAAAAAAACGAAAGGATATCCCTGTAGGTCAGTCCCTTTTCCGCCATCTTCTCGGCGCCGTTCTGGCTCATTCCCACGCCGTGTCCGTAGCCGCCCCCGTAGATAAAAAAGGTGGTAACACCGTTTTCATCCGGTTCGCTCCTCTCGACAGAGATAAAGGCGCTCGGCAGGCTGGAAAGCCCGGTCATGGTCTTTCCGTCATTTTTGTTAAAAACAAGCTCCGTATTTCCCAGGACGGAACGTATCCGCCCTTCCCCTTCAAACGTCCTCTCTCCTCCGGTTCCCACGACTACCAGCTTTTTCCCGATTCCGCCCGCGCCTCTTTCGCTGACGGCAACCTTCGTAATGGTTCCGATGTCGTCGATCTTCTCCGCCAGCTGGTCGCTGGTCAGCCTGGTATTCCACCGGTACAGGGCGCAGTCGGATTCATATCCGTCCCCCGGGCTTTTGATAAACTCGGCAAAAGCGGCGTTCGTGGTCAGATCCAGCTTCCCGCCTCCTGCCCGGACGGCCTTTGCGCTTAAATACGGCACCGCCTCCGGATCGGCTCTCCAGACAGTCACATCCGCCGTATGTCCGCAGGATGTGGAAAAATAATAGGTCTCCGCCACATCATCCCCATATGTGAGGAACTGGCCGTATGTAGAATTGACCGCGGCATCCGCCGGGGCCCCAGCCTTTCCGTTATTATATACCTGAAAGGCGGTGCTGTCATCTACGTGCGCTCCGTACTCCCGGTATGTGTTGGCGCGGATCTGGCGGAAGGCATAGGTCCTCGCGCAGACCGCCTGGGCCTTCAGGGCTTCCGGCTCATAGCTGAGCGGCATCTCGCTCGGAAGGACCCGTTTTACGTAATCCTCAAGATACAGTTCATTGATCAGAACCAGACCATCGTCCTCCTGAAGGATCTCAAGCCTTCCCGGATAGACAGGCGCACCCTGGCTGCGCATGACGGACTCCACGCAGATCCCTCCGGTCCCGTCGGCAGGAATGAACAGGATCCGTCCCGCGTCCAGGGAACCGTCTCCCGATTCAAAGGTCATCGTCTCCCCCTTGTGAAAAACCGTCTCCTTTTCGCCCTGCCGCATAACGCCGTCGCTCAGGAACCGGAGGCTGACCGTCTGATGAAACCGCTCCGAGAAATCCGTGTCCGTCAGCAGGACCCGGATGGTCTGGGCATCAAAGGTGCGCACGATCAGGGCCGCGCAGATCTTCCGGTCCGCCACGATAAACTCCTGGGTATCATAACCGACCAGAATATCGGAAAGCTCCATCCGCTCCCATTCCCCATAGGTCTTGTAAACGCAGAAATTCGTATCCAGAGGAAGAAATCCGTATCCCTCCAGTTCGATCCCGTCGTCCTTCACCGCGAGAACCTTTGCCGTGACCGTATCACGCTTCATGACGATCCCGGACACATAGCCTTCCCGAAGCCGGATATCCGCCAGATGATTGATCATATCCTCAGGCAGATCCACATTGCCTTCCAGGGTGAAGGTCCTCACGGACTCTCCCGCATACCCCTTGATCCCGCTGTCGGAAACTTCCGTGATCCAGATATTGTGGTAGGTCACCGTATCGGAGGTCTTTCCCACGATCCGGATCATCTCCCCGTCTTTCATCAGGGCGCGGATCTCCCTGTCGATATAGCCCGAAAGGCTCAGTCCTTCAAAGCCCGCCGGCCCCAGATCGGTGTCCGCCGTCCATGGGGGAAGCTCGTCTGAATTGTCCGGCGTCGCGTATATCTGCACAATTTCCTCCCGGATCCTTTCCCCCTCCGCCGATGCGCCGCAGAGCCCGTCATAGACGTACCACCATCTCTCTGCCGGGATCGGGTTCGACTTTCCCAGTTCAGCCACCGGGAACATCCCGTTTATCTGCTGTCTGAGAGAGGCCGTTACGCCCGCGCTCCTTTTCTGCTCCCCGTCAGGGAGAGCATCGTCCGTCTCCGGGAGAAGCGCCAGATAATCCAGAACGGAATCCGTCAGCTTCTTCGCCTCTTTCCATGTGAGCATTCCCTCGGCAAACGATGTGCCGGCGGGAGCCTCCTCCTCTGTCAGTATGCCGCGGCTATACAGAAAATCCATATATTTCACATACCACTGCCGCTGATCGGCCACGGAAAAGCGGGACGGTTCTCCCGGATCTTCCCGAATGGTGTCCATATCTGCCAAAACCAGGGCCGCAGCCTTATAGGCGGCGGCCCTGGAGATCCCCTCTCGCTTCGGCTCGTTTTGTATGATAATGATAATGAGCACAACAACGGTCAGCGGAATCGCAAGGATCCGCCAGATACCCGCGGTGCTTCCGGACATTTTCTTACCTGACAACTATTCCCCGCTCCTCATCGATATGATCCAGTTCCCTGTACTCATTGGTATCCGTAGGAAGCTTTTTTCTGTTCAGTCTCTTTTCGATCTTCTCGGTAATCAGTTTGTAGATCACGGCAAATGTGGGGACGCCGATGACCATTCCCGCCGGTCCCAAAAGCCCTCCGAAAAACAGGATGGAAAACAGCACCCAGAAGCTGGAAAGACCCGTCGAATCCCCCAGGATCTTCGGCCCCAGAATATTGCCGTCAAATTGCTGGATCAAAAGGATCACCACCAAAAAGATCAGGCATTGCCTCGGGTTCACGAGCAGCAGCAGGAGCGCGCTGGGAATGGCTCCGATAAAGGGACCGAACACCGGGATCACATTGGTAACGCCGATGATCACGCTGATCAGCATGGCGTACGGCATCCTCAGGATGGTGAGCACCACGAACGTCAGCACGCCGATGATGCACGAATCGATGATCTTCCCCACGATAAAGCCTCCGAACACCCTGTGGACAAACCGGCATTTATCGATAAGGGAGTTGGCAAACTTCACGGAAAACAGTCCGTATGCCGCTTTCTTGGCCTGCGCAAGAAGCGTATCCTTGATATTCAGCAGATAGACCATGACAATGGCGCCGATCAGGCTGTTCTTCCCGACATTCACCAGTCCTATGATCCCGCTGAAGACGCGGCCGAAGACCGCCTCAAGATTGGACATCCAGTCGCCGTTGCTCTGTATCCAGCCGACCAGGCTGTTGACCGCCTGCCCGTAGAGGGACATGACCGTGCTCTCCACCTCCGGATAGCTGGCAAATGTCTCCTCGATCCACCGGGAGACAAATCCCGCATAGGAGGGAATGGAGTTGACGATCCCGATCACGCTCTCCCATACCGTGGGGATGATCGTCAGGAACAGTCCGGTAACCACTCCAGCCAGAACGACCAGGCTGGCTGCCGTGGAAGCGAACCTGGAGATGCTCCGGATCCGTTTCCCGTTCTTCATCACTTTCTCCAATAGCCCGGTGACCAGCCGGAAAGTCCCGTTATATACGGGAGCCAGAAGATAGGCAAGTATGATCCCGTAGGTAATGGGTGACAGGATATCTCCCAGAAACCGCAGCGCCGCATACACGGAATTCCATTTGAAGATCAGCATCACCACCAGGGTCGATGCCAGAATCACCAGGAACGCCGTGACTCCCCAAACGATATACTTCCCGAATTTGTGATCTTTCATCTATATGCCTCGCGAATCAACAATATACATACAGATTATCACATTTTTCAGGAAGCCGCAAGGGGAAAGATGCGCGCCGGGGGGCACAAAGCCCCCCGGATCCCCTTATCTGTTTTCTTCGCCGTCAGTCTCCGGCTTCCGGTTCATGATATCCATAAACTCCTGCCCGCTGATCGTCTCCTTTTCGTACAGGTATTGGCTGATCTCATCCAGCTTGCGCCGGTTCTCCTCAAGCAGCGCGTATGCCTTCGCGTGCTGGGTTTTCACCAGTTCGACCACCCTGGCGTCGACCGCGGCCGCGGTCGTCTCGCTGCAGGCCAGGCTGGCATCCCCGCCCAGGTAAGCGCCCTTGACCGTCTCCAGAGCGACCATATCAAAATCCTCGCTCATACCGTACCGGGTGATCATGGCACGGGCCAGTTTGGTCGCCTGTTCAATGTCATTGCTTGCCCCGGTAGTGACGGAACCAAAGACAAGCTCCTCGGCGGCCCGCCCGCCGGTGAATGTAGCGATCTTATCCAGAAGCTCGTCCCGGCTCAAAAGCGCGCGGTCGCCCTCCTCCACCTGCATGGTAAAGCCCAGAGCCCCGGATGTCCTGGGTACGATGGTGATCTTCTGGACAGGAGCGGAGTGCGTCTGCAGGGCGGCCACCAGCGCATGGCCGACTTCATGATAGGCGACAATGCACTTCTCCTTCTCGCTCAGTATCGCGTTCTTCTTCTGGGCGCCCGCCAGGATCGTATCGACGGCTTCCTGCAGATCCGGCTGGGTGACCGCCTGCCGTCCGTGGCGCACCGCCCCAAGGGCCGCCTCATTGATAATATTGGCAAGCTCCGCCCCGGAGGCACCCGGAGTCATCCGCGCTACTACATTGAAATCGCATTCCGAATCCAGTCTCACCTTTCTGGCGTGCAGGCGCAGGATCGCCTCACGGCCTTTCAGATCCGGCAGCTCCACAGGGATCCTGCGGTCAAAACGTCCCGGCCGCAGAAGCGCCGGATCCAGGGTCTCCGGCCTGTTGGTGGCCGCCAGGATCACCACTCCCTTTGTGGCGTCAAAGCCGTCCATCTCCGTCAAAAGCTGGTTCAGCGTCTGCTCTCTCTCGTCATTTCCGCCTATGCCCTGTCCGCTGTCGCGTTTCTTTCCTATGGTATCGATCTCGTCGATAAATACGATGCAGGGAGCCTTTTCACCGGCCTGGCGGAAGAGATCCCTCACCTTGCTGGCTCCCATACCCACGAACATTTCCACAAATTCACTTCCCGCAATGCTGAAAAACGGCACCTCCGCCTCGCCGGCCACGGCCCTTGCAAGCAGCGTCTTTCCGGTTCCCGGAGGGCCTACGAGAAGCGCGCCCTTCGGCATCTTCGCTCCGATCTCCTCATATTTTTTCGGATCATGCAGAAACTCCACGATCTCCTTCAGGCTCTCCTTGGCCTCATCCTGGCCGGCCACATCCCGGAACCGAATTCCGGTCTTATCGTCCACCACATACTCCTTGGCTCCGGATTTTCCGCCGAACATCATGGCGTTCATTCCGCCGCCTCCCATCTGCCTGCTGATGCGGCGGCTGAACCACGTTGCCAGAAGGATCAGCGGAAGGAACGGCAGGATCCAGTTCACCAGCAGGTATTCCAGAACACCCTGCTTGCGGTAGACCCTTCCAAAGTTCACCCCGGCATCGTCCAGGCGCTGGACGATCGCATAGTCCTGGGGAATCACATTGGTCTGATAAGCCTTTTCCTCATTGTCGATAAAATAGATCTGCTCATCCTCCAGCTGAACCGTAGTCAGCTTCCCCTGCTCCAGCATATTGATGAACGTCCCGTAATCCACCTCCTGTATGCGGGACTTCAGAAGTGACGGAAACAGAAATGTATTGAGCAGCAGCATGATCAGGATCACAATGGCATAGGACACCAGAAACGGTCTCCGCTGCCTGCGTTTATCCTGATTCGGATCCGATGATTGCTTCATAAACAAAAGCCTCCCTCACAATAGTTTATCAGTTAACTATTGTATGGGGAGGCCGTCGAAATGTCAAGTCTTTGCGGAACATCCGCCGTCGTTTTCACAAAAAATTCAAATTTTTATGCCAGGTCCAGACGATCGTAAATGCGCATCGACAGCGTCACCGACACGGTCAGGATCAAAAAGCTCAAAACCAGTATCCCAAGGACCGCCGCGACAGGCCCCGCCCCGGCGATCCTTCCGGCCGTTTCGGCTATGAACCGGACAAACGGCAGACGGGCCGCTTTCTCTATGGCAGCGCCGAGCTCTCCGCGGGCCGCCATCGGCAAAACGCAGTAGCTTACAAAATAAACAACAAACATCAGATATCGTATTTTCTCAAATCCGTACCGGAACTGGAGCGGCATAGAGATCCCCACGACCAGGGCCAGGATCAGGAAACCCTGAGCCGCCTGCCTGACGGACAGCCCGCCGATCCTTGGCCAGATCAGGCTCTCGGCTTCAAAAACCAGACAGCAGAACACATATGCCGCGAATACGATCACATATTTGCTCAGGACCATCTGGCGGCGGGAATACGGCGCGGCGCAGAGAAGCGACGCCGCCTTCGGATACTGCATCTCCTTTGTCCCTGATGTGATCAGGATGATATAAGACGTCACGGAGGTTATGATAAAGAATCCCAGCGGCCCCACATACGGAGTATTTGAGAAACTGACCGGAATCACAATATCAAAAGCAAGAAGCAGCCATATATATCTGCGTATCAGCAGCAGATCCTTCTTGACCAGGCTCTTAATCATAGATCGTCTCCTCCTTTTCCTCTTGTCCGTGCCCGCAAACCGGCTGCGGCGCCTCTTTTCCCAGATTGGCCAGCATGATATCCTCTACCGACACCTTCTCGATCAGCGCACCCGGCATCAGGCGCCGGACACGCTCCGCCTCCTTTGTGATCCCGGTAAAACCGAAGCTGCCCTCCGTTATCTTCATAAACAGCGGCCGGATCTCCTCGTTCAGCGCCGCCGTGTCTCCCCTGACGCTCCGGTAGCTCTCCATCAGTACGTCTTTATCCTCCTGAAAAACGATCCTGCCTCGGTCGATCATGATCAGGGTGTCCGCCACTTTATCCAGATCCGATGTGATATGCGTGGAAAAGAGAACGCCTCTTCCCCCGTGCTCCATATAGCCGGCCAGCACATCGAGAAACTCATTGCGGATCTGCGGATCAAGTCCGCTTGTCGGCTCATCCATCAGAAGGAACTCCGCCTTATGGGACAGCGCCAGAGCCAGCGCAAATTTCATCCTCATTCCCCGGGACAGCGAACTGATTTTCTGCCGCTGTGACAGCTCGAACCGGTCCATCCAACGGCTGAAATCCTGCTCCGACCAGGAGGAGTAGGCGGGAGACAGCACATTCTTCATCTCTTTCAGCGTCAGCTCCGTATAGAACTGACCGTCATCAAAGACCACCCCGATCCGGTCCTTGATCTCTTTTTCATTCTTTTCGGCGTCCATACCAAACAGCCGGATCCGGCCGGCCGATGGTCTTGCCAGCCCCAGAACGGAGCGCAGCGTCGTGGTCTTGCCCGCTCCGTTGGCTCCGATGAAACCGGCAATGCAGCCCTCCGGAACGGAAAATGTGACATCTCTCAGGGCAAATTTGTCATAGGACTTACAGAGTCCCTGTACCTGCAGCACATCCATATCGATCCTCCTTAAAAATTTAGAAAGCATCCCCCTGTTTACAGACCGTTCCGAAAACTCCGGTCACCCCTCCCGATCATCCTCTTCCTCATACAGGATCTCCAGCATCTCCCACAGTTCCTCTCTGCTGATGTTTAAGGATTTTGCCGTTCGGATCATATCCGCCATCTTCTCCTCTACCTGCCTGCGCCGGGAATCCCGCAAAAGCTCCACATTGCCCACGTTGACAAATGTGCCGACCCCTATCTGGCTGGTGACGAATCCCTCCTTTTCCAGGTCTTCGTAGACCCTGCGGATGGTCAGGACGCTGACCCGGATCTCGTTGGCCAGGGCACGGATAGACGGGAGCGGATCTCCCTGAACCAGCTCCTGTTTCAGGATCGAATCCCGGATCTGGTCCTTGATCTGCTGATACAGAGGCACATCGGAATGATTGGAAATCAGTATCTTCAAAATGCACCGCCTTTCAGTGTGATGTGTTTATATACACACTATACTCTCTTGTTTCTCTTTTGTCAAGCAAAAAAATTAAAAATTGCCGCCCCGCTTTTCCGAAGAATGACAAAATATCGGAAAATGCGCCGGCGGCAATTTTCATATGGAAATGCTTATGATCTCATTCAGGGATCCGAAAGGTCGTCCCTATTGCTCGTGTGGTTTTCATTCATCCCGTTGTCTTCGTTTTCTTTACTCGTATCCCGCGCCGGTTTCCGTATGCGCTCTCAGACGCGAAACGGCGTCTCTTATCTCCTGCAGGTCGCTCTCGGTCATTTTATCCGGTTTTTCTTCGGCCAAAAGCTTCTGAAGCCGGGAGATCTCCGCTTTTATCTCTTTCTTTTCCGTTTTGGCCATTGTCTTTTTTTCTTTTTCCATGGCTCCCTGCGCTTCCGAGATCGCCCTCTTCGCCTCCGCATTGATCTCGAACAGGCTGCGGCGGATCCCGTCCCTGGCGGCGTACTGCCGGGCATCGCGGATCGCCTGCTCGATCTCTTCGTCGGACATCCGTTCGTTGCCGCTGATCGTGATAGACTGCTCTCTGCCTGTATCCAGGTCCCTTGCCGAGACCTTCAGGATACCGTTCGCATCGATATCAAATGTCACCTCGATCTGAGGGACGCCCGCCGGCGCCTTTTTGATCCCGTTCAGCCTGAACTTCCCAATGGATTTATTGTCTCTTGCCATCGGACGCTCTCCCTGCAGGACGTTGATCTCCACGCTGCGCTGATACGGCGCGGCGGTCGAAAAGATCTGAGAATAGTGGATCGGCAGCGTTGTGTTCCTCTCCACAAGTCTTGTCGCCACGCCGCCTACCGTTTCTATGGAAAGGCTCAGCGGCGTCACGTCCAGGAGCAGGATGCCGCCTTCGCTGTACAGCGTCAGCGCCCCTCCCGAGAGCGTTTCTCCCTGGGCCGCCGCTCCCTGCGCGACGCACTCGTCAGGATTGATATTTCTGGACGGAATGAGTCCGGTAAGCTGCCGCACCTTTTCCTGAACGGCGGGAATCCGCGTGGAGCCGCCTACCAGGATCACTTTACCCAGCTCCGACGCGGCAATTCCGGCGTCTGTCAGGGCATTCCTTACCGGGACCGCGGTGCGGTTCACCAGATCCTCCGTCAGGCTGTCAAATTCCGCCCGCGTCAGCGTATATTCAAAATTAACCGGAACAGTCCCGTTCGCCGACAGGTACGGAAGGACGATATAGGCGGACTGGACCGACGAGAGCTCCTTCTTTGCCTTCTCCGCCGCCTCGCGCAGCCGCTGACGGGCCGCCGGGTCCCCCATCACGTCAATACGGTATTCTTTTTTTATGATCTCCGCCAGACGGTCCGTGATCCGCCCGTCAAAGTCGTCGCCCCCCAGATGGTTGTCGCCGTTGGTAGCCAGAACCTCTATCACGCCTTCTCCGATCTCGATAATGGATACGTCGAACGTTCCTCCGCCAAGATCATACACCATGATCTTCTGCGGCGCACCGTTGTCCAGCCCATAGGCCAGGGCCGCGCTGGTAGGCTCGTTGATGATGCGCAGCACATTGAGCCCGGCAATCCGTCCGGCATCCTTGGTCGCCTGGCGCTGGATGTCATTGAAGTATGCGGGAACCGTGATGACGGCATCCGTGACCGGCTCGCCCAGATAGTTTTCCGCGTCTTTTTTCAGCTTGGCCAGAATAATCGAGCTGATCTCCTGGGGAGAATATGCCTTCCCGTCGACGGTGAATCTCCAGTCCGTGCCCATATGGCGCTTCACGGAGCTGACGGTACGGGCGCTGTTGGTCACAAACTGCCTGACAGCCGTATCCCCCACAAGCCTCTCCCCTTCTTTTGTAAACGCAACGACACTTGGGGTCGTTCTGCCTCCCCTTTCATTGGGAATGATGACAGGGCTTCCCCCCTCGATAACGGCCACACAACTGTTAGTGGTTCCTAAATCGATCCCGATGGTCTTTCCCATAGCTTTCTCCCTCCTAAAATCCGAACCGCGGCCCGAACAGCAGCATCTGCAGGAATCCCAGCATCAGGCGGAAAAGCATCATTCCCAGCATGATCTTCCAGAAAAATCCAAACGGGGAAACATTTCCGCCGGAATAATATGACCCTGTTTCGCTCTTGGTCTCCAGGATGATCTCCTGTCGGAGCTGACGGTACATCTGATTGTCCGTATTCATCCGGATCGCCCGCTCGATCATGTCCTGCGCACGTGACAGCTCGCCGTTCCCTTTATAAGCTGCGGCGCCGACATAATACCACCGGTCATTCCGGTATGCGCTCGTCATGCCGGACAGGATTTCAACGGCGTCGGAATAACGTCCGTTCTGCACGGCGCGGATCGCCTGAACCAGCTGGGGCGGATCTCCCGCCTCCGGCCGCGGCGCCGTATCGAAGCGCGCCGAACCGAAGCCGAAAAGGTCCTCAAAATCAAAACCTCCGAAATCGCTGGTCCAGCCCCCGTAGTTCCGATAGCCGCCGGACTGCCCGTACCCGCCGTTCCGGCGGCCGTCGGACTGCCCATACCCGCCGTAGGCATCCTGTCCGCTGTAACCGGTATACTGCCCCTCCTGCTGCCTCCCGGCTTCCTGTGCGCGCCGCGTCTTATACTTTTCCGGATGCTGGAGCATATCATACGCCTCGTTGATCTCATTCATTTTCTGCGCGGCATCCGGATCATTCGGATGCAGATCCGGATGATATTCCTTCGCTTTTTTCCGGTACGCTTTTTTTATCTCTTCCTGCGACGCATCGGGAGAGATCCCAAGCACTTTATATGGATCGTCTATCATAGCGTCCCTCCTTATGTACGCCTGTTAAAGCTATGATGGCATCTGTGGCAGGTGATCATAATGTTCCTGCCCTTTCCGGGCTTCGGGATCCGGACAAACGCCCTGCAGTTCGGGCAGCGGTAATACCGGTGTGTCCTGCGGTCCCGCCACATATTTCTTACAAGCGTGACCTTTTTCCCGATCGCCCGGCGGATCTCCAGATATTTGTTCCTCTCCTTCTGCCGCTTGTAGATATTTTTTGAAAAGCTGCGGTACCACGACCAGACCAGCACTGCCAGCGCCGGAAAATACAGGATGGCGAGAGGCCGGATAAAACAGGAGGCCAGTAAAAGGATCAGACCTGCCGTGGAGAGAAAATACGACAGCTCGTCCACCCCGTAGCGCCCCTGCATAAAAGTCCGGATCTTATTGCCCAGATTTTCAAAAAAACGTCTCATAGGCTCCTCCTTTTCTGTTCTGTCTCCCTATATTAGCAGCAAAATCTAAACAAAATCTAAATTCCCGCACCGCATGAGACAAAAAAACGGGCAGATTTTCATCTGCCCGACGGTGAGCCGGAAGCCTATTCCCGGGGAAGGACAACCGTAAACACGGTCTTTCCCCCGCCGCATGACGGGATCACCTCTCCTCCGTGCAGCTTTACGATCGCCTGTACGATGGAAAGCCCTATCCCGTTCCCCTGCGTCGCATGGGATTCGTCTGCCTGGTAGAATTTGTTGAAAATATGCGCGATGCTCTCTTTTGGGATCTCTTTTCCGGTATTGCTGACGGAAACGATCAGATTGTCCGGAGTCTCCGTGATCTCGATCTGCAGGATCCCGCCCCTGTCCGAAAACTTTATGGCGTTGTCGATCAGGTTCAGCCATACCTGTCTGAGCATTTCCCGGTTTCCGCTGTACTCATATTCCCCTATATCCGCGCTGAGAGAAAGCTCCTTTTCCGTCCACTTGCCCTCCAGCATCAGAAGGCAGTTCCGGATCTGCTCGGAGATATTGAAGCGCGTCACATCGGTGAGAATCGTCTGATTTTCGATCTTTGTCAGATTCAGCACATTTGTCGCCATATCGGACAGCCGGTGGGCTTCCTCCGCTATGATCCGGAGATATTCCTGCCGCTCCTCCTCCGTAAGCCCGTCCTCCAGAAGGAGATCGGCAAATCCCGCTATGGAGACGATGGGCGTCTTGAACTCATGCGAAAAATTATTGATAAAATCAGCCCGAAGCATCTCCGTCTTCTCCAGCTCCCGGGCCATATGGTTGAAGCTTTCCGACACCTCTACCGCCGTCGGATGATGGGCGAACCTTGTATGGAATTCCAGCCTTGTCTTAAAGTCGCCGTGAGCCAGGGAGTCCATGGCGTCTATGACCTTATTGACCGGATACAGGGAGATCCTGCTGATCACAGCGCTTAGGACCGCTCCCATCCCGATGCTCCATATCACCATATTGAAGAAGATGATCTCCGCCGGGGGAAACGTTTTCCCCGGTACCGGCAGATTATCCCGTACCGTATACAGCAGCAGGCCCCCGGATATCAGGGACGTAACAAAAATAAACAGGAAGATCACAACCGAAAACAAAAGCGTAAGCGCCGTCCTCGGGTTATTCGTCCTTCTGGCATTTTTCTTTTTCATACTTTTTTTACCGCCTTGTATCCCAGCCCGTGAACCGACTGGATCTCGAATTCTTCCCAGCCCTCGAACCGCTTCCGAAGACGTGAAATATGTACGGTGACCGTCTCCCATCCCGTATCGCTGTCGGATCCCCAGATCTCGTCCATCAGCTGTATCCGGGTGAATGTCTTTCCGGGATATGACAGCAGCTTATACAGCAGCAGAAATTCCTTCTGCGGAAGCTCCTGTGTTTTTCCGTTTTTTGTCACCGTATAGTCATCATAGTTCAGCACCACGCTTCCGATCTCCATTTTGTGTTCGCTGACGATCCGGGAGCGGCGCAGAAGCGCCCGGATCCGGAGCAGCATTTCTTTCTTGTCGATCGGCTTGGTAATGTAATCGTCGGTTCCCGCCAGAAACGCGGTATACCGGTCGTCCGGCAGCTGCTTTGCCGTGACCGTCAGGATCGGCAGATTGTTGTCGGAGGCCCGCAGGGTCCTGGTAAATTCATATCCGTCCATGACCGGCATCATAATGTCCAGCACAACGAGATCGATATGCTCTCTGTCCATGATTTCAAGAGCTTCCTGACCGTTTTGTGCCGTAAGGACCGTATATCCGTCGGATTCCAGCACCGCGCGCATCAGTCTGCGCGTATTTTTGTCGTCATCTACCACAAGCAGGCGAAACATCGTGCGCCCTCCTTTGCCTGAATGTCCGATATTCTCCGAGGCCCGTTCATTCTTCGGCCCGGTGCACGGATCTCTCCGTATCAAACCCCTGCGGATAACGTTTTCTGAGCTTCTCGATGTTCCTCGTCAGAACCTCCTCCAGGGTAATATCCAGGACCATGGCGGTCTCCGCCAGATACCAGGCGATATCGCCCAGCTCACCGATCAGTCTCTCCCGGTCCAGCTCATGCCCCTGGGCCAGATGCTTTTTCACGATGTCAATGGCCTCGCCGGCCTCGCCGCACAGACCCATGACGCCGTTGATCAGGGTATCGCGCCGGTCAAGCTTCGGATTCCGCGTGGTCATTGCCAGCCTCTGATATTCATTGATGGTCATATGGTACTCCTTTCCGGTTTATCGCGCGTAAAGCACTTCCTCCAGCGCCCCGGCAAACATTTCAAGGCCCTTTTTCTCCGCCTCGCCGAAGCGCCCGCACAGCGGACTGTCTATGTCGAGAACTCCCGATACGGCCCCGTTCCTGTGGATCGGGATCACGATCTCGGATCTGGAGGCCCCGTCGCAGGCAATGTGCCCGGGAAAGCGGCGCACATCCTCCACCACCACCGTCTCGTCCCGCAGAGCTGCCGTCCCGCAGACGCCCTTTCCCATGGGGATGACGGTACAGGCCGGTTTTCCCTGAAACGGTCCCAGCCGGAGCTCGCCTTCCTCATACAGATAAAACCCGGCCCAGTTCAGGCCGCCGATCGTCCGGTACAGAAGCGCAGATGCGTTGGCCATATTGCTGACGCGGCTCTTCACGCCCTCCGCCATCGCCCTCATCTGCGCCGCCAGGAGATCATAGTCCACCGCATCGTCCGTTTTTCTGAATTCCATTCCGATGCCTCCCTTCCCCAATATACAAAAAGCAGCGGACGAACCGCTGCTTTTCTCATTTGTAATATCCCAAGATGCCGGTTCTTACTATTTGACGCCTAGCCAAGCTAGGTGGGCAACCGCACTCCGACTTCTGCCTTCCACTCAAACGGAGGCCTGACATCCACCGGAGAATGTAGGAATCCCTTCTGTCACAATGTAGGTTCAAAGAAAGTAAGAGTTGTCGAACATCCCAGGAATTACTTCTCGTTTGTAACTCCGATTATACTATATCTGTCCCCATTTTGCAATCAATATTTCACAAAAACCTTTGGAAAAAATATGTATTTTTTAGAAGTGTTGCACACGGATTCCCCGGACCCATATTTATTTTCAAAATCTTTCCACACCGTCTTTGGTGACCCTGGCATAGATCAGTTTCTTAGGCAGAGCAGGGGCGTCTCCGATGCGGTAGGAATCCAGGAATATCCTCTCCGCCCCGTCAAACCTGGCCGGATCGGAGGCATACAGAACCGCAAGAACATCTCCCTCGCTCACCCGATCTCCGTATTTCCTGCGGAGGCAGATCCCCGCGGACGGATCGATCACATCCTCCTTGGTCGCCCGGCCCGCGCCGAGCATCGCGGAGGCGATCCCGCAGCCCGTCGTATCGACGCTGTCAATATACCCGCTCCTCGGCGCCCGTACCTCTCTCTCATAGGGTGCGGGGGCAAAAAGGGACGGATCGTAAATATATCTCTCATCTCCGCCCTGGGCCTTCACCATGGAAGCAAGCACATCAAGGCCCCTGCCGTCGGCGAGGGCTTCGAGGGCCATCTGCCGGCACTCCTCGATCCCGCCTTTTCCGGCCATATGGAGCATATTGGAGGCAAGGCTCACACATACCTCCGTCAGGTCCTCCGGCCCCCGGTTCTGGAGCGTTTCCACCGCCTCCGCAACCTCAAGGGCGTTGCCTATGGCTCGTCCGAGCGGCACATCCATCTCCGTGATCAAAGCGCAGCAGTTTCTCCCCGCGCCCGTCCCGATGGACACCATGGATCCCGCAAGCGCAATGGAATCCTCCAGGGTCTTCATAAACGCACCGCTTCCTGTCTTTACATCCAGCACAATGGCGTCGCTTCCCGCTGCCAGCTTCTTGCTCATAATGGAAGAAGCGATCAAAGGAATGCTGTCCACCGTAGCGGTCACATCCCTGAGAGCATACAGTTTCTTGTCGGCGGGAACCATATTGCCGGTCTGGCCGATGATGGCGATCCCCGTCTCATTGACAATGTCCGCGAATCTCTGCTTATCAATGCTGGTCGTCAGCCCGGGAATGGATTCCAGCTTGTCCAGGGTCCCTCCCGTGTGGCCGAGGCCCCGGCCGGACATCTTGGCGATCTTCACTCCGAGGGAGGCTGCCAGCGGCCCGATAACCAGTGATGTCTTATCTCCCACTCCCCCCGTGCTGTGCTTATCCACCTTGATCCCCGAAATGGCGGAAAGGTCGGCCACATCGCCGGAATGCGCCATTTCCATGGTCAGGCAGGTCGTCTCCCCGTCGGACATTCCTTTAAGGCAGATGGCCATCAGCATGGCGGACATCTGGTAATCCGGAATCTCCCCGCAGGTAAACCCGCGGATCATCCAGCCGATCTCCTCCCGGCTCATCTCCTTCCCGTGCTTTTTCTTCTCGATCAGATCATACATTCTCATAGCTGCACCCCCTTATCCGTCACTTCTTCCCCAGAAGGTCACCCGGCCCGAAGGAAAGAGGAAGCACCTCCTTCAGGGGAAGATCGATGTACTCCTCCTCCGACTTGGCAACGATCACCCGGAACTGCGGTCCGCAGAATTCGCTCATGACCTGGCGGCATACGCCGCAGGGCGGGCAGAAATCCGTAATGACCCCATCCTTTCCCCCGCAGATCGCGATCGCCTCAAAATCCCTTTTCCCGTCATTGACCGCACGGATAAATGCGCTCCTTTCCGCGCAGATCGTGGGCGTATATGACGCATTCTCAATATTTACCCCCGTGTAGACCGTACCGTCGCCGCACAGAAGCGCGGCCGATACATGAAAATGCGAGTACGGCGCATACGAATTGGGAAGATTGTCAATAGCTGCCCGTATCAGTTCCCTTTTGTCCATCCTGACCCTCCTGTTTCGCCAGGCGCACCAGACGGCTGGTTCCCAGACGCGACGCGCCCAGACGGATAAACTCCTCCGCATCCGCAAAGGACGAGATCCCTCCGGCCGCCTTGATCTTTACCTCCGGGCCCACGTTGGCGGCAAACAGCTTTACGTCCTCAAAAGTAGCTCCTCCCTTGGAGAATCCCGTAGAGGTCTTGATAAAATCCGCGCCCGCTTCCGTGACGATCCTGCACATCCGTACCTTCTCCTCGTCCGTCAGCAGACAGGTCTCAATGATCACTTTAAGGATATGATCTGCGCATACCGCCTTGACGGAGCGGATCTCCTCCAGGATCTTCTGATCGTTCCCGTCCTTTAAATCTCCCAGGTTGATCACCATATCGATCTCATCGGCGCCGTTCTCCAGCGCGTCCTCCGTCTCGAAGACCTTGGCCGCCGTGGTGTTATACCCATTGGGAAAACCGATGACCGTGCAGACCGCCGTCCGCCCCTTTACATACTCCTTTGCCCTCGCCACATAGGACGGAGGGATGCAGACAGACGCCGTCTGATAGGCGATCGCATCGTCGCAGAGCTGCCGGATATCCTCCCAGCGGGCCGTCTGCGCAAGCTGCGTATGATCCACAGCCTGCATGATTTGCTTTCTCTCCATACATTCACCTCTCCTTCATATCTTTGATGCGGTAGACCTGATACTCCCGCTCAAATATGTACCCCAGTTTTTCCGCAAGACCCACCGACTGCAGATTGACCGCGTCCCAGTTGGGGGTAATGCCCTTTTCCAGGCTTTCCAGAAGGAACGCGGACGCGCAGGCCAGCGCAAGCCCCTTCCTCCGAAAGTCCTTTCTCGTATCCACCTCGATCTCCATCATCCCTTCGCTGACGCCGTAGCAGGAGCATCCGGAAACCATTTCCCGGCCGTTAAGGGCCGCATAGCCGAATCCGTATCTCATAAAATGCTCCGGCGTATCGAAATTGGAGCACAGGTCGCGGCTCCACTCCTCCTTGAGCGCCAGATGGTACAGGCGTTCGTCGAAGCGCCGGATCCGGATCCCCTTCGGCACGGATTTAATATTCTCCTTCAGCTGCGGAATGTCAAAATGATGTTCGTCCTTGCGCAGGGCATAGCGGCTGTGGCTTCTGATCTGCGCCGGGAACTGATCCTCCAGCCAGTCGGCCCAAAGCTCATTCTGCGGATACAGGAAAGCCGTCTCCGCCGTCTCAAAAATCTGCCCCTTCAGATCAAGCGCCCCTTCTCCCTTCGGGGGGATCCCGATCAGGTAGGCAAAATCTCCTACCACCACCAGGCAGTATGAAGAATTGTCAAGCTTCGGCACAAATACGCGCCCGATCGTCCCTTCGGCCGCTCCCCTAAGGAGCACATCCCTGCTCCCCTCGCAAAGCCTGCGGATGCTCTGGCGCTTTTCCCTTCCAAGTTCGATCATCATACAGAGGCCCCCTTTCGTTTTCCGGGGCAATGATGCTCCTGCCTCCATGCAAGCATGAAACAGGAGCATCACCGCTTTTGCTTATTATAACACAAACTTTTGAAAAAAGCCACAGAATCAGACAAAAAAGCGCGATCAGAACGCCCCCGTGGATTTCACGACCTTGGGACGGTATCCGGCGTCGTTCAGGGCCTCAACGATCTCCTCCTTGTGCTCCGTCCCGTAAGCCTCCAGAGTGATCCTGAGCTCCACCGCCGCGCTGCGGTTGATGCTGATAAACTGGTTATGCTCCAGCTTGATCACATTGCCCTGCTTTTCCGCCAGGAGCGCGGATACCTTCGCCAGCTCACCGGGTTTATCCGGGAGAAGGACCGACACGGTAAACACCCGGTCTCTCTGGATCAGTCCGTGCTGAACGATGGAGGCCATCGTGATCACGTCCATATTTCCTCCGCTTAAAATGGACACGACCTTTTTCTTCTTCACATCCAGATGCTTCAGGGCCGCTACCGACAGAAGCCCCGAATTTTCCACGATCATCTTGTGGTTCTCCACCATATCCAGAAACGCCACGATCAGCTCGTTGTCCTCCACGGTAATGATGTCATCGATGTTTTTCTGGATGTAGGGGAATATCTTCTCGCCGGGGCATTTGACCGCCGTGCCGTCGGCAATGGTGCTGACCTTATCCAGCGCCACCACATGGCCGGCCTTTAAGGATTCCTGCATACAGTTGGCTCCCGCAGGTTCCACGCCGATGACCCGGATCTTGGGATTCAGCAGCTTGGCAAGCGTGGATACCCCTGCGGCCAGACCTCCCCCGCCGATGGGAACCAGGATATAATCCACGGTCGGGAGCTCCTTTATGATCTCCATCGCAATGGTTCCCTGCCCGGTAGCCACCGCCAGGTCGTCAAAGGGATGAACGAATGTCTGCCCCTCATTCTGGGCAATGCGGAGCGCCTCCGCGCAGGCTTCGTCAAAGATATCTCCTGCAAGCACCACGCGTGCCCCGTAGCTCTTGGTGCGGTTCAGCTTAATGAGCGGCGTGGATGTGGGCATTACGATCGTAGCGGGAACACCGGCAAGCTTGGCGGCATACGCCACTCCCTGGGCATGGTTCCCCGCGGAGGCGGTGATCAGCCCCTTCTCTTTCTCCTGCCGGGACAGGGTACTGATCTTATAGTAGGCGCCGCGGATCTTGTAGGCTCCCGTATACTGCATATTCTCCGGCTTAAAATAGACCTTGTTCCCGGTCATTCCGGAATAATACTCGCTGTATACCAGTTTTGTCTCCTGGATCACACGGCCGACCGTCTCTGTGGCTTCCTCAAAGCTCTCAAGTGTCATCATGGCTTTTGTCTCCTCGTTTTTATATTGTGTGCCCCGCCTTGAAGCGGAGCTTTTTGTTGACTGGTCCGTCAGGAAAACAGGGCGTTGATAAACTGATCCGCATCAAATTTCTGCAGATCGTCGATCTTTTCCCCGATCCCGATATATTTCACCGGGATCCCCAGCTCAGACTGGATCGCCACAGCGATGCCTCCTTTGGCGGTACCGTCCAGCTTGGTCAGGATGATGCCGGTCACATCCGCCACTTCCATAAACTGCCTGGCCTGGGCAAGAGCGTTCTGCCCTGTGGTCCCATCGAGCACCACCAGCGTCTCCCGGTAGGTATTGGGATATTCCCGCGTTATGACCCTGTCGATCTTGCGCAGCTCCTCCATCAGGTTCTTTTTGTTGTGGAGCCGCCCCGCCGTATCGCAGATCAGTACATCCGCGTTCCTGGCTTTGGCAGCCGAAATGGCGTCGTAGACTACAGCCGCCGGATCCGCGCCCTCATGCTGGGCCACAATGTCCACGCCGGCCCGGTCGGCCCACTCCGTGAGCTGCTCAATCGCCGCCGCCCGGAACGTGTCGGCGGCTGCCAGGATCACCTTTCTCCCCTGGTCTTTAAGCTGTCCGGCCAGTTTCCCGATCGAGGTGGTCTTGCCGACGCCGTTGACCCCGATGACCAGAACCACCGAATGGCGTTTTTCAAAGTCATATGCGTTCTCTCCGAGGTACATCTGCCGTTTCAGGCTGTCCATCAGAAGCTGGCGGCATTCCCCCGGCTGCGTGATGTGGAGCTCCCTGACCTTGTTCCGCAGTTCGTCCATGACCTTCATGGTGGTCGCGATCCCCAGATCTCCCATGATCAGGGTTTCCTCCAGCTCCTCGTAGAAGTCGTCGTCGATGGCCGAAAACCCGCCGAAGATAGCGTCCATGCCGGAAACGATGGTTTCCCTTGTCTTCTGAAGCCCCGCTACCAGCCTTCCGAAAAATCCTTTCTTCTCCTCTGCCATTGCTGCCTCCTGTAATGATCTGTTCTATGCGTCCAGGGATTCCTCGATCAGATTGACCGATACCAGCGTGGAAACCCCCTTCTCCTGCATGGTGATGCCGTACAGCCTGTCGGCGCTGACCATGGTTCCTCTTCTGTGGGTAATGACGATAAACTGCGTGTTTTTCGTCAGCTTATGCAGATACTTCGCGAACCGCTCCACATTGGAATCGTCGAGAGCGGCCTCGATCTCGTCCAGGAGACAGAAAGGCGACGGCTTCAGGTTCTGGATGGCAAACAGCAGGGAGATGGCCGTAAGCGCCTTCTCTCCCCCCGAAAGCTGCATCATATTCTGCAGCTTCTTCCCGGGCGGCTGGGCAATGATCTGAATCCCCGCTTCCAGAATGTCCTCTGACTCCACAAGTTCAAGGGTCCCGTGTCCTCCCCCGAACAGCTCTCTGAACACCTTGTCGAATTCCAGGCGGATGTCCTTGAATTTTTCGGAAAACTGTTTCCGCATCCCGTCATCCAGCTCGGAAATGATCTTCCGGAGCATCTCCTCCGCGTTCCGGAGATCCTCATACTGCGTCCTGGTGAACTCATACCGTTCGGAGATCTCCTTGTAATCTTCAATGGCGTTTACGTTCACATTTCCCAGGCCGCGGATCCCCGCCTTCAGCTGTTCGGTTCTTTTTCGCATCTCGGGGACCGAACAAAGATCCGGATCCCGCAGCGCCTCCGCCGCGGAGAGCGTGAGCTCATATTCGTTCCACATATACTCCGTCTGCCGGTCGAGCCTCTCGTTCAGTTTCTCCTGCTGGGACTGGATCCGGAACTGATCTTTATCCAGCTGGGAAATGCGGGCGGACAGCTCCTCCCGTTTTTCAAACAGGCTCTTCCGGCCCGCGCTCTTCTCGTCCCGGGCGGCGGAAAGCGTCTCGATCTCCCCGTCCAGGCCGCTCATATTTTCTTTGGATGCCCGGATATGCTCCTTCAGTTCCCCGATCTCCCGGTTCTTTTCGGCGATCACGGCTCCCGTGTCATGGCTCCCCGATCTGAGCTCTTCCTCCTCCTGCGTGAGCCTGCGGATCTCATCCCGGACCCTCTCGGCATTCTCGTCTATAAAGCTGCATTTCTGGGAAAGGTTTGCCGCCTCCAGGCGGATGCCGGAAAGCTTCTCCGCAAGCTCCTCTCTCCGGGCCCGCATTTCCTCGAGACGGATCCCCATCCCGTCGATTTCCTTCTCCGCCTGCCCGTTGGCTTCCTCCAGCCCCTGCACATCCGTCAAAAGCCGGGACTGGTTGCCTCGCAGATCCCGGACCTGTTCATCGAGCTGTTCGTTCTCTACCGTCAGGTCGCGGGCCGATTCCGAAATGTCCTGTATCTTGTCCTCCAGCTGGGCAATGTTCATCTGCGCCGTATTCCGAAGCAGATACGCCTTCTGCAGTTCCTCACGGAGCCCCTTCAGCTCCTCCTGCTTTCCTTCCAGAAGGGCCTCGTTTTGGGACAGATCCTTCTCCAGCTCCCGTACCTGCTCCCGGAGCGCCTCATTCCGTCCTTCAAGCTCCTCGATCTCTCTCCGGCGTCCCAACAGATTGCTGCTGTTCTTAAACGCGCCGCCGGTCATGGAACCCCCTGCGCTGAGCAGCTCACCCTCCAGCGTAACGATCCGCAGCGAATGCCGGAATTTGCGCGCCAGGGCAATGGCATGGTCGATCTGATCCACAACGACCACACGCCCCAGCAGATATCCGGCAAGGCCCCGGTACTGCTCCTGCGTCTCCACCAGGTCGCTGGCAAGTCCCAGCACGCCCGGCTCTTTCAGGGCCGCGGGTTCCCCGAATCCTCCGCTCCTGCCGATGCTGTCCAGGGGAAGGAAGGTGGCTCGCCCATAGCGGTTCTTTTTCAGGAACTCGATCAGCTTCTTGGCCGTGGTTTCCGTGTCGGTAACGATATTCTGGATGCTTCCTCCCAGCGCCGTCTCGATCGCAGTCTCATATTCCTTCTTCGTAGCGATCAGATCGGCGACTACTCCGTGTACGCCTTTTATCCGGTCGCGCATATCCATAACCCGGCGGATGCTCCCGCCGTATCCGTCATATCTCTCGGCCAGATTGCGCAGCGATTCCAGCCTGGTCCCGACCACCCTCTGCTCCTGCTGCTTCTCGCTGAGCTTCTGCGCCAGTATCCGGCCGTTCCCTGTATATTCGTCGATCTGCCCGCTGCAGTCGTCTTCGCGCGCAAGGAGCGACGCAAGCCCCTCCTCGATCGCGGCCAGCTCCTCGCGTGCCGCCTGGCGGAGTTCCTCCTGGGATGCCTGATCGCTCCGTATCCGGATAAGCTTCTGGCTGACCTCGCTTCGCCGCACCTGAACCTGCTCCAGCATGGTCGTATAATGCTGCTGCCTGGCCGTGAGAGAAGCCCTCTCGTTCAGGTTGGTGATGATGCTCGCCTTGCTGCCCTCGATCCGGGCGTCCAGCATCATGATCTGCTCGTCCATCTGCCGCAGCTCATCCTCGGCATCCGCCTGCTTCTTCCGGCTCGCTTCGGCCTGTTCTCCTATCTGCTCCCGCTCATTCCGGTAAGCGGCGATCTGTCTGTTTTTTTCCTGCGTGTCCCTGGCGACGGCCTGCATCCTCTGATCCAGGTGTTCCGCGTTCAGCTCCTCCGCGCGGATCTGCTCCAGAAGCACGTTGATCTGTCCCTCCAGATTCCCCTGGAGGATATGCTCCATATTCCGCTTATTCCTGCTCTCCTCGATCCGCCCCTCCAGCTGCGCGATCTCCTCGTCCAGCTTTTCATAGGTGGCAAGGATCTGGCCGGATTCCTGACGGGTCTGCTCCAGATCGGCGCTCACGATACTCTCTTTCTCCGCGGCATCCTGAAGCTGGATCCGGATCGCTTCCGCATCATTGAGAAAGAGGTTCGCCTCCTGCACCTTCAGCTCATCCCTCAGTCTCAGATACTCTCTCGCCGTCTCCGACTGCTTTTTAAGCGGGCCGACCTGCCGTTCCAGCTCCGCCAGAATATCCGCGAGGCGCAGCATATTCTGCTGTTCGTCCTCGAGCTTCTTCTGGGTGATGTTTTTTCTTCTCTTAAATTTGACGATTCCGGCAGCCTCATCAAAGAGCTCGCGCCTGTCCTCCGGCTTGCTGCTCAGGATCCGGTCGATCTGCCCCTGGCCGATGATGGAATATCCTTCTTTTCCGATGCCCGTGTCATAAAACATCTCGTTGATGTCCTTGAGTCTGCAGGCGCTTCCGTTGATCAGATATTCGCTCTCCCCCGAGCGGTAGATGCGCCTGGCTACGGTCACCTGATCGTAATCAATCGCCAGCTGCCGGTCGGCGTTGTCCAGCGTGATCGCCACGTAGGCGAATCCCTGGGGCTTTCTCAGCTCGGTCCCGGCAAAAATCACATCCTGCATACTGGCGCCCCGCAGCTGCTTGATCCTCTGCTCCCCAAGCACCCAGCGGACCGCGTCCGCCACGTTGGATTTGCCGCTTCCGTTCGGCCCCACGATGCCCGTGATCCCGTTATGGAATTCAAACACGATTTTGTTGGCGAAGGACTTAAAGCCCTGCACCTCGATACTTTTCAGATACATGAGTCACCTGCCTGCATATTCTTCCGTCCTATAATGGCTCTGTAGGCAGCCATCGCCTCCGCGGCTTTTTTGGTGCGCCCGCGGCCTCTCCCCACTTCCCGGGAGCCGATCATTGCCCGCACCTCAAAGATCTTATTGTGATCCGGGCCCTCCTCCCGAAGGAGCTCATACCACAGGCTCTCCCCGCTCTCATCCGACTGTACCATCTCCTGTAAAATAGTCTTGCTATCATAAAAGAGCTGCTTGTGCTCGATGTCGTTGAGAACAAACCGATGAATAAACTCCTTTGCACTAGCAAAACCACCATCCAGATAGACGGCTCCGATCAGTGCCTCCATCGCGTCCGATACGACGGACGGACGGGTACGTCCCCCTGTAGATTCCTCCCCTTTTCCGAGAAGAAGATATTCTCCCAGCTCCAGATCCTCCGCGCACAGCGCAAGCGTGGCCTCGCACACGATGCTCGCCCGGATCTTGGTCATCTCGCCTTCCGGCCTTTCGCTGTCGCTTCTGTACAGATAATCGCTGCACACCAGTTCCAGGACCGCGTCGCCGAGAAATTCCAGCCGCTCATTGCAGCCGGATTTGGCAAGCCGGTGTTCATTGGCGTAGGAGCTGTGTGTGAGCGCCCTGCAAAACAGGTCCTTGTCCCGAAAATCGTAACCTATCTTCTTTTCCAGTTCGCCAACGTCTCTGTTCATCTGTCTCCTCCAATAACATTTAAGCGCTGCGCGCGGAATCCCCGCCTTCGCAGCGCCCGAATGTCTCTGCCGTCAGTTCAGCGAATTCTTGATCTGCTCCACAGCGTCGCCGACAGTCACAATATGCTCAACCGCTTCCTGGGGAATCTCGATATCAAATTCTTCCTCAATCCCCATGATGATCTGGAAAACATCCAGAGAATCCGCGCCGAGATCGTCCACAAAGGTAGTGGTCATGGTGATGTCGTCGGCATCCACATTCAATACTTCCGCAATAATGCTCTGCAACTTCTCAAATTCCATTTTGACTCTCCTTTCTCCCTTTTTAATCTTCCTGCAAGACAGACTGTCCTTCCTCGTCTGCCAGGCTTTTCTTGATCTTTCCGTTTATATCCTCTCTGGCGAAGGAAACGCACTGGATCAGGGAATGGCTGATCTCCGCCGCCTTTGCGTTGCCGTGCGTCTTGACCACCAGGCCGTTCAGGCCCAGCAAAGGCGCCCCTCCATGTTCGCTGGCGTCAAAAACCTTCAGAGTATCCTTAAGGGCCGGCTTTACCAGAAGCGCTCCGATCTTGCTCCTTAAGCTTCCCATCATCCCCTGTTTGACCATATGGATCAGCGTGGATCCGACTCCCTCATACAGCTTGAGGATCACGTTCCCGACAAACGCCTCGCAGACGATCACATCCGCGCCCCCGTGCGGGATCTCCCTCGCCTCAATGCTCCCGATAAAGCGGATGTCCCGGCAGGCCCTTAAAAGGGGGAACGCCTCCTTCACAAGCGCATTGCCTTTTTCTTCCTCGGTACCGATGTTTACAATGGCCACCCGCGGCTGTTTGATACCTATGACGTGCTCCATATAGATAGAACCCATCCGGGCGAATTGCAGCAGATCGACCGCCCTGGCGTCCACATTGGCCCCGCAGTCGATGAGCAGGGACACGCCCTTCTCCGTGGGGATCAGCGGCGCGAGCGCGGCGCGGCGGAGCTGCGGGGAAACCCTTCCGATCAGGGTCTGTCCTCCGACAAGAACGGCTCCTGTGCTTCCCGCGGAAACAAATGCGTCTGCTTCCCCGTTTCTGACCAGCTTCATGCCCACCACGATGGAGGAATCCTTCTTTCTGCGAATGGCATTGGCCGGCGGCTCATCATTGGTGATCACCTCGGATGCGTTTACGACAGTGATCCTGGACCTGTCGGGGGAATATTTTCCAAGTTCCGCTTCAATGGCCTCCTCCCGGCCCACAAGCAGCGCGTGGATGTCCCCGCAGATGTCAAGGGCGTCCGCGACGCCCGCCACAATCTGTCCCGGAGCGTTATCGCCTCCCATGGCGTCTACAGCTATCTTAACCATCTTTCGATGCTCCTTTCGGTCCGGCCGGCATTTCTGCAGCTGAACCTATTACATAATATATATCATATCATTCTATAAATCAACAAGATTTTTCCATTTGGCCCGCCGGGAAATAATTCCTCCGGAAATACGGAAATATATCGCCCGCACGTTTTCCGCCCGCCGGTCCCGCGCGGATGATAACAGAAAGCGGCGCGGCAATACAGCCGCACCGCTTATGACTCTGTCGGTATGCCGGCAGGACAATCAGTCCTCCACGCTGACGATCTCTCTCTTGTTGTACGTACCACAGGCCTTGCACACTCTGTGCGGAAGCATCAGAGCACCGCATCTGGAGCACTTTACCAGATTCACGGGACTCATCTTGTAATTGGCCTTCCGCTTATCTCTCCTGGCCTTCGAGGTCCTGTTCTTCGGGCAGATAGACATGGTTCACACCTCCTTATTCTTTCATATCCCGCCGTTCCGGGCTCTCGCCGCGGAACTGATCAAAAATATCCCGGATAACGGACATTCTGGGGTCCAATGAACTCCTGTCGCAATCACAGACGGTTTTGTTGAGATTGGCCCCACATCTATTACAGATCCCCTTGCAGTCATCTTTGCACAGGACTTTCATGGGTAAGTTCAGGATCAGCTCATCGCATACCAAACGATCCACATCCAGTGTATACCCCTGCAAATAGGGCTGTTCCTCCAGAGCCTCGGCTCGCTGCTGATCGGACAGCTTCATATCCAGCGTTCTGTCCAGATCAAGGGAAAACGGAACCTTTACCGGCTCCAGGCATCGGCTGCACGGAATCATCAGTGCAAATCCGGCCTTGCCCGCCACCGTCAGCGTCCGGTTCCCGATATTGACAATGTGGAGTCTCACCGGCGTCCGATCCACCAGCTCATACTCTCCGTCAGGCGCATGGAAGCTGTTCATCTCCAGCTCCGCAGCCACATCCAGTTCTTTACCGTCTCTGGTAAACAGTTCGGTCAGGTTTATCCGCATAATAACTCCTAACACGCACCTAATCATTATACAAAGGCACAAATTGTTTGTCAACCGATATTTTCAAAATATTGCCCTGATATCGCCCGAACGGCACATCTTCTTGTGCGCCGGCCGGACCGCGGCGCCGTTTCAGCGCACGAGGCGCAGCGTCTCGCGGGCAATGGCCAGCTCTTCGTTGGTGGGGATCAGCATGACCTTCACTCTGGAAGCGGCGGAGGAGATCACCGCGTTCCTGCCCCTCACGTCGTTTGCCTCGTCGTCGATCTCCACGCCCAGGTATCCCAGGTACTCGCAGACAGCCTTGCGGGTCTTCTTGTCGTTCTCACCGACACCGGCGGTAAACGCGATGGCATCCACACCGTTCATGGCGGCCGTATAGGCGCCGATGTATTTCGCCACCCGGTATACAAACGCATCCAGAGCGACCTGCGCGTCGTGATTGCCCTCCGCGGCAGCTGCGCTCAGGTCACGGAAATCGCTGGAAACGCCGCTCATGCCCAGAACGCCCGATTTCTTGTTCAGGATATTTAAGACCTCATCCACGGTCTTCCCTTCGTTGCTGCAGATAAACTGCACGACGGTCGGGTCAATATCGCCGCTCCTGGTGCCCATGATCAGGCCCTCAAGAGGAGTCAGGCCCATACTGGTGTCCACGCATCTGCCGCCGATGGAGGCGGAAATGCTGGCTCCGTTGCCCAGGTGGCAGACGATCACTTTGGCGTTTACCGGGTCCAGTCCTCCGAATCGGATCGCCTCTCCGGACACGAACATATGGCTGGTGCCGTGGAAGCCGTAACGGCGGATGCCGTATTTTTCAAGATATTCCTTCGGGATCGCGTACAGATATGCTTTCTCCGGCATCTTCATGCCGAAAGCCGTATCCCACACGGCCACGTTGGGCTTGCCGGGCATAGCGGCTTCGCAGGCTTCGATCCCCATCAGGTTCGCGGGATTGTGAAGCGGGCCCAGCGGGAAGCACTCGCGGATCACCGCTTTTACATTCTCGGTGACCAGGCAGGAATCGCTGTATTTGGTACCCGCGTGGAGCACGCGGTGTCCGATGGCGGTGATCTCATCCGTATCCGCGATCACTCCGTGCTCCCTGTCCTGCAGGGCTTCCAGGACCATCTCGATGGCCACATGATGGTCCGGCATGGGTTTCTCGACGACATATTTGTCCTTCCCCGTCGGCTGATGGGTCAGCTTGGAGCCGTCGATTCCGACCCTCTCGCAGAGGCCCTTGGCGATCACGCCTTCGTTGTCCATATCGATCAGCTGGTATTTCAGGGAAGAGCTTCCGCAGTTAACCACTAATATTTTCATCTCGATCATTCTCCTCGTCTTATTATTCACACGGCGCGTTCACGCTACCGCACGATCTCTCCCATAACGGTGCCGGAACAGCCCGCCGCGTTCGACTCGTCCGTATCGATATGCATCGCCAGCGCGTAGCTGTCGCTGACGCGGACCACAACGTCGCCGAAGATCAGGTTCCTGCCCTCGGTATCCACCTTGACGCTCACGATATCGCCGTTCTCCACTCCCAGCTCCTTTGCGTCCGCTACGGTAGCATGGATGTGGCGCTTGGCCGCGATCACGCCTTCGGCAATGTCGATCTCTCCCTTGGGGCCGATGATCTTACAGGCGCCGCTGCCCGCCGTATCTCCCGATTCACGGATCGGAGCAGTCACGCCGATGGAGCGGGCATCTGTCAGGGACAGCTCGACCTGGGTCGCTTTCCTTAACGGGCCGAGGATCGAAACGCCCTTCAGTTCCTTCTTGCTTCCCACAATGGTCACTCTCTCCTCGCAGGCAAACTGCCCGGGCTGGGAAAGATCCTTCTTCTTCGTCAGCTGATATCCCTCGCCGAAAAGGGTATCCAGATCCGCCTGGCATAAATGTACGTGACGCGCACTCGTCTCTACAATGAATTTCATAGTCTGTCCTCTCCTGTTCTCCTTGGATTTAGGGCCTTCCGGCCGGAATACATCTCTATTTTATGTGCTTTACCGCTATTTTTCAAGTCCTGTCCATAAATTATTTGGATTTTTTGCCAATTTATGATATCCTTATGGCAAAAGCAGGGAAGCGGAAAGGAGCTCTCATGAAAGTCGTCGGAATCATTGCGGAATACAACCCGTTCCATAACGGCCACGCCTGGCAGATCCGCGAAGCGCAAAGGCTCGCAGGCGCGGACTTCTGCATCATCGCCATGAGCGGCGATTTCGTACAGCGCGGCGCGCCCGCCGTCTTCGACAAATATACCCGCACCCGTATGGCTCTCTGCGCGGGAGCGGATCTGGTCCTGGAGATCCCGCCTGTCTTCGCCTGCGGGAGCGCCGAGGATTATGCCTCCTGCGGCGTGGCCCTCCTCGACCGCCTCGGTATTGTGGACGCGCTCTGCTTCGGAAGCGAATGCGGGCAGACAAAGCCTCTCATGGATCTGGCCCGGATCCTCTGCCGGGAGCCGGAAGCTTATCGGAAGCGCCTGAAGGAGGAGCTGAAGAACGGGCTCTCTTTCCCCCTGGCCCGCCAGAAAGCGCTGGAGGAATATCTCGCCGGTACGGCAGACGGGCTCGCATCAGGGCTTTCCGATCTGCTTTCTCTTCCCAACAACATTCTGGGGATCGAATACTGCAAGGCTATTTTGCGGCGCGGGAGCCGGATGGAGCCGATCGCTGTCCTCCGCCGGGGAAGCGGGCACCATGACGCGTCCCTCCCGGCCGCGGACGGCGATGTTTTCCCGTCCGCCACGGCTCTTCGGAGTATGCTGACCGCCCGCCCGGAAGACGGTGTCCGCCGGCATTTCACGGAGCTTTCCCGAAGCGTTCCCACCCCCGTGCTGTCCCTGATCGGACAGGCTTATCCGCTTGTTCCCGACGATTTTTCCGTTCTTTTGTCTCAGCGCCTTCTGGATCTGCAGATCTCCGGCTGCCCTCTTTCCTCTTTCTATGATGTCCCGGAAGATCTCGCGGCCCGCATCAGCAGGCGGACCCTGGAATTCTCCGGCTTCTCCGACCGCTGTGCGGCGCTCAAGACCAGACAGTATACCTATACCCGCGTGAGCCGCGCCCTGCTCCACATTCTCCTGAATATGACCGCGCAGGACGCCGACACGCGGAAAAGCCACGATTATATTTCCTGTTTCCGGATCCTCGGCTTCCGAAAAGACGCCGGGGCTCTGCTGTCCGCGATCCAAAAAGCGGCGCGTTTCCCGGATCCGGTTCCCATGATCACACGCACGGCCGGCGCCGCTTCGGTACTGGGGACGGATGCTCTGGAGGAGTTCCGGCGCGACCTCTTCTGTTCCCATATATACCAGTCCGTACTTGCGGCCCGGAGCGGCCGAAAGATCGCCAATGAATTTACGGCGCCGCTCGTCGTCATGCCTCAAACAAACCGTCCCGCGTGATGTTCTTCAGCCACTTCCCGCTTACGTAATGCCGGATCACCGCCGGCCACTTGATGAACTCGTCGGTACACAGGAGAAAATATACCCAGGTAACGGGAAGCCTGAACAGAAACGCCGCCGCAAAGCCCAGAGGAACCGCATAGCACCA
This sequence comes from uncultured Lachnospiraceae bacterium, assembly GCA_947630085.1. Lineage (GTDB taxonomy): Bacteria > Bacillota > Clostridia > Lachnospirales > Lachnospiraceae > UBA3402. The sequence goes on from CANRGP010000010.1 coordinate 30,262, forward strand.
CATCGCCACCGAATCGCAGATCAGCCCGAAGCGGCTGTCCCCTCCCGCGCGGAACACCCCGGCGATCAGCGTCGTATTTACGGCGGCTCCCATCACGTAATAGGTATTGATCAGAAGCATGACCCGCAGATATCCGAGGGCCTGCTGCGACAGATCCGCATATTTCATCACCAGCGGGGTCACGCCCAGGATGACAAGGCCGCCCAGCGCTCCGCTGGCGACCGTCAGCTTCATAAGGCGTCCGGCGTCCCGCCTTGCCTGCTCCATCTTGTTTTCGCCGATCACGTTTCCCAGAAGGATCCCGCCCGCGCTGGCAAAGCCGAAGCACAGGATCGTGCCAAAATTACGCACGACCGTAACAAAGGAATTGGCGGCCACCGCGTCGCTCCCCATATGCCCGAGGATCACCGAATACATGGAGAAAGCCGTGCCCCAGATGGCGTCATTGGCCAGAGCGGGAAGCGAAAGCTTCACGAAATCCGCGAGCAGCATCCGGTTGCGAATAAAAAGGTAGCGGATATCCAGCTTTATCTGCCTGTTTCTCGCAGAAACCACCAGGCATCCCGCCAGCTCCGCCAGTCTGGATACCGACGTGGCGATCGCCACTCCCGCGGCGCCCAGCTTCGGCGCTCCGAACAGCCCGAAGATAAAAACCGCATTCAGAATGATATTCAGAAAAAAGGCGACGGCATTCAGGACCGTGCTGACCATCACCTGTCCGATGCTGCGCAGTACGGCCAGATAAACCTCGGTAACGCCCCAGCAAAGATAACAGATGCTCATCCATCGCAGATAAACCGCGCCGATCCCGATCAGCTCCGGGTCATTCGTAAACAGCCGCATCAGCAATTCGGGACACAACAATACGGCGGCCGCAAAAACAGCGGAAAGCGCCAGAGAAAACCGCAGGCCGATGCCCTCTACCGCCTGGATCGCCCGCATATCGCCTTTTCCGTAATACTGCGCGCAGAGCATGGTTGCCCCGGTTCCCAGTCCGTAATAGATCATAAACAGGATACTGGAATACTGGGCCGCCAGAGAAACCGCCGAGATGGACGACTGACCCACATAGTTCAGCATTATCACATCCGCCGAGCTGACCGCGGCGCTGAGAAGGTTCTGAACCACGATCGGCAGCACCAGCCGGGTGATCTGACGGTAGAACCGGCGGCTTTCTTCCCTGTATTCACCGTTTTTCATATAAAGACAGCTTCCTCCGTTCCATACCTGTGCTTCTTTTGTTTTTCCGTATCCCGCAGTTCTCAGCCGGTCACTCCCAGCAGCTTCAGAAGTGCACGAGCGCAACGGCGGCAACCTGTCCTACCGGATCCGCCCCGAGGAGATCCACGACGGCCCGGATCTCCGCCCCGTTGTCTTTCGGCCTTCCCTGCCGCACACACCGCAGCAGAAGATTTTTCGGCGTATGCTCCATATCGATGAATTCCAGGATCTGGGTCCTGTATCCATGGTTCTCCAGGATCTCCGCACGCAGCGCGTCCGTATACAGCGCGGCCATTCTCTCCTTTATGATCCCGTAGCGGAAGACGGGCCTCATCAGGTCGTTTTCCATCTGCCGGTTCAGCTCGTGCTGGCAGCACGGGACAGACAGGATCACCGCCGCATTCCATTCCACCGCCTTTGCCAGGGCATAATCCGTGGCCGTATCGCAGGCGTGAAGCGTCACCACCATGTCCACCCGGTCCGCTCCGGAAAAATCCGCGATATCACCCTGCAGAAATTCCAGCTTCTCATACCCGTAGCGCGCGGCCAGGCCGGCGCAGCGGTCAATCACATCCTGCTTCCGGTCCAGGCCCGTGATCCTCACATCGTATCCCAGAAGCTCATGCAGATAATAATATATGGCAAACGTCAGGTACGGTTTTCCGCACCCGAAATCAATGATGCGGATCTCCCGGCTCTTCGGCAGTTCGGGCAGGATGTCCTCGATAAACTCCAGAAAACGGTTGATCTGGCGGAATTTGTCATAGCGTGCATTTATGACCCTTCCCTCCGCCGTCATCACGCCGAGATCGCACAGGAACGGTACGGGATGCCCCTCCTCCAGGATATACCGTTTCTGCCGGTTATGCACCAGGGTGATCTTTTGGGGCCGGACGCATCCGCCGTGTTTCACCTTCACCGTCTGCTTCCCGGCTTTGCTGACCAGGACCCGCATACTGCCGAGCTCCGATTCCAGCTCCAGCTGCCGGTACGTCCGCATCGCTTCCACGATCCAGGAAGACGCCTCATCCTTTTTCATGTTCCTGTGAAAAACCTGAGCGCCCTGAAAGATCTCCGCCTGAAAGAAAACCTCCCGCGGCGGGGAAAGAGAATCTTCCGCGCGGTTTCCCGTATGCCGGCGCAAATACAGAGGACGCATCCGGATCCTGGACGCCTCCTCTTTCTTTTTCGGATTGCTTATGATGATCTGGATCAGCTGCTCATTCAGGAAACAATCAAGATGCTCCTGCAGCGACAACTCCTTTTCCGCCATATCGCTCTCTTTCCGATCCGGCTCCCGCGGCACTCCCGCCCGCTCCGGATCCGCCCCTCTCAGTTTTCCGTCCGGATCCATTTTTCCCGAAGGAGCTCCGGGTAGTCCTCGAGATGTGCGGCATCATTCAGACGCTCCACCGTGAACCGTTCCTCGTTTCTGTAGTAGCGCAGCTCCGTAATCCCGGTGTTCTCCAGGCTCCTGCCGATCCGCCTCCATCCGGCAGGATCCGCTCCCAGCAGATATACCGCCAGGCTTCGGATCACTCCGCCGTGCGTTATCACCGCCACGTCATGATGCGGCCCCTGCGCGATCCGAAGGAGCGCGGGATACGCGCGGCGTATCACATCGCCGGCGCATTCTCCCCCGGGATACGGAAGATCCCTCTCCATCCTGGCAAATTCCCTCTTAAAATCCGCAAACCGTTCCGCTATCTCGGCATCGCTTAGACCCGTCATCTCGCCGAAATCGATTTCACGGAGTTCCGGAAGCACCTCCAGCGGAGCATTCCAGTAACGGTTGGCGGTCTCGGCCGTTTCCAGCGCCCGCAGATAGTCGCTGGAATACACCATATCGATCTTTCTGTCCGCCAGACGCCGGCCCAGAAGCTCCGCCTGGCGGACTCCCTCCGCCGACAGCGCCACGTCCACATTGCAGAGCCGGCTGTTCTGCCGCCCGTGGCGGATCAGATAAATATTCGTCCTGTCCAAATCCCGTCTCCTCCCCGCGGTTGTCTGTCCTTTCTTTCCCGTGCCGGGCGCATTTCAGTTCTTGAAGCTGTGTATCGGAGCGGGGATCCTCCCTCCCCGGTTCACGAAACGGTCACAGGCATATCCGTTGACGGGCATTACCGGCGCGTATCCCAAAAGCCCGCCGAACTCCGCCGTCTCTCCCACGCCCTTGCCGATCACCGGGATGAGCCTGACCGCCGTCGTCTTCTGGTTCACCATGCCGATAGCGGCCTCGTCGGCGATAATCCCGGCGATGGCAGCGGGCGGGGTGTCTCCCGGAATGGCGATCATATCCAGTCCCACCGAGCAGACGCAGGTCATCGCCTCGAGCTTCTCCAGCGTCAGGGCTCCCACATTCACCGCGTCGATCATTCCCTGATCCTCGCTGACCGGAATAAACGCGCCGCTTAATCCTCCCACGTAGGAGGAGGCCATCACTCCGCCCTTCTTCACCTGGTCATTGAGCATCGCAAGCGCCGCCGTAGTCCCCGGAGCGCCCACCTTTTCCAGGCCGATCTCCTCCAGGATCTCCGCCACGCTGTCCCCCACCGCAGGCGTCGGGGCCAGTGACAAATCAATAATGCCGAACGGAACGCCGAGACGTTTCGACGCTTCCTGAGCCACCAGCTGTCCCACACGGGTGATCTTGAACGCGGTCTTTTTGATGGTTTCGCAGAGTACCTCGAAGTTCTTTCCTCTGGCGGCCTTCAGGGCTTCCTTTACCACGCCCGGACCGCTGACGCCCACATTGATTATGGCGTCCGCCTCCGTCACGCCGTGGAACGCGCCCGCCATAAACGGATTGTCGTCCGGCGCGTTGCAGAACACCACCAGCTTGGCGCATCCCAGGCTGTCATACTTTTTTGTAGCTTCAGCCGTTTCCTTCACGATCTCTCCCATGAGGCGCACGGCATCCATATTCAGGCCGGTCCTGGTGGAGCCCACGTTCACGGAGCTGCACACCTTCTCCGTCTCCGAAAGAGCCTGGGGAATGGAGCGGATCAGGTTCTCATCCGCCTCCGTCATACCCTTGCTCACAAGAGCCGAATACCCGCCGATAAAATTCACTCCCACCTCGTTGGCCGCCCGGTCCAGCGTCTTTGCGATGGTCACAAAATCCGAAGGCTTCCTGCAGGCGCACCCTCCGATCAGCGCGATGGGCGTCACCGAGATCCGCTTGTTGACGATCGGAACGCCAAAATCCCGGGCAATGGCCTCTCCTGTCGCTACCAGATCCTTCGCCTGGGTGGTGATGCGCCGGTAGATCTTTTCATTGAGAGCATCCAGATCCGAATCGCAGCATTCCAGGAGGCTGATTCCCATGGTGATGGTGCGCACATCCAGATTCTCCTTCTCGATCATCTGATTCGTCTCATTGACTTCAAAAATATTGATCATAGCATATCTCCTCGCTCAGATCCGGTGCATCGCAGTGAAAATCTCTTCCCGCTGGCAGTGGATCCGGACACCGATATTTTCCCCGATCCTTTCCAGATCGCCCGTCATCTCCTCAAAGGGTTTCTCCGCCTGATTCACATCCACGATCATCATCATATTGAAATATTCCTGCACGATCGTCTGGGAAATGTCCAGAATGTTCACATGGTTCTCCGCCAGATACGTGCATACCTTCGCAATGATGCCTACCGTATCCTTTCCCACCACAGTAATGATTGCCTTGCTCATAGCCTGTCTCCTTTTCCCTCTCTCAAACATCACATTCGGCAGCCGTGCGCGTTTACAGCGTCACGATCTCCGACATCTCATCCCGCTTCGCCACCACGATCGAAAAGTCCGACGCCTTATACTCGCTGTCCCCCCGGTCGATCTCCAGCTTCACCGTCTCAAACGCCAGCTCCGGGTAATTGTTTGTCTTGCTCAGATGGCCCAGCATGATCTTTTTCAGATTGTCATGAAGCAGATAGTTCAAAAGCCTCCCCGCGTTGTCATTGGATAAATGACCGTGATCGCTCAGAATCCGCCGCTTCAGATAATAGGGGTACGGCCCTGTCTCCAGCATCCGCACATCATGGTTGGACTCCAGAAGGATCGCGTCCAGCCCCTGCAGATGGTCGATGATATACTGATCATAATGGCCCATGTCGGTAGCCACCGCAACGGATCTTCTGCCCGACCGGATCCGGTATCCCACCGGGTCCGCCGCATCATGGTCGATGCGAAACGCCAGGATCGTCAAGTCGCCCACCGAAAAATCGGCGTCCGGCGATATCGGGTGCAAAAGCGCATCGGGGTACTCCCCCAGCCCGCCCGTGCATTTCAGCTCACGCAGCGTCGCTTCCGTCCCGTAAACCGGCGTATGAAAGCGCCGGGCCATCACTCCCAGCCCCTTGATATGGTCCGAATGCTCATGGGTGATTACAATAGCGTCCAGATCTCTGCCGCTCAGTCCGATGTCATTCAGCCCCGCCTCGATCCTTTTTCCGCTGATCCCCGCATCCACCAGAATATGCGTGTCGTCGGAGCCCACGTAAATACAGTTGCCGCTGCTTCCGCTGGCAATACTTACCAATCTCATATCCTGCCCCTTATCTGAATGTTCCGGAGAAGATCTCCTATGATGCGGTCCGCCCTTTTCCCAGGATCTCCCCGATCTGTCTCTTCAGTTCTTCTTCTCCGCCGCTGTTGTCGAGCACACGGTCGGCCATCTCACGGAATTCCCTGTCGGAGGGCTGCCGCTTCATTACGGAAAGGCATTTCTCCCGGGAATATCCGCGGCTCTCCATCAGTCTTGCGATCCGCACCTCATCCAGGGTATAAACATACCACACTTCATCGTAAATGTCACCCGTTTTTTTATCGGGAAGAGCCGTTTCCACCACAAGGACCGGCTCCGGGCCGTCCGGGCGCGATGCGCTTTGCTCCCTCCACCTTCCGATCCGCCTGTGGATCTCCGCCCATACCAGCGGATGAATGATCCGGTTTACCGTTTCCAGCGCTTTTTCATCGGAAAAAATCCGGGCGGCAAGTCCCGCCCTGTCGATCTCGCCGTCTTCATCCAGGATACCGCTTCCAAAAGCCTCCAGAAGACCCAGATAACCGGACTTTCCCTTTTTCTCCAGCTTCTTTGCCGTCTGATCGGTCCCGATCACATCGGCTCCGTATTCCTCCGAAAGGATCCGAAGCGCCGTGCTCTTTCCGCTTCCGACCCCGCCCGTCAGTTCAATCACCATGCCGCGCTCCTTTTTATGCCTTCGCATCCCCGGCTTTACTTCGCGTCAAGCCAGGTGTCTCCCATATGGACCTCCACCTCCAGGGACACCCGGAGCCGCGCGGCAGACCGCATTTTCTCTTCCAGGATCCGCTTCACATCGTCTGCCTCGTCCCGGGCCGCCTCTACCAGGAGCTCATCGTGTACCTGCAGAACAATGCGCGACCTCATATTTCTGTCCCGAAGTTCCTTATCGACCGCGATCATCGCGATCTTCATGATATCGGCCGCCGTTCCCTGTATGGGAGAATTCATGGCTACCCGCTCTCCGAACTGCCGCCTCATAAAATTCCCGTCCTTCATTTCCGGTATCGGCCTGCGCCTCCCGTACATCGTCGTCACATAGCCCTGTTCCTTCCCCAGTCTCACCTGTTCGTCCAGGAACCGTCTCACTCCCGGATAGGTGTCAAAATATCCGGCAATATACTGCTCCGCCTCTTTGCGGCTTATGCTCAGATCTTCACTGAGGCCGAAAGCGCTGATCCCGTAGACAATACCGAAGTTCACCGCCTTCGCGTTCCGCCTCTGCAGAGGCGTTACCTGGTCAAGGGGGATGTGGAAAACCTGCGAAGCGGTGATCGCATGAATATCCTGCGCCTCCCCGTAGGCCCGGATCAGCCTCTCGTCCCCCGACATATGGGCCAGGATCCGGAGCTCGATCTGGGAATAATCCGCATCGACAAACACAAAGCCGTCCTCCGGCACAAAGACCTTGCGGATCCGCCTCCCCTGCTCCATCCTGACGGGAATGTTCTGAAGATTGGGTTCCGTGCTGCTGATGCGTCCCGTGGCGGTAATGGTCTGGTTAAAAGTTCCGTGGATCCTCCCGTCCTCCCGGATATACCCGGAAAGTCCTTCCGCATATGTGGAATACAGCTTGGCAAGCTGCCGGTAATCCAGTATCTTTTTCACAACCGGGTATTCTGCGGCAAGCTTCTCCAGCACGTCCGCCGCCGTGGAATATCCGGTCTTTGTCTTTTTCCCGTGAGGAAGCTCCATCTTCTCAAACAGGATCTCCCCCAGCTGCCTGGGGGAATTGATGTTGAATTCTCCTCCGGCAAGATCGTAGATCTCTTTCTGCAGGCAGTCGATCTGCGCCTTCAGATCCTTTCCATACTCCCGGAGCGAATCCTTCTCCACACGGACTCCGGCCGCTTCCATATGGCGCAGGCTGTAGATCAGAGGCATCTCGATATCCGTAAACAGATCCCACATTCCCGTCTCTTCCAGCTTCTCCCGAAGCACGTCGGCGGATCTCAGAGCCACATATCCCAGATACCCCAGGCACCTCCCGCCCGCGCCGCCGCTTTCTTCCAGCGTCGCCGCGATCGAAGCCTTCCCCAGAAGATCGGACCGGGAGGGAAGGATCATATCCAGGTGATCCCTGGCAATATCGTCATAATCGTAAGCATCCTTCAGCGGGTTCAGAAGATAGGCCGCCACCTCCGCGTCAACAGCCGGACTGCCGTAGTCGATCCCCAGATAGGGGAGCTGCGCTTTAAGGCCCACGGTAACCGCTCTTGCGGCGGAAAGGATCATGTCGGTCAGCCGGCCGGCAAGCCGGCTGCCGGTCAGCGTTTCTCCCGCCGTGATCACATAACAGTCATTTTCCCCAAAACAGAGCGAGATCCCTTTTACCTCCTCCCCGTCGGCGGCAAGCGCAAATCCCAAAAGCCCGCTCTCCGTCTCCGCCGCGGCGCGGGCAAATATTTCCTCTGCTTTTTCCGGATCGGAGACAAAAACAAAGCGTTCCTCCGCCGGGGAGGACGTCCGGGCCGACAGATCAAATCGGGAAAGCAGGGATTTCAGCTCCAGCCGCTGCATGATGCGGTACGCCTCCGGCGTATACAGATTCCCGATCTCCATATCCGCATAGGAAAAGCCGATGGGACAGTCCGTACAGATCGTCGCGAGCTTCTTGCTCATCTGCGCCATATCATAATGCTCCCGCAGGGCATTCTGCGCCTTCGGAGGACGGATCTCTTCCAGATGGGCATAGGCATTTTCGATGGAATGGTAGGCAGAGATCAGGCTGACGGCCGTTTTCTCGCCGATCCCCGGAACTCCGGGAATGTTGTCCGAGGCATCTCCCATCAGAGCCTTCACGTCGATGAACTCCTGCGGAGTCACCCCGTAATCCCTGAGGACATCCTCCGGATAGTAATCCTTCACTTCGGTCCCGCTTTTGTTGGTACGCGGAATCCGGATCTTGATATGCGGGCCGGCCAGCTGCAGAAGATCCCGGTCCCCGGACACAACGGATACTTCAACCCCGTTCGCCGCGTTTTTCCCGGCAAGCGTTCCCAGAATATCGTCCGCCTCATATCCGGCAAGAGTCATCACCGGAACCCCCATTGCGGCAAGAATGTCCTGAATAAGCGGAACCTGTTCATGAAGCTCCTCCGGCATCCCCTTCCGGGTTCCCTTGTATTCCGGGTACATCTTATGGCGGAACGTCGGCTCCCTCATGTCAAAGGCCACGGCCAGGTGATCCGCCTTCTCCTCCTCCAGTATCTTAAACATAATATTGAGGAACCCGTACACCGCATTGGTGTGAAGTCCCTCGGCATTGGTCAGCATGGGAACCCCATAAAAAGCCCGGTTCAAAATGCTGTGTCCGTCTATAAGCACCAGTTTGTCCATACCATCAATCACTCCATTCCGGTTCTTGTTTGCGGCGTTCGTCCATGACGCCGTTTCCCGCCTGGCCCTGTCCGCCTCTCCCACAGAGAGGCTCAGAACAGTCCCGCCTGCCACCAGAGCCGGAACTGCAGGATCAGCATCGCGAAGATTCCCAGCACCGCCAGCGTATCCGCGGCGTACCGGGCCACCTCCAGAACCGTTCCGCGAAAGATCCGCCTCCTGGCAGCCTGAATATCGGCTTCCATCTCTCCCTTTATGTTGCTGCTTCCCATATCGTCGCTGAGCTGCCGGATACCGGCTTCGACGGTATAGTAGATCTCCAGCTCCTCGCGGCAGTTGTCGCAGGCATCAATATGATCCAGAAATTCCGCCGCCGTTCCGTCATCCAGTTCTTCATGGATAAAGGGAATCACCAGCGACTCCGCTTCCCTGCAGGTCATGGAACCGCACCTCCTCCGGTTTGCTTCTTTTATCATACAACAGAACATCCGAATTTTCAATGTTTTCTCCCGGAGCAAATTGCTGCGGCAAATATAACTCGAGAAGAGATGTTCTTACTGTCAGCCGCCGGCCCCACGGATATTCATACATTCCGAACCGGACGCCTGTCAATTTAGAGCATGAAAAAGAGACCGTTCAATAACCATTTCTTTGCACTCCCATTCTTCACCCAGAACATAATACGTTTCTGTCGTGTCAAGAACTACATCTCTAAAGCCGACGGCTTTATAACAGTAATAAGCCGGATCCGTCACTCTCGCTTTATAATACATTTCGTATGATCACCTCATAACTTTTGGTTTGTTCTTAAATATATTTTTATCCAGAAATTCCCAGTCTATTATTTTTGTTTTCTTTTTCTGCTTTGATAAAATCATGGTAAACTTCTTTTCTCCTGGAAGATGGGAGACCATAAAAATCAAACAAATTTCTCATATACTTCGACATAGCAGCAGCATTTTCTTTATCTTCTTTTGATTCAAATATCTTTTAATTTCTAAATATTTGTCCATGACCTCAAATCTCCTATTAAATTTGCCGTCCCCTTGAACACTCAAACACGGAGCGCAAAATCACGGCTGTCCCGAATGGGAAAACAAGCAAATCCGGTGAGTACCCACCTGCTTCTTTCGTGGGATTCCCACACCCTTTTTATTTTCGTTTCTGAGAAAAGCCCGCTGGCTTTTCTCCGGGGAGCCGGTGTGTCAACGGTCTGTTTCTCGGTATTCAAGTTTAATCGGTGGAGCTATAAACGAGAAGTTATATGAAATTATATATTGAACAGGAATACATTTGGCACAGCGTCGGAGCCAAAGGTCTTTACCGCCATTCTATACATAGCCTTTGCATGGATCCTGTCGTGCCATATAAAGCGTCTCAACACTTTTCTTAACGACCACTCTTCGTCATAGCTACCAAGAAAAACTGTATTTTTCAGGAAATCAGACCGGCTTTCGAGTGCGGCAAATCCGCGCTCCCTGCATTCTAAGATTGTGCCTTCGTTATCCGCAGAAACGCCTATCTCATCGAAATAATATTCATTGACGTTCTTTGTATGCTCGTACATCTCAAACGCCGTGCGAGGAACCTGCCCGTAGAATGTTTCTCTTGCCTGAAGACAGCTTTTATTTTTATCGGGTATTGTCTGATACAGCGTCAAAAAATCATGTGCAGACTTTAATGCAAGCGCTTTCAGGTCGGCATACTCTGACGGGCTTAATTCTTCACGTTCGGTATCAAAAATGACGTCGGAATCGGCGTCGGAAACGGTCAGCTCGGACTGCTTTTCCTGAACTATTTCAAGCTCAAAAGAGTCCGGCACAACACCGCATTGCCACAACAGATAGGATCTAATCTCGGCAGGCATTTTCCGAAGCGCCAGATCTTTGGACGCTCCTCTTGTAAATGCTCCGGCAAAGTTATCCGCATACAAAATACTGTCGTCGCCGTTATGTTCCCATACGCATCTTATTTTCACGAATAAATCTCTCCTTATAGATTTCGATTTTCTATTCGGGAATTTGCATTTGAAATTAGCCCTTGCGAAGTTCCATATAGATTGACAATGGCTCTTCGTCCTCGGAAATCAGATACTCCGGAAAGCATTTCTGTTGAAATCCCAGTCTCCTATACAGCGCAATTGCTTTCGAGTTTTCTGGATTCGGATCGACCCAAACCTTCTCAGCGCCGTTTTTGAACGCTTCGTTGATTGCATAGCTGAGTCCCGCCGTTGCAATTCCACGTCCCCGTGCAAATCCAAACAGCTTGATGTCCAGAGCGGCGCATCGATGTTCTGCATCGATCTCATAAAACGATTCTCCGCAGTATTTGCCGTCTTCATATATCG
>CANRGP010000011.1 GCA_947630085.1 uncultured Lachnospiraceae bacterium
ATGGCAGTACTTATTGCGATAAAAGCAAGAGGTCATAAAGAAAACAGAAAAAGTGCCAACGAATACTTGACACAAACCAGCGTCACAACGGTATTGAATCGGAGAGGATTCGGCATTATAATAGACAATATAAATACGGACAGGACGCCGCTCCGCGGCCGGTATCATCCGGACAGGGGAGAAAGGCGGCCGGAAGAGAAAGGTGTGTAGAAGCCATGCCGGAAGCCATTTCCAAAGAACAGAGCGTAATGAATTACTATATCCTGTGCAGCCGTCTCAAAGACGTGATCCGCACCGGATGGAAGGACTGGAAGGTACGGCGCGGCCGGGTCGAGAGCGTGGCCGAGCACGTCTTCGGCGTCCAGATGCTGGCGATCGCGATGAAGTCGGAGTACCGGTACGACGTCGATATCAGGAAGGTGATATTGATGCTGGCGATCCATGAAATCGGCGAGGCGGTGATCGGAGATCTGACCCGCTTCCAGATCGGGGCGGACGAGAAGGAGAAGATGGAGCACGAGGCGGTGCACCGGATCCTTGGCGGTCTGCTGGACGGGGAGCAGATCGAGGCGCTTTTTCTGGAGTTCGATGCCCACGAGACGCCGGAGGCTCTGTTTGCCTACCAGTGCGATAAGCTGGAATGTGATCTGCAGTGCAGAATATACGACCACGAGGGCTGCGTGGACCTGCGGGAGCAGGAGGGCAATGCGGCGGCCGGCGACAGGCTCGTCCGGGAGCTGCTGAGGGACGGGACATCCTGGTCGTCTATGTGGATGGAGTTCGGCCGCAGGACATACCCATATGACGATCATTTCCGGGCCGTATCGGAATACGCACAGAACAGCTATCCGTTTTGACGGCGGGCGTTTGATTTTGATGAAGCGGGACGGAGGAAGACTATGAACGGTGAAAAGCAGGCGGCCATTGCCGCCATTGATGAAAAGGCCGATCTGATCCGGGAGGTGTCCGGACAGATCTGGGAATATGCGGAGCTGTCTCTCAGGGAGTTCCGCTCGGCGGAACTGTACTGCCGTGTGCTGGAGGAGGAAGGGTTTGAGGTGGAGAAGGGGATCTGCGGGATCCCCACGGCATTTTCCGCCTCTTTTGGAAGCGGCGGGCCGAGGATCGGGATCCTGGCGGAGTACGACGCGCTGTCCGGCCTTTCCCAGGCGGCGGGAAGCACGGAGCAGAAGGAGATCGTTCCCGGCGGCAGCGGGCACGGATGCGGCCACAATCTGCTGGGAGCCGGAGCGCTTGCCGCCGCTCTGGGGGTGAAGGCGTTTCTCAAGACGACGCAGGCGCGGGGGACGGTGATCCTCTACGGGTGCCCGGGCGAGGAAGGGGGAGCGGCCAAAGCGTTTATGGCGAGAGACGGACTCTGGAAGGGCCTGGACGCCGCGCTGACCTGGCATCCGGATGATGTGAACGAGGCGGCTACCGGTTCGTCAAACGCCTGCATCCAGGTCCAGTATAAGTTCCTTGGGACCGCGTCCCATGCGGCGGAAGCCCCGGAGCTGGGAAGAAGCGCCCTGGACGCGGTGGAGCTGATGAATGTGGGCGTACAGTTTCTGCGTGAGCATATGAGCGGCAGGGCGCGGATCCACTATGCGATTACAGACGCGGGCGGGAGCAGCCCCAACGTGGTGCAGCCCAGGGCAAGCGTCCTTTATATGATCCGCTCGAACCGTGTGAAAGAGGCGGTGGAGCTGGAAAAGCGGGTGGACCGCATCGCCCGGGGAGCCGCCCTGATGACGGACACCCAGGTAGAAAAGAAATTCATCGACGGGGTCGCGGACACGGTCAGCAATTTCGTCCTGGAAAAGGTGCTTTACGACAATTTCGCCCTGATCGGGGTTCCGGAATATACGGAGGAGGAGCTTGCGTTTGCCGATGCGCTTGCCGCGACCTACCCCGGAGGCGGGGCCGCGGGAGTTGCCGCGGCAAACGACCCCGGGCTCAAGGAGAAGGTCGTCCGGATGCAGGCGGCCGCGGGCCATGCCATGAATGCATTCCTGGCTCCGCTGTATACGGGCGACGCGTTTCATGCGGGCTCCACGGATGTGGGAGACGTGAGCTGGCTGACGCCTGCCGCGCAGATCCATGTTGCCTCCTGGCCCAACGGGTGCCCCGGACACAGCTGGCAGAATGTTTCCTGCGGCGGGACCGAGATCGGCCGCAAGGCGGCTCTTACCGCGGGAAAAGTGATAGCGGCCGCGGCCGTGGATCTCTTCCAGGATCCGGAGATCCTCGCGCGGGCGCGGGAGGAATTTGAGCGGCGAACGGCGGAGGGATATGTGTGTCCCATCCCGGCGGATGCCCGTCCGGTGACGCCCGACTGAGAGACGCAGGCCGGCTGTGAGGGAAGAACCGGCGGGAGACGGACAGGTTACAGAGTGAAAAAACATCGGAAAACAGGCGAAAAAAAAGAATAATATAAAAATAGGTTACAGGTTAAATGCCTGGAAAAGAGGGTGACGGGTACGGTATGAACGACGACAGGGAAAGGCTTGGGAAGGAACCGCTGGGGAAGCTGATGGTGCAGCTGGCGCTTCCAGCCGTGTTTGCGCAGATCATCAATATGCTTTACAATATGGTTGACCGGGTTTATGTGGGAAGGATACCCGAAGTCGGCTCCCTGGCCCTTGCCGGGCTGGGCGTGAGCTTCCCGATCATTATGCTGGTGTCCGCTTTTTCGGCTCTGGTGGGCATGGGCGGCGCGCCCCAGGCGGCGATACGGATGGGGCAGAAGGATTATGACGGGGCGGAGAGGATCCTGGGAAGCGGGACGGTCTTTCTGGTGATTCTGGCTCTGATCCTCAGCGCCGTGTTCCAGGTGGGGAAAGAGCCGATCCTTCTCCTGTTCGGCGCCAGCGGTGAAACCGTCGGCTATGCGGAACAATATCTGGGGATCTACCTGTACGGGACCCTGTCGGTGCAGATCGCGCTGGGACTGAACCAGTTCATTTCCTGTCAGGGATATGCGAAGACCAGTATGATGACGGTCCTGATCGGGGCGGTCCTGAATATCATCCTGGATCCGATCCTGATCTACGGACTGAATATGGGAGTGGCCGGCGCCGCGGCGGCTACCGTGATCAGCCAGACCGTGTCGGCTGTGTGGGTGATCTGCTTTCTGGTCAGCAAAAGAAGCACGCTGCGCCTGCGGGCGAGGTATCTGCGGCTCGACAGGAGCGCGCTCACGCCGGTGCTTCTTCTGGGGCTTTCGCCGCTCATCATGCAGTCCACGGAATGCCTGGTGCAGCTCACCTTCAATAACGGGATGCAGACGTACGGGAACGATTATTACGTGGGCGCGATGACGGTGATCTTCAGTCTCTCCCAGCTCCTGTATATGCCGGTTCAGGGAATTGCCCAGGGCGCCACGCCGATCATCAGCTACTGCTTCGGAGCGGGAAAGACGGACCGGGTGATGAAAGCGTTCCGGCTGATGCTGGCGGTGATCTGCCTGTACACCGGAATTGTGGCCGGCGCATACATCCTGTTCCCCCGGGTCTTTGTTTCTCTGTTCAGTCCGGACAGCCGGATCGTGGATATCGCTTCGTACGGACTCCGGATCTACAGCTTCGGGTACCTGATCTTCGGGGTGCAGATGGCCTGCCAGCAGACATTCCTGGCCCTGGGCGAGGCGAAGATATCCATGTTCCTGGCACTGCTGCGGAAGGTTATCCTTCTGATCCCGCTTGCCCTGATCTTGCCGAAGCTCGGCCTGGGGACCGACGGCCTTTTCCTGGCGGAGCCCATTTCCGATATTACGGCCGCCTGTACGACGGGACTTTTGTTTGTTTTCAATATCCGGCGGATCCTGGGCGAAAAGAAATAACGGCGCGGAAATAGAAAATATGCTTGCATTTTTCTCAAAAGGGTATATAATAAACATATGAACATCTATTCATATATAGAGGTGCGTTTAAGGAGGATACCCGGATGAAGAAAAAATTCAAATTGGAGGATCTGGACTGCGCCAACTGCGCGGCCAAGATGGAGGACGCGATCAACAAGATCGACGGCGTGAAAGAGGCGACGGTCAGCTTTATGACACAGAGGCTCATTATCGAGGCGGACGACGAACGCTTCGATCAGATCATGCAGGAGGCCGCGGCAGTCTGCAGGAAAGTTGAGCCGGACTGCAGGATCGTGATGTAGGGCTGTTTCCGGAGCGTGACGGAGGATAAAGGATGAAGACGGTGATCATAGGAATCGCAGGAGGAACGGGTTCCGGCAAGTCTACGTTTACCAATCGGTTAAAAGAGGAGTTCGGGGACGATGTGACGGTGCTCTATCATGACAATTATTACCGCGCCCAGGATCACATTTCTTTTGAGGAGCGCAAAAAGCAGAACTATGATCACCCCGACGCGTTCGAGACGGAGCTTCTGCTGGAACAGCTCCGGGATCTCCGGGAAGGAAAAACTGTGAACTGCCCGGTCTACGATTATTCCCTCCACACCCGGTCAAGCCGGGTGCTTACGGTACAGCCCAAGCGGGTCATACTGGTGGAGGGGATACTGGTCCTGGCGGATCCCAGGCTGCGCCAGCTCCTGGACGTGAAGATCTACGTAGAAGCCGATGCGGACGAGCGCATCCTTCGGCGCGTCATTCGCGATGTGAAGGAAAGGGGCCGCGATATCGAAGGCGTGGTCGAACAGTACCTCACGACGGTTAAGCCCATGCATTATCTTTACGTGCAGCCGACGCGCGCGCTGGCGGACCTGGTTATCAACAGCGGCATGAACCAGGTGGCCTTTGAGGTGGTGAGAAATTACATCCGGAAGCTTTTGGAAGACGCGGAGTGACCGCGGCCGGCGCGGGAACGCTTCATTCGGACATTACCCGGAGCAGGCTCCGGATGCCGGCCTCCGTGGAAGCCCAGGAGGTCACGATGCGGATGCTGGTCCGGTTGTCCGCCAGATGCCTGTCCGGGTGACACCCGAATTCCGCTTCCAGCCTTGCCGCCAGCGGATCGGGGACGATGGGGAAAAGCTGATTGGTCTGGGGAGGATAAGCGAACTCATATCCGAGCTTCTCCAGGGCCCTCTGGATCGTTTCGGCCGATTCCCGGGCCTGGGCAGCCAGCCGGTAATAGAGCCCGTCCTGAAATAATTCTTCAAACTGGATCCCCAGGATCCATCCCTTCGCAAGCATGGCGCCTCTCTGCTTCATCAGGAAGCGGAAGCCGGGCTTTAATTCATCGTTTATGATTACCAGCGCTTCTCCCAGGAGGGCGCCGTTTTTTGTTCCCCCGATATAAAAGATATCCGTGAGCGCGGCGACATCGGCTATGGTCAGATCATTTTCGGGACTTGCCAGGGCGGCCCCGAGTCTCGCGCCGTCCAGGAACAGATACAGGCCGTTCTGCCCGCAGAAATGGTACAGGGCCGCGAGCTCTTCCCTGGTGTATATCGTTCCCGTTTCAGTCGAATCGGAGATGTAGACCATCTTTGGCTGAACCATATGCTCGTCGGTATGGGAGGAAAGTATATCGCGGATCATGGACGGGTTCAGCTTTCCGTCTGCGCTTTCCGCCGTCAGCACCTTATGCCCGGAGGCTTCCGCCGCGCCCGTTTCATGGACATTGATATGTCCGGTGGAGGCCGCTATGACCGCCTGATAAGGCCGGAGGGCGGAGGCGATCACGGCGGAATTGGCCTGTGTTCCGCCTGCAAGGAAATGGATCTCGGCGGACGGATCCGCGGCCTCCTTCCGGATCAGATCAGCGGCGCGGGCCGAATGCCTGTCCAGACCGTAGCCCGGATTGGATTCCAGATTGTGTTCCGCCAATGCCGCAAGGATGCGGGGATGCGCTCCCTCGCTGTAATCATCGGAAAAACGGTACATGAGAAAACTCCTTTCTTTATCCTGCCTGCTGTTTACGGAACCATTTTACCATTCTTTCCGCTTTTTTTCTACTTTTGTTTTCCGGGGTCCGGGGATCGTCCGCGCGGCCCGAAGATCTTTCCGGGGTTTACTTTTTTCCGGTTTGTGGTACAATTCAGTTATGCCATATGCGATGCTTCCGAAATGCTTCAACCGGCAAAAAAGGTTACAGATGGAGGAGAACATGAGCGAAATCAAGGAAAATCAGATGTGCTTGCACGAAAAAGGCTGCAAAAATATTCAAGAGGGTACAAAGGTTATAACGGTGATGCGGCATGACGGTCTTCCCGATCCGGTCCCGGAGGATGAGGTACCCGTGCCGGATCAGGGCTTTACTCACGCCGGGACGTTTCACGCGGACGATGTGTTTTCCACGGCGCTCCTCCGGATCCTGAATCCCAGGTTCCAGGTATTCAGGGGGAGCCGGGTCCCGGATGATTTCTGCGGCATTGTTTATGATATCGGGCTGGGAGAGTTTGACCATCATCAGGCGGATGCGAGAAAGCGCCCCAACGGCATCGGCTATGCCGCGTTCGGGCTTTTGTGGGAAAAGTACGGCCCCAGGCTGGTGGGGGATGCGGAAGCCGCGGACTTTGACGAGGCGTTTGTAAGCGCTCTCGACGATGCGGACAACGGAGGGCATCCCTGCGTTCTTTCCGAGGCTGTCGCCTGGTTCAATCCGGAGTGGGACAGCATGGATTCGTCCGACGAAAGGTTTGTGGAGGCGGTCGGATACGCGGAGAGCATCCTGCGCCATTATCTTTCTCAGTTCGAGGCTCAGAAACGGGCGGAGGAGGAGGTGCGCGAGGCGATGGAAAGAAGCACGAATTCCGTGGTCGTTCTGGAAAGATTTGTCCCATGGCAGTCCGTTCTGACGCCGACCGACAAGAAGTTCTGCGTGTATCCCTCCAACCGCGGAGGATGGTCCGGACAGGGCGTTCCCGTGGCTCCCAGATCGTTCGCCACCAAGATCCCCTTCCCCGAGGAGTGGGCGGGAGCCGATGCGGAGGCGCTGCACCGGATCGATCCCGGCCTGAATTTCTGCCATAAGGCGCGCTTTCTGATCAGCGCTTCCGACAAGGAGACGGCGGTGAGAATGTGCCTGAAGGCGGAAGAGATCTGCAATAAAAAACAGTAAAAAAACGGCGGCCGGGAGATGCAAAAGCACCCGGCCGCCGCGGAAATATCCGGAAAATCTGCCGTCAGTTCCAGCATTCCAGCACGTCGTGGTAAAATCCGTTCAGTTCATCTTCGCTGTCGCAGAGTACCAGATACATCTGGTTCCCCATGGCTCCCGAGAGAGCGTCGGGGATACGGTCCACCATCTTCATCTTCGCCCCGTACCGTTCCATGATTTGTTCGTGGCTCAAAACAAAATTCTTCCCGTCGCGGCGGCCGGCAAAAGCGCAGAACGCGTGAGGGCCCTGCGGCAGGTCGGAGTGATCGAACGCGATCATATCCGCCCATATTTTATATACGTCCGTGGAGTGGGCGAAATTCATCATATCGGGTGAGAAGCCGCCGCAGGGGCGCATATTGACCTCCAGGGAAACGATCTCGCCGGCTTTTCCCAGCCCGGGCTGATCCTTTTGGAGACGGAAAAATTCAAAGTGAATGAAGCGGCTGCGGACCCCAAAGCTCCGGACTGCCGCCCGTCCCGCCGCGCGGGTATCGTCGGGGAGATCCTTTACGATATAGTACACGGAATTGTCGCCGTTATTTACGATATCCATGATGGAGACGGGGGAAACATTTCCTGTTTCAAACAGGGGGTTCCCGTTGGAATCGATGATCGCGTCGTAGGAATTGACCGCGCCGCAGACAAATTCCTCCATGATGTAGGGGACTCCGGGGATCCGGGAGGCGAAGAACTGTCCCAGCTCCTCGTCGCTGGAGATCTTGTGGGTGTCGGAAGCCCCGACGCCGTTGTCGGGCTTGGCGACGACGGGATAGCCTACTTTGTGGATGAAGGAACGGCACCCCTCATAGGTATCCACCAGATGGTAGCGGGCGGTGGGGATCCCGGCTTTTTTGTAGAATTCCTTCATTTTGGATTTAAATTTGATGCGCGGGATATCGGACACCTGGAAGCCGCTCTGGATATTGAAATCCGTCCGCAGCCGGGCGTCGCGCTCCAGCCAGTATTCGTTGTTGGATTCCAGCCAGTCGATCCGGCCGTATTTAAAAATAAAGAAGGCCACGGCGCGGTAGACTTCATCGCTGTTTTCCAGGCTGGAGACTTTGTAATACTCCGTCAGGCTCCATTTCAGCTCATCGTACAGCTCGTCATAGGGCTGGTCCCCTATGCCCAGGACATTGAGCCCGTTGTTTCTCAGTTCACGGCAGAACATCCAGTAGTTGGTCGGAAAATTCGGCGAGATAAATACAAAATTTTTCATTTCATAATCCTCCTCATTTCTTTATGTTTACGCTCAGCCCATATCCAGAAGATAGGGCGCGAAGTAGACTACCTGCTTGTACCACCATTCCCAGTCGTGCGCGCAGTCAAAACCCCAGTAATCCACCCAGGCGTAGATCTCTTTCCAGTCCAGGATCCCATGGAGCTGCCGCGTAGAGTCCGGCATTTCCCAGGGCCCCTGTCCCACGCAGAACACCGCCTTGTGGCTGTTGTATTTTTCAATGTACGGGTGGCCGACAGGAAGGTTGGCCATATAGTGGACGGGCGAATTCAGATAGACAAGATCGTCCATATACGCGCCGAAGCCGTATTCCGCCGTGTAGATCCCGCTGAGGGCCAGCAGCCGGTCAAAGATATCCGGCCAGCGGAAGTACAGATTGGCGGCGTGGGTGGCGCCCAGGCTGGCCCCGAATACCATTACGCCGGGAAATCCCGTCCAGCCGTTGCGCTCGTTGGCGCGATTGCGGATAAAGGGGACCACCTCGTCCACGATATAGCGGTTCCAGGCTTCATGACGCTCGATGCGCCAGCGCGGATCGCCGTAGACATTGGACCAGGTTTCCGCGTCCATCGTGTCGATGGAGCAGACCATGAGCTTTCCGTCTTCTATCCAGGGTCCCCAGGTCCCGGCCATATGAAAATTCTCAAAGTCAAAAAAACGTCCGTTCTGGCAGGGAATGTAGATCATGGGACGGCCTGCGTGCCCGTAGACCTTGCATTCCATGTCGCGTCCGAGGGACGGGCTGTACCATTTGCAGTACTGTGTCTCCATAAAAAGCTCCTCCTTGTGTGCCGGGGCTTCGCGGCATTTTCACTGCCGGGCCGCATCTGCCCGAAAATTCTTTACAGATCGTATAAAAGCGTTTCCATAAAAATGGGGATCTGCTTCTCCCAGCTCGCTTCGCTGTGGTCGCCGTGAGGCACCACGCGGGAGGTCACATAGACCCCCTTGTCCGCCAGAGCCCCCGCGGTCCTGCGGAACTGCTTCTGCATTCCGTCGTGGTTGGCGAACTCCTCCGAACCGTAATCCATATAGACGATCGTATCCGGGCCGACCGCCGCCCGCTTCACCATATGGTCGATGGCCGCCGGATGGGTCCAGAGAGACGGGGACAGAGCGGCCGCACGGGAGAAAAAGCGGTTGTAGGAGAGAACCGCGTACAGGCTCATCAGGCCGCCCATGGAGCTTCCGGCGATAAAGGTGTGTTCCCGGTCGGAAAGCGTGCGGTAATTCTGGTCGATATAGGATTTGAAAGAGCGGATCATCCAGCGCATCGTGAGCTTGCCCTTTCCGGTCACGCTCCCGAAACGGGAATCGCGGAAGGAAAAGGGAGAATATTCGTTGAGCCGTCCGCCGTCCGGATGGTGATTGCATTCCACGGCGGCGATGATCAGCTGCGTTTCGCTGGCGTCCATAAATTCTTTCATTCCCCAGGACTTTCCGTAGGTGGCGTCTTCATCAAAGAAAACATTGTGGCCGTCGAACATATACAGGACCGGGTAACGGCGTTCCGGCCGGCTTTCATAGGATTCCGGAAGATAGAGATACGCGCGGCGTTCTTCTTCGCCGGTCAGCTCCGGGATCGTCACATTCCAAGTTTCAATCATACCGCTCCTCCGCTTTGACGCTTTGCTGTAATATATTTTACCCCGATAAATATAGCATATCGGCAGGAAAATAGCAAGAAAAGATCCCCGAATTTGCATAAAGAGAAATAAGAAAGGGAGATGTAAACCTGTACCCTGTTTAACCTATTTGGAAATAAAAAGGTTTCTAATCATGCCATTTTTTTCAGGGTACAGGTTATATAGAATGAGAATGAAGATCAGAAAGAGCGGAGGACATACGTTCTCCGTTTGGCGAAAATAAAGGAGGACAAAATGATGAAAAAGAACCTTTGGGCAGGCGTAAAAAGAGTATTGGCGTGCATGACGGCGCTGGCCATCCTGGCAGCGGCGGGAAGCGCGGCGGCGCAGAGCAGGGCAACCTCAAGGCCGGCCGTGCAGGTGTGCGTTGAAGAGGTTATAGACGGAGAGGCTCGCTACTAATCATTTATCTGGATATGGAAGGCATTTAAAAAGCCGTTCCTTAAAATCAAGGCGTTGGGCCGGTACCCAAGCAGGTTGTTCAGGTTGATGGAGTAGGTGGCAAGAAGCATACTCTCCTCGGCATGGGACGGAGAGACCTCCATAAGCGCCTGGCAGCGGTAGAACAGCAGGGAGGCCAGGGTTTCAAGATTATAGTACATGACTGACCGCCCGGTCAAATACTGGCCGGTCATCTCTAGAAAGGCGTCATACTGCTTGTGCCGGTAGAGCATCCGGGCCTGGGTCCGCACCGTGATCGGAAGGATCTGCACCTGGAGCATTGCATCTGGACGGACCCGCTTTATGTATTCGGTGATATGGCAGAAGTACAGGCTGCACATATCGAAGCTGTCGAGGCAGCGGTAAGCAATGGCGATGCAGTTCAGGATGGAGAGCTCCTCCCATCCCAGGCGGAAGCAGCCGGCCTGGTAGATGTCGAAGTCGGGAAGAGTGTGGCGGAGGGCCTCCTTCAGCGCCTCGATCCTCTGGGCGGGGTCGCGGACACACAGGGCGGAGGCCACCAGGTAGTCCTGGTAGTAGAGGCGGCTCGCGGGATCGATGATCTGCTTCATGCTGTCCAGATAGTCGTTTACCAGATTCTCGGGGAGGGTCCGTGTGTGCAGGAGCCTGAACTTCAGGTCGTGCAGCCGGGCCTCCTTTTCGTTTCCCCAGAACGAGAATATCCGTTCGGTGACGCCCAGCCTCTGGAGGAGGATCTCCGTCATGGCGATGTCGGGCTGGAGTTTTCCGCTCTCGATCTTTGACATCTTGGATTTGCTGCAGAGTCCCAGGCAGAGCTGGCGGAGGGAAACGTGCTGCTCGGTGCGAAGGTCGTGGATCAGGTCGCCGAGAGTGTAGACGTCGTCCGTATCGGCGTTGAAGATCCCGTCGGAGAAGCCGTCGGCTCCGGTGACCTCCGGAAAGGGGAAGGACTCCGCGGCCGCGTTGGGGAGCTTTTTCATATAGTCGGACATGGGAAAGTCCGTGCGCTGGATCAGAAGGTCCCTGCAGGCGTTGGCGTAGCAGCATCCGATGGCGTGGGCGGAATAGAAGACGGCCTTTATGTGGAAGGAAGCCTCCTCGTCCTGCCCCAGGAAATGGCAGCACAGCCCGTACAGGAACGTGATCTCAAAAAGAGAAGCCGAATTCCAGTGAAGGGGCGTGATCTGCCTGTATTTTTCCGCGATCCTGTGCGCATCTTCGTATCTGCGGACGGACAGGAGGTACTTGATATGTACGATCTGCGCATCCGTCAGAAGAAGATCCTTCTCCATCGGAGAGAAGTGGCTTGCCTCCAGATAGGCCAGAAGCTGTCCGCAGATCCTGCGGCAATCCTCGGGCGCCCCGTTATAGAGGCTTTCCTAGGCTATGGCGGTCAGGATCTGGAGCTCGTTCTGCGTCAGAAGAAGCTTCCCGAAATCATAGAGGTCGATCGCGGGGCGAGTGATATGGATGGCCGTTAAAAGAGCATCAAAAATAAGCCTGTGGCTGCACCGGTAAGAGCGAAACTGCAGGCGGCAGTGGAGTAAAAGCCATTCCTGATAATACAGCCGGTTATCGGCCCAGTTCTGGTCCTCCACCTTCTGAAGCTCTTCATAGGCGGGGCCCAGCTGCCACGAATCCAGATGGAACCGGGCCAGCTTGATGGCGTAAAAGCTGTTGAAATCGCTGCGGCTCGCAAAGATGGGATATCTCTCGCAGGGAGCGCCGGCGTGTTCCATCAGCGCCTGAAAGGTGGCCGGACTGACTCCGGATGTGCCGGATTCGATTCGGGAGAGTGCCTGAGTAGAGCAGACCCCTTCGGAGAGCTGCTCCTGTGTCAGGCCGGCTTTCAGCCTTGCTTCACGAATAATATCTTTTGCGCTTCCAACACTCATTTGTTCTACTCCTCTGCATAGATGAGAACTCTGTTATAAAATGTAATTATAGGATGCAGAAAGAGAAAAGTCAATGAAACAGACGGCACCTCTGCGGCGAGAAAGTGACTGTCGATTTATGTTTCCAGATTATACATCACGGGGCATAAAAAAGGGGGCGATATAATAAAATATTGGCATTGTTCGCGCAAAACGAAAAAGAACTTGTATTGTTTATAAATGATGTGAAAAACAGCCAGAATTTTTTGTAAAAGTTTAAATAATTGCAGACAATTAAGACAAAATTAAAGAATACACAAAAAATCTAATATTTTATCAAAAAAAAGTATTGACAAATCCGGGCGGACCCGCTATAATAAAACCATCAAAACAAGAGAGACAGAAAGCACCAGACAAGTGCAGAGAAGAGTTTAAAAATCCAACGAAAGGAGGTACAGTCCAAAGAACACGTAAGCTTCGTTCCCGCTTGACGGATATGTGAGAGCCGGAACCAGGACACCAGATCTACAGCGGAAAACCCTGATAAAGATTCTAAGGCAGTTACCGATTCACCACTTTATGATATGACGAGAAAGTATGATAAAGGAAGCGTGGCACCGGGACAACGGTTAGAAAGATACGGATGAAAAGAGAAAAGGGAGACGGGTTGTAGAATGGATATACAATTTCATATAGATACTATAACGAAACGGAGGTACAGTCCAGTGGACGGGATAGTATAAAGAGGGTATCGGCGAAAGAAAGCGAAAAGCGGTGTCGATACCCTCTTACTTTATTCTTCCACACCCTCCAGATCAAACGGCGGCGTGTATTCTTCACGGGCGCTGCTTTTTTTCTGCATATATCCGG
Organism: uncultured Lachnospiraceae bacterium; assembly: GCA_947630085.1. Classification (GTDB taxonomy): domain Bacteria; phylum Bacillota; class Clostridia; order Lachnospirales; family Lachnospiraceae; genus UBA3402. Next base: position 13,129 of record CANRGP010000011.1, read on the forward strand.
TGTCGAGCCCGAGATCCAAAGCCGCGTTCACGACGCTTTCGTATTCGTAGGTGGTGATCCGGCGTCCCAGCTGCGGGTGCCCCACGGCCTGATAGGCGGGGGTGTACTGGCTGAGAAGGCTGAGATAGTAGCCGCCGGGCGGAAGGTTTTCTTTCATCCAGCGGAGAAGGCGGATGGAGTCCTTTCTGGCGCCGGGGAGGACCAGGTGCCGGATAATGACGCCGGAGCGCATAAGGCCGCGGGAATCTATGACGGGAGGTCCGGCCAGCTCGACCATCTTTGCCACCGCGCGGGAGGCGTGGGCGAAATAGTCCGGAGCGGCGGAGTAAGCGGAGGAAAGCCCGGGGTCGAAGTATTTCAGGTCCGGCATCCAGATATCGATGTAACCTGCGAGCGCCTCTATAACCTGTGTCCGTTCATAACCTCCGCAGTTTACGGCGACCGGGATCTGCAGACGGTCCCCCGCCGTGTCGAGAGCCCTGACGATAGACGGCAGATAGTGGGTGGGCGTCACCAGATTGATGTTATATGCGCCCTGGCTCTGCAGCCGCAGAAAGATGTCCGCGAGCCGGGCGGCCGATATTTCTCTGCCGAAATTTTCATGACTGACGGTGTAGTTCTGACAGAAGCGGCAGCGAAGCGTACAGCCGCTGAAAAAGACGGTTCCGCTCCCTCCCGGACCTTCCGGGTCCGGGCCGCTGATACAGGGCTCCTCCCACTTATGAAGGGCCGCTCTGGCTACCTTTACGCGGTCCGTTCCGGAGCAGAAGCCGGGGCGCAGGGCGCGGTCCGCCCCGCACATACGCGGGCAGAGACGGCAGCCGCGGTACTGGTTTTCGGATAGGATATCCTGCTCGGCCATAGACGTTTCTCTCTTTTCTGACGGTCTTTTTTATTACGCTTTTATTTTACACATTCTTCTTCCGGTTTTCAATAGGGATCCGAAGGACGCCCCAAAGCAAATTCTGCCGGCCGGTGTCCGGGGCGCTTCACGTCCAGGACACCGGTTTTTTCGGGAAACCGTTTTTGCTTTGGGGCGCCCGAGGGAGGATCAGTCCTTAAACACGTCTCCGGGATAGTCGTACATTTCCGCGTAGGCTTCCAGCTCGGAATCCGATCGGGGAAGGGACGGGATCAGCCCGGTAAAATCCGTGGCAGAACCGATCTTGGGTCCGATGGCATCCTCATTCTGAAAACACCCGTAAGGATCCTCATCGGTACAGCCGCAGCCGTCTTCGTATGTGCTGGACTGCTGTTCCGGCTGTATGGGAGGAAATTTTCGGTTCGGATATCTTTGAAGCATATTCATCACCCCCAACCTATTTTTTCGCGGAGAAACATAAAATATACCGCGTCATTTGTCAAATTTCATAGAAAGTATTGCGAACAGCATGAAAAAGGGTGTAAGATAATAGAACAAATATTTCGGGCGGTGAAGTCATGAGTTACATAAGCTTTGAAGATGTGAAGAAGATTTACAAGATGGGAGAAGTGACGATCCACGCGGCCGACGGAGTGGATTTTTCTATCGAAAAAGGAGAATTTGCGGTCATCGTGGGGCCGTCCGGCGCCGGCAAGACCACGGTCTTAAATATGCTGGGAGGCATGGATTCCTGCTCGGGCGGCGTGATCACCGTGGACGGGGAGCGGATCAGCGACTATACGCCGAAGCAGCTTACCGGGTACCGGAGGCACGATATCGGCTTTGTTTTCCAGTTCTATAATCTTGTCCAGAACCTGACGGCTCTGGAGAATGTGGAGCTGGCGGCGCAGATCTGCGACAAGCCGCTGGATGCGGCGGATGTGCTGGACCATGTGGGGCTTGGCGGCAGACTGAACAATTTCCCCGCACAGCTCTCGGGAGGGGAGCAGCAGCGGGTGGCCATAGCCAGGGCGCTTGCCAAGAATCCCAAGCTCCTTCTGTGCGACGAACCCACGGGGGCGCTGGATTATGTGACAGGTAAGGCGATACTGAAGCTTTTGCAGGATACCTGCCGCCAGGGAGGGATGACGGTGGTGGTGATCACGCACAATACCGCGATCACTCCTATGGCGGACCGGGTGATCCATGTGAAGAACGGCCGTGTGGCTGCCATTGAGCGCAATGCCTCTCCCACGCCGGTGGAGGAGATCGAATGGTGAGAAAGAAAAACAGGCTGATCACCGATCTGCTTCGGGAGATCAGGAACACGTATAACCGGTTTCTGTCCATTCTGGTGCTTTCCGCCCTGGCGGTGGCGTTTCTTTCCGGCCTCCGGGCCGCCGCTCCGGATATGCAGGATACCGCGGACAGATACTATGACAGTACGCATCTGATGGACGGTTATGTGCTTTCCACGCTGGGACTTACCGATGAGGATCTGGAAGCGCTCTCGGCAGCCGACGGGGTGGCGGAGGTGGAGGGAAGCTGGGCGGTAGACGCGGTGGCGGTGGACGCCATTGTCAGCGTCCGGGCCATGCCGGACAGGCTGAACCTTCTGAGAACGGAGGAGGGCAGGCTCCCTGAGACGCCGGATGAATGTGTGACGGAAAAGCTTCTTCTTGCGGAGCTGGGACTCTCCGTTGGGGACCGTATCCGGCTGGATCCGGGACCCGACGAGGCCGACAGCCTGGTCCGCCGCGATTATACCATAGTGGGCACGGTCACAAGCCCTCTTTATGTGGGGACCGACAGAGGCTCCTCTTCACTGGGAAACGGCTCGGTGAATGCTTTTGTCTATGTCCCGGCGGAGAATTTTGACTGCGATTATTACACCGTTGCCTATTTTACCGGCGACGGCCTGCAGGAGCTTGACAGCTACGGCGATGAATACGATCGGAGGCTGGAGGCCCTGGTGGATTCGATGGACGGCCTGGCGGAGGAGCGCTCCGCGCTCCGGTACGAATCGGTCGTCACGGATGCCAGCCGGGAGCTGGAGGATGCGCGCGCCGAACTGGCGGATGCGGAGAAGGAGCTGGAGGACGCCCGGAACGAGGCCATGGAAGAGCTGGAGGACGCCCGGACAGAGCTCCTTCAGGCCAGGACCGGGCTTGACGCGGGCAGATTCCGGTATTACGACGGGGTGGACACCTACAACCGGGAGATCGCCGACGCGGAGCAAGAGCTGGAAGACGCCCGGAACGAGCTGGAGGATGCGGAAAAGGAACTGGCCGACGGGCGAAGAGAATATGAAGACGGGCTCGCCCAGTATGAGGAGGGAGTCGCGGAGCTTGCCGACGCGCGCAGGCAGTATGAAGAGGGCGCCGCCGAATACGAGGACGGGAAGAGCAAATATGACGAGGCTACTGACCAGTATGAGCAGGCGAGGCTGCAGTACGGAAACGGGGCCGCGGAGCTGGATTACGGCCGGGAGATTTATAAGGAAAACAAGGAAGCCTACCTTGCCGGTGTCGAGCAGCTGGACAGTGCCGCCGCCCAGCTGGCGGCGAGCCGTCAGGAGTACGAGCAGAATCTGGCGCTTCTGGACGCCGGGCAGGAGGCCCTCACAGCGCAGCGAGGGGAGCTCGATGCGAAAAGACAGGAGTATGAGGCGGGACTGGCGCTTCTTGGAAGCATGAGTGAATCCGACCCGGCATATGCTCCGCTCAAGGCGCAGCTGGACAGCGCGAAGACGGAGCTGGATGCCGGAGAGGCCGCGATATCAAAGGCGCAGCAGGATCTCGACCAGGGCTATGCGCAGGCAGCGGCGGCCAATGAGCAGATGAATGCGGCGCAGCAGCAGCTTGACGCGGAATACGCGAAGCTGCCGGAGGCCGAAAAGCAGCTGGACGACGCGGCGGCACAGATCCGCGATTCGGACCGGAAACTTGAGGAGGGCGCAGCGGAACTGGAAAGCGCCGCCGCGGAGCTCGCGGAGAACGAGGCTGTTTTAGCCGACGCCAAGCAGGAGCTGGACGACGCGGCCGCACAGATCGCGGACGGGCAGGCCCGGTCAGACCAGGCGAAAGCGGATCTGGAACAGGCGAGACAGGAGCTGCTGGACGGTCAGAAGCAGATCGACGACGGATGGGAGGAGTACCGCGACGGCGAGAAGGAGCTTGAAGAGGCGCGGATCGACGGGCAGAAGGAGCTGGAGGATGCCTGGAAGGAGCTGGAGGACGGAGAAGCCGAGTACAGAGACGGGCTGAAGGAGTTCTCCTCCGGGATCGCGGAAGCGCAGCAGGAGCTTTCGGATGCCGAAACAAAGCTGGAGGATGCCCGCGTCACGCTGGAGGATGCCCAGGAAGAGCTTGACGGGATAACCGGGTGTGAATGGTATGTGCTCGGACGGAACACGAACACGGGCTTTGTGGGATACGGACAGGACTCCGACAGGGTCGGGAACCTGGCGAACGTATTCCCTGTGATCTTCTTCCTTGTCGCGGCTCTGGCCTGCCTGACCACCATGACCCGCATGGTGGAGGAGCAGAGGACGCAGATCGGCGCCCTGAAGGCTATGGGATTTTCCCGGCTGGCGATCTCCGCAAAATACATAGGCTATGCTCTGGCGGCAAGCCTGGCGGGAGGGATCCTGGGGCTTGCCCTTGGGAGGACCCTGATCCCGCAGGTGATCGCCAATGCGTTCAATATTATGTACCATATCCCCGCCCTGCACTTTAAGCACCAGCCGCTCATGTATGCGGGGGCCGTGCTTGCGGCGGCGGCCTGCACTACCGGCGCCGCGCTGTGGGCGAGTCTGTCCACTCTGGTCGCCGCGCCCGCCGAGCTGATGCGCCCCCGCGCGCCCAAACCCGGCAAGAGGGTCTTTCTCGAGTATGTGAAGCCGGTGTGGCGGAGGCTTTCTTTCATCTGGAAAGTGACCATGCGCAACCTGTTCCGCTACAAGAGACGGTTCTGGATGACCGTGGTGGGCATTGCGGGATGTACGGCCCTGATCGTGACGGGGTTCGGTCTGCATGAATCCATTTTCTACATTCTGGACCGCCAGTTTGACGGGATTTCCCATTACGATGCGGGAGCCGGGCTGAATGAGGACGCCACGGAAGAAGAACTGGAACAGGTGGAAGAATATCTGGACCGGAGCCCGTATGTGGAGCGGCACCTGATCGTGAACCGGAGTATGGCGGAGGCGTCCTCCGACGGGGCTCCCAGCGACGTGTACCTGTTTACGGTGGACGATCCGGCGCGGTTTTCCGAATTTATTGCTCTCCGGCACAGGCTGGATGAGGATCCGGTCCTGTTCCCTGAGGACGGGATCCTGATCTCTGAAAAGCTCTCGGAGCTTCTTGGCGTGGAAAAAGGGTCCGTGATCACGCTGACCCTGGACGAAGAACGGGCCGAGGCAAGAGTGGCGGACGTGGTGGAAAACTATGTGCAGCACTACATCTATCTGGGGCCCGCATATTATGAAAAGCTGTTCGGAGAGGCCCCGGAAGACAATATGATCCTGATCACCTATGTGGACGGTACGGATCAGGAAAAGTCCGACGAAGTCTCCGCCGATCTGATGCAGATGGAAGGGGTGTCTTCTTATTCTTATATCGCGTCCATCCGCGACAGCTTCACGGACAGCATGGTCGCGATCGACTATGCCGTGATCATTATCATCATCGCGGCCGCCGCGCTGGCATTCGTGGTTCTGTATAACCTGACCAACATCAATATTACCGAGAGGACAAGGGAGCTTGCCACGCTGAAGGTGCTTGGCTTCTACGATACGGAGACGACCGCCTATGTATACAGGGAGAATATTTTTCTGACAGCGTTCGGGATCCTGCTGGGGCTTGTGGCGGGGCGATTCCTTCATGCCTGGCTCATCCGCACGGTAGAGGTGAATATCGTCATGTTCGGAAGGACCGCCCCGGCATATGCTTATGTGTTCGCCGCGCTTATGACCGTCGTGTTTTCGGTGACGGTCAACATTGCGGCTCATTTCAAACTCAAGAAGGTAGATATGGTGGAGAGCTTAAAGACGGTCGAATGAAAGCGCCGCTTCGATAAAGCCCCGGAACAGAGGATGGGGCTTGTTGGGCCGGGATTTCAGCTCCGGATGGGCCTGCGTCGCCAGGAACCAGGGATGGTCCTTCAGCTCGATCATCTCAACGATGCGTCCGTCCGGGGAAAGCCCGGAAAGGACCATGCCGTGGGAGGTCAGCGCCGTCCGGTAATCGTTGTTGACCTCGTAGCGGTGGCGGTGGCGCTCGGCGATCTCCTCCCTGCCGTACAGGGCGAAAGCCTTGCTGTTCTTGTCCAGGACGCAGGGATACGAGCCCAGCCGCAGGGTCCCGCCGATGTCTTCGATGCCGTCCTGCTCCGGCATCAGGTGGATGACCGGGTTGGTGGTGGACGGATCCAGTTCTACGCTGTGGGCGTCCGTAAGACCCAGCACGTTTCTGGCAAATTCCACGATCGCCAGCTGGAGCCCCAGGCACAGTCCCAGGAAGGGAACGCCGTGCTCCCGCGCGTAGCGGATGGCATGGATCTTGCCGTCTATGCCGCGGTCGCCGAAGCCTCCGGGAACCAGGATCCCTTTTACGTCTCCCAGGATTTCGGACACATTCTCAGGCGTTACCGTCTCGGAATCGATCCACCGGATATTGACTCTCGCGCGGTTGGCGACGCCTCCGTGCTTCAGGGCCTCCACTACGGATATGTACGCGTCGTGGAGCTGGATGTATTTCCCCACAAGCGCTACGGTCACTTCGCGCTGCGGGTGCTTCCAGGCGTCGATCATGGCGCGCCATTCCTCCAGATCCGGCTGGGGGCAGGGAAGATCGAGACATTCACAGGCTACCTGGGCCAGATGCTCCTCCTCCATCGCAAGGGGGGCCTCATAGAGGACATCCACATCCAGGTTCTGGAGAACGTGATTTTTGGGAACGTTGCAGAAAAGAGCGATCTTGGCCCGGATACCGTCGTCCAGGGGGTGCTCGGTCCGGCAGACGATCACATCCGGCCAGAGGCCCATGCCCTGCAGATCTTTTACGCTGGCCTGGGTGGGCTTGGTCTTCAGCTCCCCGGACGCCTTCAGATAGGGGATCAGCGTCACATGGATCAGCATGGCGTTTTTGGGGCCGACCTCCCGCATGAACTGGCGGATGGCTTCCAAAAAGGGCTGGCTTTCGATATCGCCCACGGTTCCTCCCACTTCAATGATCGCAATTTCCGTCTCTGTGGTAGAGAAATTGCGGTGAAAGCGGCTCTTGATTTCGTTGGTGATGTGGGGAATGACCTGAACGGTTCCGCCGCCGTAATCGCCGCGGCGTTCCTTGTGCAGTACGCTCCAGTAGACCTTACCGGTTGTGACGTTTGAATTTTTGGTGAGACTTTCGTCAATAAAACGTTCGTAGTGTCCCAGATCGAGATCCGTTTCCGCCCCGTCGTCGGTCACAAAGACCTCTCCGTGCTGGACCGGATTCATGGTCCCGGGGTCGATGTTGATGTAGGGATCGAATTTCTGCATGGTGACCCGATATCCGCGGGCTTTCAGAAGACGTCCGAGGGACGCGGCGGTAATGCCCTTGCCCAGTCCGGAGACGACTCCGCCCGTGACGAATACATATTTAACCGGCATGATAAGAACCTCCCTTCCGTACAATAAAAAACAACGTTCCCATTATACTACAGAACGGATTGTAAAATCTATAGTTTTTTGGCATTTTTTTAGCGTTTTTATATTATTTTTATCGTCTCTGTTCTTGATTTATGGAGAAACTGAAATTATAATGGATAAGAATGAGTTTTGCGCTGACAGGAAAATGAACGCGTTTTGCGCAGGCAATGAGGAGAGCGGAGTATGAATGACAGGAACAGAAATAACCAGGGCAAGGGCCCGAATTATAATCAGATATTCGGGATCGTTCTGACGGCCGGGATTATCACGCTTATCGTGGTCATGATGATGAGCGGCTTTATGAACCGGCAGACCACGGTCCCCTACAGCGATTTCCTGGATTATCTGGAGGCGGATCAGGTCGACAGCGTGACGATCCGGGGGAACGATATTGAATTCGTGCTGAAAACGGAGCGGGGGATCCCCAATCTGATGATCACATATACGACGGTCCGCATCGAGAGCGGGGACCGGCTGGCGGAGCGCCTGGAGGAAGCCGGCGTGGTCTACGAGCAGATCGAGCAGAACACGGCCGTCTGGAGCATCCTCAGCTCGGTGCTGATGTTCGGCGCCCTGATATTTATCATGAATATGATGATGCGCCGCATGGGCGGCGGCGTAATGGGCGTGGGAAAAAGCACGGCCAAGATGTATATGCAGAAGGAGACCGGCGTTACCTTCGCCGACGTGGCGGGGCAGGATGAGGCGAAGGAATCCCTGGTGGAGATCGTGGATTTCCTCCACAATCCGGGGCGCTACACCCATATCGGGGCCAAGCTTCCCAAGGGAGCGCTCCTGGTGGGGCCGCCCGGAACCGGCAAGACCCTGCTCGCCAGGGCAGTGGCCGGGGAAGCGCACGTCCCCTTCTATTCCCTGTCCGGCTCCGATTTTGTGGAGATGTTTGTGGGCGTGGGAGCTTCCCGTGTCCGCGACCTGTTCAAGCAGGCCCAGGACAACGCGCCCTGCATTATCTTTATCGACGAGGTGGACGCCATCGGAAAGAGCCGCGATTCCCGATACGGGGGCGGAAACGACGAGCGGGAGCAGACCCTTAACCAGCTCCTCTCCGAGATGGACGGCTTCGATTCTTCCAAGGGACTTCTGGTTCTGGCGGCCACCAACCGGCCGGAGATCCTGGACCCGGCCCTCCTGCGCCCGGGCAGGTTTGACCGGCGGATCATTGTGGACAAGCCGGATCTGAAGGGGCGCGTCAATATCCTCAAGGTTCACGCCAAGAACGTGTCCCTGGACGAGACGGTGGATCTGGATGCCATCGCTCTGGCCACGTCGGGAGCCGTAGGATCGGATCTGGCCAATATGATCAACGAGGCCGCGATCCTGGCCGTGAAGAACGGACGGAGCGCGGTGAGCCAGAAGGACCTGTTTGAGGCCGTGGAGGTGGTCCTGGTCGGAAAGGAGAAGAAGGACAGGATACTGAGCAAGGAGGAGCGCCGCATCGTGTCATACCACGAGGTCGGCCATGCGCTGGTAAGCGCCCTCCAGAAGGATGCGGAGCCGGTGCAGAAGATCACCATTGTTCCCCGCACCATGGGTGCGCTCGGATATGTGATGCAGGTTCCGGAGGAGGAAAAATATCTGAATACGGAAAAAGAGCTCAAGGCCATGCTGGTGGTCAGCCTGGCGGGCCGCGCGGCGGAGGAGCTCGTGTTCGATACGGTGACGACGGGAGCCGCCAACGACATTGAAAAGGCCACCCGGATCGCCCGCGCCATGGTGACCCAGTACGGAATGTCGGAGAAATTCGGGCTTATGGGCCTGGCTACCCAGGAGGACCAGTATCTGAGCGGAAGGACGGTTTTAAACTGCGGGGAGGCTACGGCGGCGGAGATCGACCAGGAAGTGATGCGTATGCTCAAGGAGGCATACGCCGAGGCCAGACGCCTCCTGGGAGAGAACCGGGAGGCCATGGATCACATTGCCCGGTTCCTGATCGAGAAGGAGACGATTACCGGCAAGGAGTTTATGGAGATCTTCCATCGGATCCGGGACGGCGCTCCGGCGGAAGCGGCGCCTGCTACAGAATAAACGCGGCGATGAGGAACAGCGCCAGGGCGGAGAAATTGACGAGGGTGAAAAACCCCAGATATTTTCCGGCCCTGGCGCTTTTTGTCTGCATATAGAGCCGGAAGGAGATCAGGCTGGCAAGGGAGGCGATGGGAGTCCCCAGGCCGCCGATGTTGACGCCGACCAAAAGAGAGTGCCAGTCGTCGGTGAAGCCGGAAAGCAGCACCGCCGCCGGGACGTTGCTGATGACCTGGCTTGCCAGAACGGAGGCGGCCAGAGGAGATCCCGAGAGCATCCGGCGGAAGAAATCATGGACGGCCTCCATGACGCCCAGGTTCCCGGCGAACAGGAAAAAACAGACGAAGGTCAGAAGGAGGCCGTAGTCGATGTCCGCGTAGACGGCGCGGTCCTCCAGGAAGACGGCGGCGCATACGACCGCCAGAAGAACGGCGCAGGGAAGGACGCGGAACACGGACAGCAGGCATAATACAAAAAGCCCCGCATAGATTATGATATGCCGCGGCCCGCCGTCCGCCGGCTTCTCCGGAAGCACGACGGAGAGCTCACTGTCGGGAAGGAACAGGACGGATGCGCAAAGCAGGGGGAGCGTCGCCGCCGCATAGGGAAGCACGGTCCCGAAAAACTGCGCGGCGGTAAGTGAAAATGCCGAGTACAGATAGAGATTCTGCGGATTTCCCACAGGAGTCGCCATGCTTCCCAGATTGGCCGCAACCGTCTGCATTACCACCACGAAGATCATATACCGGCTTTCCCCGGTCATCTCCAGGATCAGGACGGCAAAGGGCACGAACGCGATCAGCGCCACGTCGTTGGTCACCAGCATGGATGAAAAGAAGGGGAGCAGGATCAGAAGGAGAAAAAGCTTTCTCCTGGTCATCCTGCCGCCGAGAAGCCTCCGCGCGAGACGGTCAAACAGCCCGTGCCGCCTGAGTCCCGCCGTTACCGCCATCAGGCAGAACAGCAGGATGAGGACGCGAAAATCGATATATCCGATATAATCGGGTGACGGCGGGACAAAAAACATGGATGCCAGGGCGCAGGCGGCGGATGCCGTCAGGACCGGTTCTTTTTTTATAAAGGACGATATCTTTTTTTTCTCCATTTTCCTTCTCCGGATCGTACAGATTTGATTCTCACTGTATTGTAGACCGCTTCTCCGTTTTTTTCCAGTATTTTTTGACGTTTTCGGCGGATTTCTCTTTCCGGCGGGCGGTTTTGCTCCGGCGGTTTATGCATACAGGCGGATATTTTATGAAAAGTTCTTGTCATTTAAAAAAAATTGTTCTAATCTATAGATGGAAGTTTTTATGAGAGGAGAAAATATATGGAGACGAACCGAATCATAATCAAGAATAACGGGACCGGAAGGGACAGATTGTTCGAGGAGCTGGAAAAGTTTGCTACATATCAGGAGCTGTCCTATAAAGAGACACTGCGTCTCCGCCTTCTTGCCGAGGAGCTGTTGGGAATGGTAGAAGAGATCGTGGGGGATTTCGGAGCGTATTTCTGGATAGAGGGGGAGGATAAGGATGTGAGCCTTCATCTGGAGACATATGTGGAAATGGATATTGCCAAGAGGGAGGAGCTGCTTTCTGTGGCGAGCTCCGGAAAGAATATGGCCGCCAGGGGCGTCATGGGCAAGCTGCGCGACCTGATGGAGACGTATCTCCTGAATTATGACGAGGTCAGCCGCTATGCCGCCGACAGCGGAATGAATCCGTTCGCCTACGATGATTACGGGATGATGAATGCGGGAATGGACTGGAGCACCAATTACTGGTCCCTGGACCGCTACAGGAGCGATGTGGAGGAGCACCGGTCAGAGACGGAAGGGGCGAGAGCCTGGGATGAACTGGAGAAGTCCATTGTGGCAAAGCTTGCCGACGATGTGCTTGTAGGCATCCGCTCCGACAAAGTGAAAATGATCATTAAGAAGAAATTCTGACAGGTGGGACTGACGGGACGGAGATCGGGAGGAACATCATGGGCACCTATCTGAATATGCTTCCGGTAACGGCGGCTTCCGTTATCGTGACGGCAGGGCTTTATCTGGCGGAAAAGAAGACGCCGTTCGGCACATGGAAGCCCCGCGTCCGGCAGTGGATCTGCGGAGTGATCTTCGGGATCCTCGCCATATGCGGGACGGAGTTCGGGGCCGATGCCGAGGGGATCACCTTAAATGTCAGTACCGCGCCGCCTCTGTGTGCGGGGCTGATCTTCGGAGCGCCCGCGGGGATCATATCCGGTGTGATCGGCGGCGTGGAGAGATATTTTGCCACATTCTGGGGTGCCGGATATTACGGACGCTTTGCGGGAACCTTTTCCATCCTGTTTGCCGGACTGGCGGCTGCGGGAATGCGGCGTTTTATGTTTGACGACAAGAAGCCCGCATGGTATTACGGGCTTTTCGGCGGGATCATTGCCGAAGTTGTGGATATGCTTATCCTTCTGCTCAGCCGGATAGACGATATCCGCTCGGCCTTCCATATGGTGGAGTTCGGGACGCTCCCGCTGGTTCTGATGAACGGGGCAACGGTGATGTTTGCTCTCCTGGCGGTTTCCGCCATCGGAAAACCGGCCAGGAAAAAGAAAAAAAACCGCGAACAGCTTGCGCACGCGTTTCAGAAATGGCTTCTGGTGTGCGTGACGCTGGCCTTTCTGGCCACGGGAGTCTTTACGTTCTGGATAGAGGACGGCATATCCCGGAGCCAGAACGAGAGTGTCCTCCGGCTCAATCTCTTTGATGTGCAGAAGGACATCGAGGAGGCTTCGGACAAAAATCTTCTGGAAATAGCCAGACGGGTGAAGGACTGGATGGAACAGAAGGAAACGGACAAAGACATGGATTTCCGCGATATGGCCGATGTGGCTTCCTCCTTCGGAGTAGCGGAGGTCGATATCATAGACGAGCGCGGGATCATTACCGCCAGCAACCGGGACGGAGTGATCGGGTATGATATGGCGGCATCCGAACAGTCGGCGGCCTTTCTGGTTCTTCTGAACGGCGAGCAGGAGTATGTGCAGCGCTATCAGCCGTCGGGCCAGGACAGTTCCATATACCGCAAATACGCGGGGATCGCGCTGGAAGAAGGGGGCTTTCTCCAGGTGGGATATGACGCGGAGCGCTTCCAGGCGGATATCGACGAGCAGGTGTCCTATGCGGCCAACAACCGCCATGTAGGAGAAAAAGGCTATGTCATCATCTGCGACGAGGACTGGACGGTCGTCAGCGATACCCACGATCATAAAGGGCGCGACCTGAGCGATACCGGGTACAGGCTGGACGAAGACAATACCCCCCAGCTGAGCGCCTTTGAAGCGGAGGTCTGCGGGCAGGATTCCCTGTGTATGTACCTGAAGTCCGAGGGATATTATATCATAGCGGTACTTCCCGAGAAAGAGGCGGTCTTTGCGCGGGACGTATCCATATATCTCTCCATTTTTATGGAGATCATAATTTTTACCGTATTGTTTATCCTGATCTATATCCTTACCAGGAATCTGATCGTGGATAACATTCACAAGATCAACCGATCGCTGACGCTGATCACGAAGGGCAACCTGGATGTGGAGGTGGATGTCCGCTCGAACGAGGAATTTGCTTCTCTGGCCGACGGCATCAACTCGACCGTTCATACTCTGAAATGTTACATCAAGGAGGCGGAGGCCCGCATCGACAAGGAGCTCGCGCTGGCCAGGGACATCCAGCGTTCGGCTCTGCCCTCCGTGTTCCCGCCCTATCCCGGGAGAAGCGAGTTTGATATCTGGGCCGGGATGCGGCCGGCCAAGGAGGTAGGAGGCGACTTCTACGACTTCTATATGCTGGGAGAGAACAGGCTGGTATTCCTTGTGGCCGATGTGTCCGGAAAGGGAATCCCCGCTGCGATGTTTATGATGACGGCGAAGACGCAGATCAAGAGTCTTACCGAGACGGGGATCTCGGTTGAGGAGGTGCTGACGGAGGCGAATGAACAGCTCTGCGCCAACAATGACGCGGGAATGTTCGTTACCGCCTGGATGGGGATCCTGGATCTGGAGACCGGGAAAGTGGAGTACGGCAACGCGGGACATAATCCGCCTCTTCTGCGGAGGGCGGACGGCTCCTATGAATATCTGAAATCCCGCTCCGGGCTGGTGCTTGCCGGTATGGAGGGGATCCGGTACCGGAAAAATGAGCTCACGCTCCGGGCCGGGGATGTGATCTACCTGTATACGGACGGCGTCACCGAGGCTACGAATGCGGGCAAGGAGCTGTATGGCGAGGAGCGCCTGATAAACCGTCTCGATCAAATTCCTGCCGAAAATCCCGAGGCCATATGCCGGGGCGTGATGCGTGACGTGGACGATTTTGTCGGGGATGCGCCCCAGTTTGATGATATTACCATGCTGTGCCTGAAGTACCGGGGCTGCGGGGCGGAGATCACCGTCGACGCCGCGATGGATCAGATCGACCGCGTGCTTCGCTTCGTGGACGGGCAGCTGAAAGCGGCCGAATGTCCGCCGAAGACGGCGGCACAGATCGATATGGCGGTGGACGAGATCCTGAGCAATATTATCCGCTATGCCTATGGGGACGGATCCGGAAAGGCGACAGTCCGGGTAGAGATCACGCAGCAGCCTTCCGCCGTCCTGACATTCATCGACAGAGGGAGCCCCTTCAATCCTCTGGAGAAGGAGGATCCGGACGTGACGATTCCCGCGAAGGAACGCCAGATCGGCGGGCTGGGCATTTTCCTGGTGAAAAACACCATGGACGAGGTGGACTATGAGTACCGGGAAGGCGCCAACCGCCTGAGGATCGTTAAGAAATGGCAGTAAGAGGTATTTTATCCGGGTATATATGACCTGATAAAATAAAGCCGGCCGGACCGCCTGACGGGCTGCCGGAAAATACAAAAAGAGAGGGAGGAACAACAATGGACGAAAACATGAACACAAACACACAGCCGCCGGTATACGCCGTGCCGATCAAGAAGAGGGAGATCGCTCTCGCGATCATATTCAGCATCATTACCTGCGGAATATACAGCCTGTACTGGCTGGTGAAGCTCAACGACGAGGTGAATCAGCTGGCCGGAGAGCAGGGGGCCACTTCCGGAGGAATGGTTCTTGTGTTCGACATCATTACCTGCGGCATCTACGGATGGTACTGGCTCTACAAGATGGGAGAGCGCTGTGACAAGATCAAGAGGAGCAACAACAACTCTTCGCTGGTATTCCTGCTCCTTGGCATTTTCGGTCTTGGCATCATCAGCTACTGCCTGATCCAGGATACCATCAACAAGGCAGTCTCGGCGTAAGGGTGATTTGGTGGAAGCGAAAAAGAACCGGAAAGGATGGGTGGTGTACGTCCTTCTCATCCTTTCCGGACTCGCCTATTATATCTGGGTGAGACTGACCGGAATCGCGATTCCCTGCCTGTTTCACGCGGTTACCGGATTTCGATGCCCCGGCTGCGGCGTGACCACCATGGCAATGTGCCTGGCGGGAGGAGACTGGGCTGGAGCGTTTCAGGCAAATCCGTTCCTCTGCGCGACCCTGCCCCTTATCGCGGCGCAGATCGTCTACGCGGAGGTAAGAAGAAACAGAGGGAAGGAGCTGCCCGGATGGAACAGGCGGTGCCTTGCGGTATATACGGCGCTGCTCTGCCTGTTCGGAGCTGCCAGAAATATATGGTGAGAAGATCTTGCGGGAGGAGAGGAAAATGAGGATACGGAAACTGGCTGCTTTGGCGGCCGCGGCCGCTGTGGCGCTTGCGGCCTGCTCATCTCCGGAAAGCGCGGAGAGCGGGACGGAAGCGGATACCGGCGCGGTGACGGTGACCACATCGCCGGACCGGGAGACGAATGAGGAGGTCCCGACGGAAACCGACGCTCCGGAAACGGAAGCTCCCGAGACGGAGACGCCGGAGACCGAAGCCTCCGCGGAGGAAACCGCCGAGACGGAGGCGGAGGAAAGCTCTTCTGAAGCAGAGTCCGCTGTCGGTGAAACAGACGGGTTCGGGTGGACAGAGGCCGGGTATCCCGGCGTGTACCGGCTCCGCTATGACGCGTCTCTGTTCGGCTGCGACGCGGAGGATTCCATGCTCCATCTGGGATACCAGGGGCCGTTGGAAACGGAAAGCAGCATTCCGGCTTACGTGACGGTCCAGGTGATGGACATGGGAGTGGACGATCTGGTAAACGGGCTTGTCCTGCAGTCAGGAGACGACGGGACGACGGTTGCGGAAGGGGCCATCGGCGCCGATTCCGTTCCGACGAAGGTCGTGCAGCAGACGCAGGAGATCGACGGGACGACGCAGATTCAGATGTTCTTTGTAGTCGGAGCGGGCGAGAAGAGCGTTTTGATCGAGGTGTCCAGCTATGCGGGAGCGGGAGAGATCCTGGATTCCGCTATTGAGACGATCCTGGGGACCTTTGAACTGATTCAATAACAGGAGGTTGGGAAATGAACATCAAAAAGACAAAAACGGGAAACGAACTGACGATCGCGCTCTCGGGACGGCTGGATACGAGCACCGCGCCCCTCCTGGAGCAGGAGCTTCAGAACTGCCTGACAGGGGTCGAGAGCCTGATCTTTGATCTGGCGTCCCTTGAGTATATCTCTTCCGCGGGACTCAGAGTGCTTCTCTATGCGCAGAAGGTGATGAGCCGTCAGGGGAAGATGACGGTCAGGGGCGCAAACGACATGATCATGGAAGTGTTTGATATTACGGGCTTCGTGGATATCCTTACCATAGAATAGCTTTTTTGGGAAGGACGGCGTGTTTTGAGAAAATCCGGTTGACGCACGGCCGGACTGTGTGATACATTGTTATCGAACTGAACAGCATATGCTTCTGCGCCGGGAGGCGCCGGCGTCTTCGGACGCCGAGGGAACCGACTGAGACTGTCGGGCTATCCCAGTAACCGTGAAGCGGACGAAAGGACAATCAAGCCACTGCCGAAAGGTGGGAAGGCGTCCGAGTAGGAGGAGGCTAAGCCGGGAGACCTGTCTGCATATGAAACACTTCTGGGGTTGGGTGGGAACTGCACGGGCCTGTGCGAGCCTGTGTGATTTTGTTGCTCTCCAATCTGGGGGAGCAATTTTTTTGGAAAAATAATGGAATTGCTCCTTATCTGTTCGTTCAAAAAATAGAAAAGGAGCGGATAAAAATGAAAAACCAAAAACTTATGACAGCGCTTGCCGCTGTCGTCCTGGCGTGCGCCGTTACCGCCTGCCGGGGAACCTCTCAAACACAGCAGGATGCGGCCATTACGGTGACGGATATGCTGGGGAGGGAGATCACTCTTGAGGAGCCCGCAGACCGGGTGGTCGCGCTTACGCCCTCGGACTGTGAGATCCTCTAC
The DNA here is from genome assembly GCA_947630085.1 of uncultured Lachnospiraceae bacterium. Classification (GTDB taxonomy): domain Bacteria; phylum Bacillota; class Clostridia; order Lachnospirales; family Lachnospiraceae; genus UBA3402. Next base: position 30,077 of record CANRGP010000011.1, read on the forward strand.
GCCATCGGCGCGGGCGATACGTTGGTGGGACGCGGACAATACTGCGACTATCCGGCGGAGGTTTCCGAAGTCCCGGCGGTGCAGTCCGGCTCGGAAACCAACATAGAAGAGATCCTGGCGCTCGATCCGCAGATCCTGATCATGAGTACCATGTCCCAGACGGAGGAGCAGGCCGCGCAGCTGGAGGAAGCGGGGATCCAGGTGGTGATCAGCGACGCGCAGGATATAGACGGAGTCTATACCGCGATCGAGATGATCGGAAAGCTGATGGGCAAAGATCAGGAGGCGGCCGCGGTCGTGAACGATATGAAGACCACCTTTGCCCGGATCGAGGCCGATGCCTCCGGGGACGGATCGGAAACCATCTATTTTGAGGTATCCCCGCTGGAATACGGACTTTGGACGGCGGGATCCCATACGTTTATGGACGAAGCCGCCCAGATGATCGGGCTTACGAACTGCTTTGCTGATGTGGAGGGCTGGGGAGAGATCTCCGAGGAACAGGTCCTGGAGCGCGACCCAGATTACATTATGACCATAACCATGTACTATGGCGAGGGCCCCACGCCTGAGGAAGAGATCGCGGGACGCCCGGGATGGGAGAATGTGACCGCCGTGAAGAACGGAGCGATCCTGAACCTGACGGATGATGAGCTGTCCCGCCCGGCTCCCAGGCTGACGGAGGGAGTAAAGAAGCTGTATGACTTTGTGTACGGAGAAAATGCCGAAGAGTAGGGAAGCGGCGGCCGAGGAAGGGCGCGCCTGCCGGAAGGAAGGCGCGCCCCAAAGGATCCCGCGCACTGCGGATGGAGGGGAAGAACGGTGAAAAGACGGACAGACAGACTTTCGGTTCCGGAACTTGCGGGATTTTCCGCCGTCACGCTGGCCGTTTTGTGCCTGTGCGTCTGCATGGGAAGCGTGAAGGTCCCCCTCGGCGCCACGCTGGCAGTGTTCAGGGACGAGATCGGCGCCCTTCTGGGGCTGGCAGAGCGCCCTGCGGGGCTTGAAGCGTCCATTATCTGGTCCGTGCGTCTGCCCCGCGTACTGTGCGTCGCCGTCACGGGGGCCTCTCTGGCCCTTGCGGGTGCGGCTATGCAGGGACTCCTGAAAAACCCGCTTGCCGACGGTTCCACGCTGGGCGTCTCGTCCGGCGCGGCGCTGGGCGCGGTATGCGCCATCGCGTTCGGGATCACGTTTCCCGGCCTGCCGTTCGCGGGAACGATGGTGACCGCCGTGATCTTTGCTTTTCTGTCCCTTCTTGTGATCCTCTCGCTGGCGTACGGGCTGGACGATTCTCTTTCGGCAAATACCGTTATCCTGATCGGCGTGATCTTTTCGATGTTCGCATCCAGCCTGACCAGCATCATTGTGACATTTGCGGCGGACCGCATCCGGCACATTACGTTCTGGACCATGGGGAGCCTTTCCGGATCCAATTACCGGAACGCGCTGGTGCTTGCGATATCCTTTGCCGTTTTTGGCGGCATGATCTTTGCCAGCGGCCGGGAGCTGAACGCGTTTGCCGTGGGTGAGGAGAATGCCCGGAATATCGGAGTCAATGTGCGCCGCGTCAGGCTGCTGATCCTGGTCGCGGCGTCCGGCCTGATCGGGGTCTGCGTTTCCGTGGGCGGCTGCATTGGGTTTGTGGGGCTGGTAACGCCGCATATCGTCCGTATGGTGTCGGGGCCCAATCACAGGCGGCTCCTGCCGGCCTGCGCCCTGGGAGGGGCGTCGTTTTTGATGCTTGCCGATCTGGCGGCACGTATGATCCTGAATCCCGTTGAGCTTCCGATCGGGGTCGTGACAAGTCTTGTGGGCGCGGTGGTTTTTGTGGTGATATTCTACCGTTCAAGAAAGAGAGGCTGATATGCTGAAGGTAGAGGAGCTTTCGGTCAGATACGGGAAAGCCGTCATTGTGGACCGTCTGAGCTTTTCCGTGGATGAGGGAGAGTGGCTGATGATCGCCGGGCCGAACGGGGCCGGCAAGTCCACGACTCTCAAGGCCGTCATGCAGTCGGTCCCGAGCCGGGGAAGGATCCTTTTTGAAGGGGAGGACATCCGGAAGAAATCCCCGCGCCGGCTCGCGCAGTGTGTGGGAATGATGCTGCAGAGCCACCTGGCGGAATACGCCTTTTCGGTGGAGGAGGTAGTGGATATGGGCCGGTACTGCCGCCGCGGGCGCTTCGGCAGGGAAGAGGAGGAGGACAGAAGGGCCGTGAACGAAGCTTTGGCTCTCACCGGCCTGGAAAAGATCCGAAGGCAGTCGGTCCTCACCCTTTCCGGAGGAGAGCTCCAGAGAACGTTCCTGGCGCAGATCTTTGCCCAGGATCCCAGACTTCTGCTTCTGGACGAGCCCGCCAATCATCTGGATCTGCCGTACCAGAAGCAGGTGTTCGGCCTGATCCGGGACTGGCTGAAAAAGCCCGGCCGCGCGGCTGTCTCTGTGGTTCATGACCTGTCGCTGGTAAAAGCCTACGGGACGAAGGCGCTTCTCATGGATCACGGAAGGGCGTCATCACAGGGAAGCATTCCCCAGGTGATGACGCCCCAGAATCTGGAATCCGTCTATGGAATGGATGTCTACGGCTGGATGAACGAAATGCTCGGACAGTGGAAAATGCCTATTCCAACAGCTGAGAGAGAACTTCCAGAAGCTTATCCATATCGATAGGCTTCGCTACGTGGGCGTTCATGCCGCTTTCCAGCGACCGCTTGCGGTCCTCGTCGAACGCGTTGGCCGTCATGGCCACGATGGGGATCCGCGCCAGATCCGGATCGGAAAGGCCGCGGATGGCGCGCGCCGCGTCATAGCCGTTCATTACAGGCATCTGAATATCCATCAGGACCAAGGCGTAATACCCGGCCGCGGAACGTTTGACCATATCTACCGCCACGGTCCCGTCTTCGGCGGTTTCGACAAGAAAACCGCGCTCCGTCAGAAGTTCTACCGCTATCTCCCGGTTCAGTTCATTGTCCTCTACCAGAAGCAGCCGGGTCCCCTTGAAGTCCTTTTCGGTCCGGGTGACCTCCTGTTCGTTCAGGGGGTCTTCCGCGCAGGCGGAAGCGGCGATCAGAGTGTCGCGCAGCTCGGAGAGGAAGATGGGCTTGTTGCAGAACGCGGTCACGCCGGCTTTGCGGGCTTCCTCCTCGAAATCCGTCCAGTCATAGGCGGTGACGATGATGATGGGGGCGGAATCGCCGACTGCCGCGCGGATCTGCCGCACCACCTCCAGCCCGCTCAGATCCGGAAGCAGCCAGTCGATGATAAAGGCCCGGTATTCGTCTCCGAGTTCCAGAGCCTGCCGCGCGCGCAGCACGGCCTCTTTGCCGTGAAGGGTCCATTCGGGCCGCATTCCGATCTGACGCAGCATCTTGGTCACGCTGTCGCAGGTGGAAAAGCTGTCGTCCACCACCAGGGCGCGCATCCCTTTCAGGACTTCCACGGCCTCCACCTTTTTGCTGTCCGACTGGAGACGGAAGACAAAGTTGATGATAAATTCGCTTCCCTTCCCCTGCTCGCTGTGGACTTCAATGGTTCCGCCCATGGTGTCCACAATATTTTTGGTTATGGCCATTCCCAGGCCGGTTCCCTGGATCCCGCTTACGGTGGAGGTGCGTTCTCTCTCGAAGGGTTCAAAAATATGCTCCGCAAATTCGGGGCTCATGCCGATGCCCGTATCCTTGACCCGTATCTCGTATGCTCCGTATCCCGTGGGCGCGCCGGGCTTCTGCCGCACCGTCAGGGCCACCGTTCCGCCGGAGGGCGTGAACTTGATGGCGTTGGAAAGGAGATTCAGAAGAACCTGATTCACATGGAGCTTGTCGCAGTAGATGTCCTCGTCGATCACATCCACGGTATCCATAAAAAAGCTGAGCTGCTTGGAGTGCATCTGCGTCTGGATGATATTCCGCATATCCCGGAAAATGTCGGAGATGGAGCATTCCTTTTCTTCGATATTGAGTTTTCCCGACTCGATCCGGCTCATGTCCAGAATGTCGTTGATAAGGGACAGGAGATGATTGCTGGACGAGAGGATCTTTTTCAGATATTCCTGCACCCGCTCACGGTTGTCCAGATTGGCCTGCGCCAGCGTGGTGAAGCCGATGATGGCATTCATGGGGGTCCGGATATCGTGGGACATATTGGAGAGGAAAACGCTCTTGGCCCGGTCCGCGGCTTCCGCCTTCTGAAGCTTTTCGGAGAGCACGGCCCGCTCGACGGCCCGTTCCGTGGCCGCCCGGACATTGCGCCGTATCCACAGATAGTACAGGGACACGCACACGGCCATGATCAGCCCGATGATCAGAAAGATCCGGCGGACCGTGAAAACGTTTGCGAACGCTTCCGATTCGGGTACGGATACGGCGATGGCCCACTGGTTGATGCCCGCGGGGGCATAATACATATACTGCCAGCCTTCGGACGCGGAGGAGCGGAAAATCACATAACCCTGCTTCAGATTGAGCAGATCATCCATATGGGCTTCCCAGTCCATTCCGTTCTTCGTCCTCCGGCTCGTGATGCCGGATCTGTACTGGCTGATATTGCCCAGATCTTTATGCCATGTATCCAGGATAAAATCACCGTTTTTGGTGTCGATGATATACACGCTTGCGCGCGCGTTGTAGATGTTGTCGACATTCAGGCTCTGCTGCAGACTCTCCAGCTCCGTGACGCCGTAGAGAAGGGCGGCCACCTGCCCGTCCTGGATGATGGGAACATAGTGGCGCAGCACAGGGGCCCCTGTGGCAAGGTTGTATACCCGGTTGGAAATGTGCTCGCCCAGAGGCGCTTCTTCCGCAAAAGAGATATCGCCGGAATCGACTACGTCCGTGACCGTTCCGCCGGGGATCAGGATCCGGTTATCGGGGAGGAGGACCCTCACTTTCATGGTGTCCAGAAGAGGGGTGATGATCTCCATGGTACCCAGCGTGGAGTCGATATTGAAATTATCGGCCGTGGATATGATGTCGGCCGCCGCGTTGAGGATCCGGCTGTCCCGCTCCAGTTTGGTGGACACTTCCTGGATCACATTGTTCACACCCTCCTCCATACGGCTCAGGGAACGGGCCGACATCGCCGCGCTGATCTTGATGTATGCAGCGATAAAAAGCGCCGCGATCATGACGATCAGGATCCCGGTAGCCGTAAGGCTCCTGTCTTTATGAATTGTTTTTCTGTTCTCGCTTCCGCTCTTCATACTGTCTCCTTCCCCGGATCTTCCGCCCTGTGCGACGGCTGCCGTTCTGCCTGGCGGACCGTAAAACGCCGCTCCGCGGCAGGTCCAAGGTCTTTTCTCCATATTATGTCCAACGGAGGGATCGGGTGCTCACCCAGCGCCTTTTCCATCCAGATCATATCGTACCATCTGCCCAGCTTGTAACCGCAGCTGTGGAAATGCGCGGCCTCCCGGTAGCCCATCTTCCGGTGAAACGCGACGCTCCCCGGATTGGGAAAGGAGATGCAGGCGTTGACGTTGATGATATTCTGCCGGACCAGCTCCTCCTCAAGGACCAGATACAGGCACCGGCCCAGCCCGCGCCCTCTCTGCTCCCGGTCCACGTAGATGGAGGTCTCCACCGCCCAGTCATACGCCGGCCGGGCGTGGAACGGGGAGGCATAGGCATAGCCGACGATCCGCCCGTCCTCCACCGCGGCCAGATACGGATAGCGGAGGAGGGTATCGCGGATCCGCTCCCGGAACTCTTCCGGCGAGGGGACCCGGTATTCAAATGTGACGGCCGTATTCTCCACATAGGGCCGGTATATGGCAAGGAGTTCCTCCGCGTCGGCGCCGGACGCCTGGCGGATCAGAAGTCCGCGGCTGTTCATAACCTGTAACCTCCGTTAATGGTAGATCTTTTTGTGTTCATAGACAGGTTCCGAGGTTAAATCCACCCCGAGCTTCTGGAAGCTGCGGATGTCTACCCGGGACAGCATCACCGAGGTGTGGGCCTGGCAGCCCTTCAGCCTGGAAAGCTGCTCGAGGGCGGTCTGCGCGTTCCTGTCCGTGGCAGCGCACATGGAGAGGGCGATCAGAACTTCGTCCGTATGGAGCCGGGGATTTTTGCTGCCCAGATAATCTGTCTTGAGCTTTTGTATGGGTTCAATGGCGGAAGGGGCGATCAGATGTATCCGGTCGGGGATCCCGCCGAGTGTTTTCACCGCGTTCAGAAGGAGAGCTGCGGAGGCACCCAGAAGGTCGCTGGTCTTTCCGGTCACGATCTGCCCGTCGGGAAGCTCCATGGCCGCGGCGGGAGCGCCGGAGGAAGCCGAGAGCTCATTGGCGGCGTTTACGACGCGGCGGTATTCCGGAGATATGCGCGCCTGCTTCATCAGAAGCTCGATCTTATAGACCTCGCCCGACGCGTCCTCCCCTCCGGCCATCCGGGACAGGGCATGGTAGTATCTGCGGACGATCTCCTGCAGGGAGGCTTCCCGGCACGCCGCGTCGTCCACAATGCAGCAGCCCGCCATATTGACGCCCATATCCGTGGGGGACTTGTAGGGACATTCCCCGTAGATCCCCTCAAAAATGGCGCTGAGGACCGGGAAGATCTCCACGTCCCGGTTGTAATTCACAGTGGTCTCTCCGTAAGCTTCCAGATGGAAGGGATCGATCATGTTCACATCGTTCAGATCTGCCGTGGCCGCTTCGTAGGCCAGGTTCACGGGATGCTTCAGCGGCAGGTTCCAGATGGGGAAGGTCTCGAATTTGGCGTATCCGGCCTGGATCCCCCGCCGGTTTTCATGGTAGAGCTGGGAAAGGCAGGTGGCCATCTTCCCGCTTCCCGGTCCGGGAGCCGTAACGATGACCAGGGGCCGGGAGGTCTTTATGTAATCGTTTTTGCCGAAGCCGTCTTCGCTCACGATATGGGCTACATTGTTGGGATAGCCTTCGATGCGGTAATGGCGGTAGACCGTAACGCCCATATGCTCCAGCTTGCTCCGGAAGGTATCCGCCGCCGGCTGCCCGGTATACTGCGTGATCACCACGCTTCCCACATACAGGCCCCGGTCCGTGAAGGACTGGATCAGCCGCAGCACATCCACGTCGTAGGTGATGCCCAGATCGTAGCGGATCTTGTTCTTCTCGATATCCGCCGCGTTGATGGCGATCACGATCTCCGCCTGCTCCGACAGCTTCAGGAGCATCTGGAGCTTGCTGTTCGGCTGAAATCCGGGAAGGACGCGGGATGCGTGGTAGTCGTCAAACAGTTTTCCTCCGAATTCCAGGTACAGCTTGTCCCCGAACTGCCCGATCCTTTCACGGATGTGCTGGGACTGCATTTTCTGATATTTTTCGTTGTCGAATCCGGCGTGCGTCATGAAAACCTCCTGCGTATGAGAGAATGGCCTGCTGTCATATCCAGTTTACCATAAGAAGCGGTAAATTGCACGAGAAACTTTTGATATTTCCCAATGACAAATCCTGCGGTTTCCTGTATAATGCTGGTATGGGAATTACAAAGAAAAAACAGGAGGACGATACGATGATATCTCCGGCAAAGATAGCGGAAACGTATGTAACGATTGGTGAGAGCAAGGCAAAGACGCCGGTCCCGAAGCTTCTGGCCCTTGCCCTTCTGGCGGGCGGCTTTATCGCGCTGGCGGGAGCGTCTACGACGGTTGCTTCCGCCGTCATGGAGAACCCCTCCGCGGCGCGGGTGACGACGGCGCTTCTGTTTCCCGCGGGGCTGGTCATGGTGGTTCTGGCCGGGAGCGAGCTTTTTACCGGCGACAATCTGATGGTCATATCCCTGATGAAGAAGAAGATCACCGCGGCGGAGCTTCTGAGGACATGGGCGGTGGTATATGCGGGAAACCTTCTGGGGAGTATCCTGATCGCCGCCCTGTTCGTGTACAGCCATATTCCCGGGACATTCGGAAACGCGGTGGCAGAAAGCCTGGTGAACACGGCGGCGGCCAAGACGGCGCTGCCCCTGCCGGACGCCCTGATACGCGGCATCCTGTGCAACTTTCTGGTGTGTATCGCCGTATGGATCACCGCGGGAGGCTCTACGGCCACGGAGAAGATCTTCGGCCTGTTCCCGCCCATCTTCCTGTTCGTGCTTGCCGGATATGAGCACAGCGTCGCCAATATGTTCTACATACCCGCGGGGATTTTCGCCGCGGCCGAATACGGCATCGCGGCCGAGGGTCTCAACTGGGGAAGCTTTTTTGTGAGAAATCTGCTCCCGGTCACCGTGGGCAATATCATAGGAGGCGCCGGGGCGGTGGGGCTCGGATATTATTTCATTTATCTGCGGGACGCCAGGGACTGACCGGCGTCCCGCGTTGCGGGTGCGCGCGGGAACTGATCGGCGTCCCGCGCTGCGGGTGCGTGCAGGGACTGATCGGCGTCCCGCGCTGCGGGTGCGTGCAGGGACTGACCGGCGTCCCGCGCTGCGGGTGCGCGCGGGAACCCCGGTCCGGCACGGTCATATCACATAATCGTAACCGTCTGATTCCCGGTGCATCAGATCGGCCAGCGTTATGCCGTCCAGGTACTCGGCAATGACCCGGTCAAGCCCCTGCCACATGGAGAGCGTCCGGCATTCGGACATCCTCCTGCATCCGTCGCTGCCTGCGGTCAGGCAGGCTACCGGAGCAAGAGAGCCCTCCGTCAGGCGCAGGATATCGCCCGCCGTGTAGGATTCCGGCGCTTTTGTCAGGCGGTAGCCCCCGCCCTTTCCGCGAAGTCCTGACAACATTCCCTTCTGCACCAGGGTCTTTACGATCCCTTCCAGGTATTTCTCCGAGATCTCCTGTCTTTCGGCTGTCTCCTTCAGCGGCACATAGCCGTCTCCCTGATGCTCCGCCAGGTCGATCATTACCCGCAGGGCATAGCGCCCTTTCGTTGAAACCAGCATTTCTTTCCCCCCTTTGATTCAAACCCATTATAATACACGGAAAATAGGGATTCAATAGACTTTCGGAAAATTTTAAAGGATACCTGTTGACAAAGAAAAGAAAGAGGCGTATAATCCCAATATGTTAAACCCATAAACAAACAAGTTAAATAGGTTAATGGAGGTAAGAAAAATGAGCCGTATTTTTACATCTGCCGATCAGCTGGTCGGAAAGACACCGCTTCTGGAGCTGACACATTTGGAGAAGGAGGAGGGACTGTCCGCCAAGATCCTGGCGAAGCTGGAGTATTTTAACCCGGCCGGATCGGTCAAGGACCGGATCGCAAAGGCCATGATCGAGGACGCGGAGGCGTCCGGAAAGCTGAAGCCCGGATCCGTTATCATCGAACCCACTTCGGGAAATACCGGGATCGGTCTGGCAAGCGTGGCGGCGGCCAGAGGATATCGGATCATCATCGTTATGCCGGAGACCATGAGCGTGGAGAGACGCCAGCTGATGAAGGCATACGGCGCGGAGCTGGTCCTGACGGAAGGGGCCAAGGGCATGAAGGGAGCCATTGCCAGGGCGGAGGAGCTGGCCGGGGAGATCCCGAACAGCTTTATCCCCGGACAGTTTGTTAATCCGGCCAACCCGAGGACGCATTTTGAGACTACGGGGCCGGAGATCTGGGACGACACCGACGGAGCCGTTGACATCTTTGTGGCCGGAGTCGGAACCGGAGGCACCGTTACCGGAGTGGGGACCTAAAGAGCAGGAACCCGGGGATCCAGGTGGTTGCCGTCGAGCCCGCCGCCTCTCCGGTCCTCAGCAAAGGAACTGCGGGAGCCCATAAGATCCAGGGGATCGGCGCGGGATTTGTGCCGGATGTGCTCAATACGAAGATCTATGACGAGGTCATTGCGGTGGAAAATGAGGACGCATTTGCAGCCGGAAGAACCATCGGCCGGAAAGAGGGCGTACTGGTAGGGATCTCCTCCGGCGCGGCGGTCTGGGCGGCCGTTCAGCTGGCAAAGCGTGAGGAGAACAAAGGAAAGGTCATCGTTGTCCTGCTTCCGGATACGGGCGACAGGTACCTGTCTACTCCTTTGTTTGAGTGATCTGCGGAAGGGAGCGGATGCCCCTTCTGCGCATGAAAAAGCGGAAGAGAGCGGATGTTCCTTCTGCCGCATGAGAAAGCGGGAGAGGGCGGATGCCCCTTCTGCCGCATGAAAAATAAGAACAGCCTGCGGATCGGGAATTTCCCGGTCCGCGGGCTGGTTTTGTCTGACAGGAGATCATGAGGAACCGCGTTTGGCAGGATCCGAACTGTGCCGTCCGGCAGGAGCTTATTCCTGGGGGACCAGATAGAGATCGTCCCAGGCGCCCCATCCGCCGGGACCTGCGGAAACGTAGATCCCTACGGTTACCGGAGTTCCGTCTTCGGAAACGGTAATGCCGTCAACGGTGGGATTGGTCCAGTTCTGCCATCCGGTCACC
>CANRGP010000012.1 GCA_947630085.1 uncultured Lachnospiraceae bacterium
CATTAGAAATCTCACCAGATCACTGCTATCTGCGGTGGGGATCGCCGGAGGGCTTTATGGCGCCTTTCAGGGAATACGAAAAGCCATTGATATCTCAAGCGATTTGACTGAGGTTCAGAACGTCGTCGATGTGACTTTTGGCGACATGGCTGAAAAAATTGACAAGCTGGCTGATACGTCGATACAAGATTTCGGGCTTTCTGAATTGACTTTAAAGCAGATCTCCAGTCGCTTTCAGGCAATGGGGACAGCAATGGGGTTCGGTCAGGAAAAAATGTCCGATATGTCCATTGAGTTGACAAAACTGGCCGCAGATATGGCGTCCTTCTACAACGTTGAACAGGAGGCCGTCGCTGAAGATTTGGCGGCAATATTTACGGGCCAGACCCGTCCACTTCGCCAATATGGACTTGATTTAACAGAGGCCACTTTACAAGAGTGGGCCATGAAAGAAGGGCTTGATTCCAATATATCCGCCATGACACAGACGGAAAAAACCATGCTGAGATATCAGTATGTAATGGCTAACACGACGGCAGCACAGGGCGATTTCGCTAGAACTGCGGATACTTGGGCCAATAGTCTGAGAGTTTTGGTTCAGAACTTCCAGGCATTAGGTTCCGTGGTAGGTGGCGTCCTGATTAACGCTTTCAAACCCTTGATTTCCGTATTAAACAACGTCATGCAAAGCGTGATTGCGTTTGCGGAAACTGTGGCGAATGCCCTGGGGGTTATCTTTGGCTGGACGATCCGCATTGATAGCGGTGGAATTGCGAATGATTTTGAGGCCGCTGGGGCCGGTGCCGAGGCTATGGAAGATGGTACTGGCGGGGCTGCTGATAATGCCAAAAAAATGAGCAAATACATTGCGGCATGGCAGGAAGTCAACAACATGACCACCCCGGATAATACGGAGGGAAGTGGTGGCAGTGGTGGTGCTGGCGGTGCCGGAGGAGCCGCAGGAGCCGCAAAAGCTGAACTCGTTCAGATGGAAACTATTTTCGACAAGTACGAGAGCGAGATTGACAGTCTGTATGAGTTGGGCGAGTACATCGGTGATACCCTGACCAGAGCAATGAATGACATCGACTGGAATGGTGTGTACGAAGGTGCAAGAAATTTTGGAAAAGGTTTAGCCGATTTTCTGAATGGTCTGATTTCACCGGAGTTGTTTGGCGCTGTCGGAACAACTATCGCTGGTGCTTTGAATACCGCGATTTATGCGTCTTTGTCATTTGGCGAGAATTTCGACTGGAAAAATTTGGGGTTATCTATTGCTACGGGGATAAACAACTTCTTTGACACATTTGACTTTTCGGCGCTGGCACAAACGATAAACACATGGGCAAATGGGTTGCTAGACGCGATTATTGAAGCCCTAGATAAAATTGATTGGAAAAAAATTGGTACGGAAATCGGAACATTTTTGTCGAAAATCGACTTCGGTAAGATTTCCAAAAAAGTAATGAAGGCTTTGTGGAAAGCGCTTAACGGTGCATTTAAAAGCTACATAAAGCTTTTTGAGACGGCTCCCTTTGAAACAGCAATACTTTCGCTCGTTGCCGTAACAAAACTCCTCAAGACAACAAATATAACAAAATTTTTTAGCGCATTAAAAGGCGGCATATCCGTTGCAGAAAATCTCGGTGGTGCGTTATTAGGACAAAATACAGCTTTGTTGGCTCTCCAGACACAGATGCCAAAAACATCTAAAGTCGTAGAAGCGCTCCGAACAGCATTTAGCAGATTCCAGTTCGGAATCGTTAATGGGAATCTCTTTACGGGCATAAGAGAAGGATTTGGAAGCATAACGACTTCAATTCAGACAGCAATAGCAAATTTGTCGCCCCTTACGAAGGTCATTGCTGGAATTGGTGTCTCTGTTGGGGAATTCATGCTTATAAAAGATGCGTTTTATGATCTTGCTTCTGGATCTGGAAATTTAATAGTTGCACTTGGTGAAATCGGAGTTGCCGCAGGAGTGGCCGGAACTTTCATGTATAGTGCATTTGGTCCGGCGGGATTAGCAATGGCGGCGACTACAGGTTTGATTGCAGCAATAATGGGAATAGAAGAGGCAATCGAGCAGATAGAAACTGAAAGATTGGGGGAAGAAATAAAAGAATCACTTACAAATCCGGGCGGCACACCTATTGAAGAAATAGTTACAAACTTTTCTGAAACTGTAGGGGCTATAAGCGATAGTTTTGGGCTTATCAGCGATAAGGCCAGCGGAATGGATAACGTTCAGACAGAAATACGCGATACATGGATGGAAATCGAGAAAATAGAAAAATCCATGGATGCTGGCGTAATTTCCGTTGAGGAAGGTTCAAAAAAATTAACAGAACTATTCGGAACGCTTGCTGAAACCGCACAAGTTAAGTTCGGTATACTGGAGGACACTTTACTTGCTGCATTTGGTGAAAACGGAGCATTGGCACAGTCTTACGAAAAAACCGGAATTAAAACAGAAGAATTGATGAAAGATGTACTGCAAGTAAATGATTCCGCACTAAAAAGGATAAAAGAAATTACACAGGAACTATCAACACTTGACCCATCAAACCCCAATTATATAACTTTAAAACAAGAGTTGGCGGATTTAATGGGCACAACGGATGATTTATCGCAAGCAGTTAGCGATTATGACCTAAAGATAAGTAGCGTTAATGTAGATTATAGCGGTTTGCTGAATGGCGCCGGACAATTAGATGAAAGTAAGTTAACAAGCACACTTGATACGATAACAACTGCGATAGAAGATGCGGATATTGGCATTACAGATGGTGTTTCAGCTATTAAAAATGCCTTGGAACAAGAATTACAAGCTGCGATTGATATGGGAGATGAAATAAGCGCTGAAAATTTTAGATCAGCCTTAGAACAACTTCCGAATTCCATGAATGATTTGCAAATTGACATAAGAACTCAAGGAATAAGCATAACAGATGCTTTGCAAACTGAATTTATTGACCAAATCAATCAAAGAATCGCAGATGCGCAAGCCGATTGGAGCACCTTAGATTGGCAAGAAAAACTAATATACGGATTTGATGAAACCACCTATATTCAGGAACAAGTGTTAAGTTACAAAAAAAATTACATTGACCCATTATCCCAAACAATCGAAGAAAGTTTTGAGCAACTGGGAATTGATGGGGCCGGTTGGTCATCGGAAGCTGCTGGCGAGATAATCGGAAAAATGTTTGATGTTCAGGTGGTTCCCTATACTGGGGAAGTAATTACAATACTTAACTCAAACTGGCAGGAAATTATAGCCGAAGCGATAAAAGGTATACCAGAGTCGGCAAAAACGGCTGGTGAAGGAATTGCTAAAGAATATGGATCTGGAATAGAAAGCTCAATCGAAGATCTAAAAGAACCTACAAAAAAAGCTTTTGAAGGATACGCAGCATATTCTGAAGAAGGATTTAGAAACAAAATAAATGAATTAGCCACAAAATCTACGCCATCAATAATGACATATTGGGCGCAAAAAGGAGTGATCGAACCATTTGGTGGAAGAGATGGGATAGATTCTCACTCTCCATCAAAAGTTTTTGAAGACTTTGGTAAAAATGTTGTTGAAGGATTAAATCAGGGAATTTCCTCGAATCAAAGTAGTTCGCAAGATCCTATAGAAACATGGGTATCCAATATAAAAAGCTGGTTTACTTCTGTACTGGGCATAAATTCGCCATCAACTGTATTTAATGGTTACGGGGCAAATATTGTTGAGGGGTTAAACAACGGAATCTCTAATAATCAATCTAGTACAGAGGGAACAATCGGTTCATGGGTATCTAAGATAAAAAAATGGTTTACTGATAAATTAGATATTGGTTCCCCATCAAAAGTTTTTGAAGATTTCGGCGGTTTTACCATCGAAGGGTTTAATAAAGGAATTAAAAACAACATGGGGAGTTCTTTCAATCTGATACGTCAGTGGTCAGATGGTATTATGGAAGGATTTGCGATAAATGTACCACAGCTTGATCTATCTATTCCAGACGTAGACTTTAATCCGAAGATAAAATCCCCCGATATAAGCAAATTCCAAAACAGTGTACAGATGGAAATGGATGCAAAGATGGCGGAGCTTGCATTTGAAGAACGACAGAGAAACGAGCGACTGGATGCGATTATCGCGGCCATCGAAAACAAACAGCTTATTGTGGGCGACAATGAGGTTTTTGAAGCAAACCGAAGGGCGCAAAGCGTGTTTTACAAGCGCACGAACAGGATAGGGTTGGCTGGAGTAGACTAATTTAGGGCGGCTGAAATATGCCGCCCTGCACAAAAATGTGTTAAGGAAATAAGAATATGCAGAAAATTGAAATCAATCGGCATATTACAAAGTGCATAATGCCTTAGATCACTATAAGGAAATTAGGGTATATTACAAATAATAAGTTTATAGCAAAAGCAAAAGAGGCGCTGAAACTGGCCGGAGAAATAATCTGATTCCAGACTTTTCATCCATGCTTATTTGTGGTATGATGAAAGAAACACTAATGATAAGGAGGAAAATACTTATGCGTAAAAGGGTAATTTGTTTTGCTATTTGGCTATTGGTCACAATATTATATGTTTGGGATCTTTCTGACATAGGAAGATCAATGGGCGCATTTACGAATAAGGCCATTGAAAGATATTCTGAAATGATGGTCGAATATGGAGGCACAACTACAAATTGGGACAATTTGGGGAGCGCACTAAGTGATATGGCAATATACAGAATGGATTGTAATCTTTCAAAAAGATTTAAAGGCAATTTTATTTCTATTGGTGTGACAACGGCTTTAGAAATTGTGATTAGTATAGCCTGTTACCATTTTGCTACGAATGAAAGAGAAAGGAAACGTAAATATGAGGATTAGCGGATTTGCTATTTAAAACTTTTTATTCTTCCTTGCAGAAGAAATTCGTTTGAATAACGCTGAAAAATAAAAACCAAAGCATAAGAACGTCTTACCACATGGTAGGGCGTTCTTTTTATGCCATAAATCCGGCCGGAAAAATGAGGATGCCGGCCGCTAACCTCGAAAAGAATGGAGATGGTCGCTATTGTATGGGTTTGAAGGATGGCTGCTAAAGATTAACGGATTTGACATGACGCCGTATATCCATGCCGGAAGTTATAAGGCCACGCCGGATCAGCAGACAGACATTGACGATTACACGGACAATGAGGGAATTTTCCACCGAAATGTCCTGCCTGCAAAAGCCACAAAAATCGAGTTTGACATTAAGCCAGTGCGGCTGTCTGACAAAATCAAAATCCAGGCTGCATTTCCAACACGAACCGAAGTATCTGTGGAGTATTGGAATGACGAAACAAATAAATATCAGACAGGAAAGATGTATATTCCCGACATCACATTTGAGCCGTACATAGTGTATCGGAAAATCGGTGACGTGCTTTACAATCCGATCCGGGTGGCGTTGATTGAGTACGGGGAGGTGCGATAATGCTAAAAATCCCTGAAGAGATAAAAGATATATACCGGCGAGACAATCTATCATCTGATACGGCCGTGAAGTTAAGGCTTAAATTTTATGATGATGATGTGGATCCCTTATATCCGTATGAGACATTATGGCCGGCCGAGGAATTATACCCGGAAGAACACGAGGGAGATCCGTGGCTGCTCATTGAAAACAATCGCATTGTAACGGAATCGCTGAATCTCACGGAAAGCTTATCATCATCGGAAGACATGGAATTTGGCTCCTGCGAGTCTGCTGCGTTTGAAATAATTGTAGCGGATGTAATTGAAGATGTGACCGGAAAAGAGTTTTCGGCTACGGTTGAGGTCGGCGGTTATGAGATGGCGTTCGGGATTTACACCGTAGAATCCTTTGTGCGACAGGCGGACCGGAGAAAGCGGAAAATCACGGCCTATGATCGCATGAGGAAATTCGACATAGACGTGGCCGGATGGTACAACGAACTGGTTTTCCCTATGACTATCAAGCAGTTCCGGGATTCCTTGTGTGATTATATCGGTGTGCCACAGGGCAACCAGACATTGCCGTTTGATGAGATGCAAATAAGCAAGACCATTGAGCCGGAGCAAATTTCCGGTCGGGACGTATTGCAGGCCATTTGCCAGATCAACGGGTGCTTCGGGCATATCGACAAGACCGGGCAGCTTGTATACGTCATGCTCCAGCAAACCGGCCTTTATCCTGCCGAAAATCTATTTCCGGAAGAAACATTGTATCCATCGGAATTCGGGGGAGATGGCCAGCCGATAGAACACATTGACTATTACAAGGATCTCCAATATGAGGACTACCTTGTGGAGGGGATCACCGGATTAACAATACGGCAAGAGGAGGGGGATGTCGGTGCCAGTGTAGGCGAAGGATCCAATCCATATGTTATTGAAGGTAATTTTTTGGTATATGGAAAGTCCGCATCTGAACTATTAAATATTGCGCAAGCATTACTACCATATATATATGGAAAAACGTATAAACCGTCTAAAATAGAATGTTACGCCATGCCGTGGCTTGAGGTTGGTGATGCTATACGAGCGCAAACCCGCGATGATTTAGTGGAAACATTTGTTATGAAGCGCACTACTAAAGGTGCTCAAGCGATGTTTGACACGATTGAATCCACTGGATCAATACAGCGGGAAGAAAATTTTGGCCTTAACAAAAAGATTATTCAGCTTGAAGGAAAAACGGCTACTGTTATTGTTAACGTGGAAGAAGTTTCTGCGCGGGTGACAAACTTAAAAGAAGAAACGGAGTCCCAATTCAAGGTGACAGCTGAACAGATTTCGGCCGAAGTTACCAGGGCATCGGAAGCTGAAGCCGCAATTAGCCTGAAAGCAGACGGTATTATAACGGATGTGTCAAATTTCAAAAAAGATACCAACACGCGCTTTACGCAGACAGACGAAGCGATATCCCTTAAAGTTAGTAAGGGAACAGTATCATCTGAAATTTCTGCGGAATCCGGACAGGTGACAATCAAAAGCAATCGACTGGTAGTTGAGAGCACAAATTTTAAGCTTGATTCCTCAGGGAATGCTACGTTTTCCGGAAGGGTTACTGGTGGAACTATTAACATTGGAGATGTATTTACCGTTGATTCGTCCGGAAACACAAAAATTTCCGGGGATCATTTTACGTGGAATTCCACAAATTCTTCGATGGCAAGTGATGGAACAATAACTTGCACAAAGCTAAAAGCGACAGATGCATCATTTTCTGGAAAAATTGAGGGATCGGAAATTAGTGGAACCACCGTAACCGGGGGAAGCATTTCGGGAACCAATATTTACGGCGGAAATGATATCCCGTTTGCCGCGACAAGCGGCGAAGTTACTATAGGGGACTTTGGTGTAAACGATGGGTATGGTCGAAACATCTTCCAGTCATCTGATGAGGCCACAGGAATGTCTACAGGAAACATATCCGGCGATAAATTGCTTTTGTGGGCCGGGTGGAAATTGAGCAGCACCGGAGAAGCAATCCTTCTGGTAAGAAGAAATGGAAGGGTAGAAATTAACGGTAGTTTATTTTTAAACGGGAAAAACATACTTGATTATATTAAAGAGGGCGGATGCTCGGACGATTGTCCCAGCGATACGGTTTGCTCTGATTCACCATGCTCAGAGTGCGGATCGCATAGCAGCTGCCCGAGTCACATCTGTACACAGGCTCCGGGAGGCTGATGGGAGGAAAATGCAACAGATTATAAAGTATGGCGGCATGGTTTATAGGACTCTGGGACATCAGGAATGTTATCCAGATAAAACCTATAAACCTAGCCGTTTTTGTATCGAGGAAAAGGTTACTGATGGATATTTAGTCTATCATACCATGACCAGAGAAATGCTCCTGATGACGGATGAGGAATACCATTATCTCTTTTTGGCAAATTGGTACGGTGACTGCCATAATTACCGTTATCTGGTGCGGCACTGGTATCTGGTCGAAGAAGGAATTGATGAAACATCTCTGTGCGACACCATGAAGCATATTTATAGGAATGCAACCCGGAGGAAAAGTTTTGATAAGTTTGACAGATACACGATCCTGACCACAACAAACTGCAATGCGCGGTGTCCATATTGTTATGAGTATGGGCGAAAGAAGCGGAGCATGAGTGCTAAGACCGCTATAGATGTGGCAACGTATATCAGGAAAACGGCCATGTCTAGTGTGACGCTTTCATGGTTTGGCGGCGAGCCGCTGGTTAATTCAGAGGTTATTACAATAATCTCCCATAGACTTGCAACACATGAAATCCCATTCAAAAGTACGATGGTAAGTAACGGCTATTTATTTGACCAGGTGAATGTAGAAGTTATGTGTAACATCTGGAAGTTGAATAATGTACAGATCACACTTGATGGGACAGAGAAACGATACAACGAAACAAAAGATTATGTGTATCCCGATGTGAATGGGTACAAGCGAGTAATGGATAATATCAATCGGCTCCTAACCGCCGGGATTAAAGTGAACATCCGATTAAACCTATCAAAAGATAATGCGGATGATATGGAAACACTTGTGGACATTCTTTATGCGAAGTTTTCTGGTCGTGGATTGACTGTCTATGCGTGGCCCCTGTTTGAGGGAGAAGGAAACCCGCCGCTGGCATTAACTGATGAAGAAAGAAAATATGTATACGACCGGTATATTAGGTTGCAGGATTATCTGGTATCGAAGGGACTAACCGGGCGATATGACTTGAAGCAGATGAGATCGACAAATTGTATGGCTGATAATCACAAAAGCGTGGTTATCATGCCGGAAGGAAACATAAGCGTCTGCGAACACCATAGCGACGATGAGTTAGTTGGGAGCATATACGGAGACACATATGATATGGATATGCTGAATTCGTGGCAAGAACATCTGGTGCTTCCACAGTGTCGTGAGTGCGTATTATTGCCCCAATGCACGCGGCTGAAAAAGTGTAGTACCGATCCCTGTTTGGATGAAACCAGAAAATATACAGAGCATCGGATACGTCAAGCAATGCGTTATGAATATGAGAGGAGCGTGGAGCAGAAATGAAAGTAGTTACATACGAATACGACAAGATGTTGCGTGCAGGTCAAATTTTGAACGACCTACATATTTTGGGCGTAAATCAGGCCCGTCTTGTTGCGGAACTGGGAAACATATTGGATTCCGGGACTCCAGGAGAGGTTTTTGAAAAGAAGAAAGAGGAGGAAGACGACGATGCCGTGGAATAGAAAAAAATATGCAAGAATTAACTGGAAAAACCGTCCATCGACAGCGACGGCGTTGGGAGCAACGAACCTGAATAAAATGGATCAGATGCTTAACGATGTCGATAATCAACTTGTTGAGTTTGACACGTCAAAGTTGAATGTGGATGTTGCCAACGGGATGCTGAAAAGCCTGACCATTGATACCAAGACCGGGAAGATTCAGGCGACTGAGCTGGGCGGAACTACACATGACTGGGACTTGAATCTGGAGAAGATTCCGGCGAAGTTTGAACTGTCTGAGGATGGAATCCTTACTATGACCACAGATGACGGAGAAAAATACACGGTCAATGTGGCTGAGTTAATCAAGGCATATGATTTTACGGATTCTGATACGATAGATTTTACGAAGTCTGGGCAAGGGCCGTGGGACATTACGGCTATCGTGAAAGCCGGCAGTATTAAGGCAGAACACCTTGACCCTGATTGGAGAGAAGACGTCCAGCAGTTCAAGAATGATGCGGAATCGGCGGCGGCGGATTCTCTGCAATATTCCAAGGACTCTAAACGATGGGCGGTCGGTGATGAATCCGTGCCGGATAGTGACACTGATAACAGCAAGTATTACAAGGAACAGGCAGAGGTGGCGAAGGAGGCGGCTGAACTTGCCCGTGATGAAGCGCAGGCGGCAACAGGGGCGGTTGTTATGGCTCCCGGAGTTCTGGGAGTAGGCAAACCCGATGATGTGACCGTGAAGGTGGACGAAGATGGAACCATCAGTATCCCCAAGGCAACCGTAGAGGCCGAAGGTATTGTAAGGGCTGACGAGAGCACCATTGCAGTAAATGACGGTACGCTTTCGCTGATTGCTACGGCCAGTCAGATTCCGGCGACAGACACTAGCGAACTTTTGCCGGAAGAAGAAAGCATCACGACCCAGAAACTCCTTGATGCGATTGCAGACCGAATTGTAAAAGAGCTTGTGACCAACTCCAAATTAACAGAAACGTTGGCGGATTATGTCACCAAGGCAATGATGTCTAACGAGGACGTAAACGATAAAAACAAGGTTCCGACAAGTGCGTTTATCAACAGTTTGGTCACTAAAATCAATGCGAATGAGACGGCCATTAGTACGCTAAACAGCGAGACACTGGGAACGCTGGTATTCAATGAGTATGTAGAGACGCCTCAATACTCGTATATCATTAAAATCGGTAAAATCGTGTTACTACAGCTTGATATGAACTTAAAAGATTTAACGGACGATTTCACAAATAATTTTACAAACGTCGGAATAATTAGTAATACTGACTTCTACCCAAGAGATACCTTACGCCAGACGTTGATTTCTGCTTCTGGTATCGTAGCCCAAATTTCAATAACCACATTAGGAGAAATAAAATTCTATACAAGCGACAAAAAATTTCAATGCGGTCGGCAAAGGGTAATTTGGAATTGTAATTAAAGTTTATCTGAGTAAAGCAAAATAATAACCAGTATATCTTCTTGGTTCGGCACTAACCCAAATATTAAAATTGCCAGAGGTATCAATTCCTATCCAAACGGCTTTTCCATTTGCATCAGACGCAGTGCCTCTACCATCTGTTATTGATGGGAGGCCAGATATTGATATTTTTGCAAAGGTGTTCCCTATTGACGTGAATGTAATATCAAATCCGATGAACATGATTTTTTTATAAGTGTATACAGTAAATCCTGCTGTACCATCAGCCCCATTTATAAACTCAGAAGAGACATACACACGTTTAATCACTTCGTCGCTGTTTAGCGTACTAGATTCAAAACATACTGTTGACAAGAGTTGACTGTTTCTTCTAAAATGAAAGAGCGGATGTCACGCCTCCACAGCAAATACATCCGCTCTAAATCCCAGGCGCACCCGGAATCGGTACTATTATACCAGATTCCTTTTCGGTGTGCAACAAAAAGAAGAAAAGGAGACTAAATCATGGTAAACGAAATCAGGAACAAAATCATGCTGGATCTGCAAGGCGAATTCACGCCACAGCAACTAATGATTATCGATCTGGCCATCGCAAAGGCTATGCGTGGCTATAAGATCGAGAAAGAAGAAACACTACCTTTAGTTTATCAATCCCCATTCCAGCCGGAAGTTAAAGAATTTTTTGTGCGAAAGAAAATGAAGGGATGCTCCGACGGGACACTAAAGCGGTATCAGGAACTTTTACTGGACTTTTGCCGATGGCTGAATAAGGACATTAAGACCGTAACAGATGCGGACGTTTTGGCCTACCTTGCTTTTTGCGGGGGACGGGGAGCGAGTAACCGCACTCTGGACGGAAAACGGAGAGTGCTTACGTCGTTCTTCTCGTATATGCATGATACGGGTAAAATACCGAAGAACCCCATGAAATCCGTTGATCCGATTAAGTATAAGGCCGAAGTAAGAAAGCCTCTTAATGACATCGAATTGGAGCGGGTGCGAAATGCTTGTCAGACACCACGAGAAAAGGCGATATTTGAAGTCTTGTACTCTACTGGGTGCCGAGTAAGCGAAATCGTGGGCTTGAACTGGACAGACATTGACCAACAGAACAGGTCGGCAGTAGTCACCGGCAAGGGCAATCAGGAACGGTTTGTTTTTTTTAATGCCAAATCACTTTTAGCAATCGAGCGGTACATGGACACACGCGACGATTGCAACGAAGCACTGTTTGTGTCTGAACGAGATCCGCATGATCGGCTCAAAAAAAGCGCAATCGAAAAGATAATACGGTCTATAGGAGAACGGTCTGGAATAGGCAGAAGGTTGTTCCCGCACTTGCTACGGCATACTTTTGCGACCGATATGTTGGAGCATGGTGCAAAAATCGACGAGGTATCTACACTGTTAGGACACAAGAAGTTAGAAACAACCAGAATATATGCTAAAACAAGCGTCTCTGCGGTTGCACAGGCGCATAGGAGATTTGCAGCGTAAAGCTAGTAAAGATACAAAATGAATATTTTTAGGCCGGCTTTTTAGGTGGCCTTTTTGTGGTACATAGATTATTTACTTCATCTGTGCATAAATATAACGTTTGGAAAATTAAAGAAGTATGACAAACAGCGATACCAGATTAACATTCTGTACTACTAATACAGATGAAAATGGAATTATTACATTGAGAGATGATTCTGGTACTGCAATGAATGTATCAAATACAAGGGCCGTTTTAGGGGCCACTGTAATATCTCCACAGTATGCTTATATTGACCAACTTGTTATCAATAGTGGGAATACCTGGAGAGCCAGAATATATGGGCAACAAGAAGGTGGATATAAACCGTTGCCGTCCACTGGGGTTATTGTCGCATTTTATAGGGTAATGCCTACTTAAATTATTCCGCTATTGTTCAACTAGCATAATATATTGGCCTTATAAATGGCCATTTTAATGCTGCGTCCCCTTATGTTATGTAATCAATCCTTCCCCAATTAGTGCTCCACGCACTATACCAATAATTGCGGAAATATATTTTATCTTTTGAATTTACACTTCTCGGAAAGAATAGATGGATTACAACTCTCGTTGAAATGGCCGAAAATACAAGCAAATAACCTTCCTTTTGAATAAGCTCATCCGGAGTGTTTGTGGCAGTGTTTGTTATCCGATACACTCCGGCTGTCATAAGAGTTTGAATATCTCCACCAAACTCGCCTTTGGCCAAGCCCTCGCTGTTTTAAAGAAAAGAAGATTTTATAATCATGCAAAGATATGTATTTTATGCAAGTCTACAAAGCAGCGAGATGAGTTTTAATATCAATCCATCAAATTGGGATAGTATTGTTGGCACGGGTACCAACAACAAAATAATTGTGTCAACAATTAGTACTACATCTCTGCCAACTGGATCCCCCAAAGACGCTTATCCATATGGAGTATTATTAACTATTTGTAGCTCTAATTGGTCTAGTAATTGGGCTCGCTGGACAACCATTCAAATATACACCCCTCATGCCCAAGACCATATATTTGTGCGCTCCCTAGGTGATACTAATGGTTGGAGAAAAATCACGGGAGAAATGGTGGAATTTAATCAATAAAATTTATAAATTATTTATCATGACAGCATTTATTATTGTAAATTACTTTTCCATTCTCCCCAGGCAGCACTTCGATTATCACGATGACGGATTTTAATTTCGCAACCACGGACACTAATGGCAATTTGATTATGAGAATATGTTGTTCCCCCAGTTGCTATAACCACATAATGATCTTTTTCAAATGGAGGGTTGGGTGTATTACCGGAATACCCGTTAATCCAATGCAATCCCGCCGGCAATGTATCGAGGTGATCTTGAGTTAAATTGTTTCCATAATTGATCTCGCTGCTTTGAGGACATATAACGAATATTGCGCAACACCATTTTGCATATAAATACGAAAATTCTAGGTCGGAATTCCCGGCCTTTCATTATAAAAGCACGCATAAAAACATGGCCGTTTATTCGGCAGAAAGGAGTTTTAAATGGAAAAAGTAAAATTTGGGGAAGGATCCGTATATGACCTAGTGGTCAACGGTGTATCTTTCGACGAGGAAAAAGCTCGGTTAACATTTCTTTCGGGCGAAAAAACTTATGAACAAGTCGAAGCTGATGTGACAGGTTGCTCCAGAATTGAAGTTTTGGATACGTCTGGCGAGGTTATGGAGGCACGTTCCGGATATGTCTATCTGGACAGCCTTATGAAAAAGAAGGACTACATCATCGGTATTGAGCAGATTGAGGACGGCACAGACGAGAATGGCGATACCATCTATCTGAACCATGATGTAACCGGAACAGTCATGATCGCCGTGTTGAAAAAGGCAGATATGCGCAAACAAGTAGATGATTTGCAGGAAACCGTGGATATGCTTATTATGGAGAGTTTGGAGGTGTAACTATGTATAACACGCTGAAAAGATTGTATCAGTCCGGGAAACTGGATGAGAAAGGGTTAGAAAATGCAGTCACCAAGGGATGGATTACTGAGAAACAAAAGCAGGAAATTATGGGCAAGTAGAGAGGCGGTGATCCGGCTATCTCCCGTCCACAGGGTAAGAGCGGAATGGCTAGTATTGACAGGGCAGGCTTCGGCTTGCCCCTTTTTGATTTGGAGGCAAAGATTATGGGAACGTTACAAGGATTGATCGCCCGCGCATATGCGGAACAGGGATATATTGAAAAGGCTTCAAATTCTAACCTTGACTCTAAGAGCACTAATAAGGGTGACAACAACTACACAAAATACTCCAGAGATGTAAACAATGCCGGACTGGTGGGGTGCCAGGGGCAACCGTGGTGCTGTACTTATCAATTCTGGCTGGAAATGCAGGAATTTGGCGTGGAGAAAGCATTGGAACATTGGCATATGACAAAAAAGACCTACGTGGGCTATAACTGTTTTTCCACATATAATGCTTTTAATGCTGACGGTAAGACAGGGAAGGAGCTTAGATTAGGTGCAGTCGCGATATTTACATTTTCCCATGCCGGTCGTGTTGTAAAGATCTACGAGAAGAATGGCAAGAGGTATTGGGACTGCGCCGAGGGAAATACATCATCTAATCTGTCTGAAAGAAATGGCGGTCAGGTTGTCATTAAACAGAGAGAATGGAATGATCCGTCAGTAAAGGGCTTTTGCTACATAGACTATGAACTACAGCCCGAGTCGAAGAAGGAAGGATGGAAACAGGCGGCCGACGGTAAACACTGGTGGTATCAGTATGCGGACGGTACATATCCTGCCGGCGAGTTTGCCTATCTGAAAGAAGCAACCGGAGGTACGTCTGGATGGTATCTGTTTGACAATAATGGGTATATGCTGACCGGGGCGCAGATCGCTCCAGATGGGAAAATGTATTACCTCTGCGACGCGCCGGGGATTGATGAGGGCAAGTGCATGGTTACTGATGACCAGGGGGCGCTGAAAATCGCTGAATGGGACAAGGCAAATAACAGGTATGTGATATGATGGATGAGGCCCGGGAGTTCTTCTCTCGGGCCTTTTTCGTGTTGCATTTCGTGTTGCATAAGTGTATAATACAACATAATTTTACTGGTTTTATGAGAATAATTACAGTATTTCAGACAATAGAAAATGGCTCAAAACCGCCATATTATCGAAAAGTACGGTTTCAAGCCATTTGTTACAAAACTCGCATACGGGGTTCCTGCCTCGCTTCCGGAAGAAATGCGCCCGATGGCGGAAAGCATCTGCGAATCTTTTCTGGACGCGGCGAAGCGCCTGACGGATCTGGGGCTTTCCTACCTTACGCTGGACCGCGCCGCATCTACGCTTTCCACGGGAGAGCGGCAGCGGATGCAGCTGGCCCGCGCGGTGAGAAACCGCACGACTGGAGTCCTGTATGTTCTTGACGAGCCATCCATCGGCCTTCATCCGTCCAACCTGGAAGGACTTTCCGGCGTGATGTGCGACCTGGTCGCCGACGGGAATTCCGTCGTGCTGGTAGACCATGACACCCAGGTGCTCGCGGAAGCGGACTGGCTGATCGAGCTCGGCCCGGAGGCCGGAGCGGGCGGCGGGAGCATTATCGCGCAGGGGACGCGAAAGGATGTGGAGAACGATCCCCGTTCGCGGATCGGCGGTTTTCTGACGGGAAAAAGGGTCATCCGTGCCGGAAAACGCCATGCGCCGGATCAGATGTTTTCCGATGGAACCATCCATCTGTCCACCTCCGCGATCCATACGGTGAAACCGCTGGAGGTGGATCTGCCCAAAGGGCGGCTGATCGCGGTAACCGGCGTCTCCGGATCCGGAAAAACGACGATGATTCTGGAAAGCCTTGTTCCGGCTCTGGAGGCGTCCGTCCGCGGGGAGAAGCTTCCGGATCATGTGAAATCGGTATCGGCGGACGGGATCACCCAGGTCAGGCTGATCGACGCGACCCCGATCGGGCTCAATGTGCGTTCCACAGTCGCCACCTATGCCGATGTCCACGATGAGCTTCGCAAGGTGTACGCGAAAACGGAGGACGCAAGGAAGAGAGGATACCGGGCGGGCGACTTTTCATACAATACGGGTAAGCTGCGCTGCCCGGTCTGCGACGGGACGGGTACAATCAATCTGGACGTCCAGTTTTTGCCCGACGTCCAGATCCCCTGTCCGGAATGCGGCGGCTCCCGCTATGCGAAGGAGGCGGGACTGGTCCGCCGTGCTCCGAAACACGGAGGGGAGGCAAAGACCCTTCCGGAGCTCATGGATATGAGCGTGGAGGAGGCCCTCGGCGCCTGCGCCGACCTTCCTCTTGTCGCGAGGAGGCTGAACGTGTTAAAGGAGCTGGGCCTGGGATATCTGACGCTGGGAGAGGAAACGCCGAGCCTTTCCGGAGGAGAGGCGCAGCGGCTGAAGCTTGCCAGCGAGATGGGAAAGGGACAGGAAGACACGGTATTTGTATTTGACGAGCCGACCATCGGGCTGCATCCTCTCGATGTGGAAACCCTGCTCCATGTGTTCGAGCGGCTGATCCGGAACGGCGCGACCGTCGTGGTCATCGAACATGATCTGGACGTGATACGCAACGCGGATTATATTGTCGATATGGGGCCGGACGGCGGCTCGCGCGGCGGCGAGATCGTAGCGGCGGGCACGCCGGAGGAGATCTGCGGATGCGAAAGGAGCAAAACGGGAGCTTATCTGAAGGCATATATGGCAGGCCGCGGGGCCGAAGAGCCAAAGCTGGGAGGAGAAGAACAATCATGCTGAAAAAATGTTATCCGGGGGGAAAGAAAAAGGCATTTTCGGTCACCTATGACGACGGTGTGCTTCAGGACATCCGTTTCGTCGGGCTGCTGGAAAAGTACGGGCTCCGCGGAACCTTCAACCTGAACGCGGGACTGATGCAGGAGGAGTTTGAATGGACACATGAGAGCGGGATGAAGGTGCGGCGGCTCCCGGAGAGCGCCGCCCGGACCCTGTACGCCGGCCACGAGGTCGCGAGCCACACGTTTTCCCACCCGTACCTGGAGGGAATGCCGAAGGAAGCGATCATGCGGGAGATGGCGGACGACCGGAAAGCGCTTTCGGAGCTGTTTGGACGGGAGATACCGGGGTTTGCGGTTCCGTTCGACTATTACAGTGACCAGATCCGGGAATGTGCGGCCGCCTGCGGATTTGAGTATGCCAGAATCTCGGAGGAGAGCGGGAATTATACTCCCGGAACGGATTATTTCGGATGGAAGGCCGGGATCTTTCATCTTTCGCCGAATTTTGCGGCATATGTGGACGGCTTTTTTGAAACGGACGAGGAGCTGGCCGTCTGCCAGATCGTGGGACATACATATGACCTGGATGCAGAAGGAATGTGGGAACAGATGGAGGATATTTTCCGCAGGGTAAAGGAAGATCCGGATGTGCTCCCGATGACGACGATCCAGCTGATCCGCTATCTGAAGGCAATGAACGGCCTGAAACGGACCGAAGGCGGGGCGGTCAATCTGAGCGGCATGGAATTGTGGCTGCGTGACGGGGAAAGGATCGTTTGTCTGCGTCCCGGGGAAGCTGTTTGATCATATGGTCGAAATTTACAAAAAATAAACATTGATTGGGCGATATAATACAAAAAATCACGGGGAAACGCTAAATTTAATATAGATTTTTGTTAAAAATAATGATATAATGAATAAGTATTGAGGGTAACTTGTACACAGTTCATAAAGCGAAAGGAGAAGGCATTATGTACAGGAAAACAAGAGCGCTTGCCGTTCTGTCGTGCGCTGCCGCGCTGGCGCTGACATTGACGGCCTGCCAGGGTACGCCGGTATCATCGACAAGTGCGGAGACGGAGGAAAGCGTGAAGGAAGAGACGACAAACGCGCCGGAGACGACAGCCGCGCCGGAGACGACGGCCGCCCCCGAAGAGACACAGGAGGAAACAGAAGCGCAGGCGGAGCCTGCGGAGGCCGCACTTACATACACCTTTTCCGGAAAGCAGGCGGACAGAGCGGGGTACGCGGAGGGAACCGTTTCCCTGGTCCCGGCGGAGTCCGGCACATACAGCCTGTACTGGAGCGACGATGAATCGGCCCTTTACGGCTTCTATGAGATCGCATCTCTGGAAGCAGAGGCCGGAAAGGCGGCCGAGTTTACGTTTGATTACCACACGGTGATCCCTCCTGACGCCACCAAGGTGATCGCGGTCGCAGGATCGGAGAACGAGTATCCGACAGTGGCCGAGGCGGCCGCGGCCTGTGACATTCCGGAGGAAAAGCGCCTGGGGTACGGCAGCTTTGACGCGCTCTATACGTTCAACTCCTTCTCGGACATTCATATTGATGAGGAGCACTTCGGCGAGACTCCCGCTTTCTGGTGGGAGTATTCAGAGGAACATTGGGCGAAGGCACTGGAGTATGCCAGGGAAATGGATGTGGATTTCATTGTTTCTTCCGGCGACCAGGTGACCAACGCCAGCTTTGACAACCTGGATAAGGAATGGAAAGCCTATCAGCTGATCCTTTCGCAGTCCGATTACTGCAACCCGATCTATGAGTCCGGAGGCAACCATGAGGTCCGCCAGGACGGCGTGGTGGCGGAGGAGCTTCAGGCATTTGTTACCGGAAGCGGCCTCGACAGCACCATGGAGACGCTCACCGCGGCCAAGCCGTATTACAGCATTACCGAGCCGAAGACCGGCGATCTGTTTATCTTTATGGCGCTTGAAGCCGGGTACCGTCCGGCCCAGTACGATGAGTTTACGGACGAACAGCTTGACTGGGTGGAAAATCTTCTGAAAGAGAATTACGGGAACGGAAAGAACATTTTTGTCGTGCAGCACGCCCTGATAAACGGATACGGCCCGGGCGACGACCTGGAGACGCCGTATTACGGCGGATCGGTTGACAAGGAGCTTCCTTCCGCGAAGAGGTTTATCTCCCTGCTTGAGGAGTATCCCGACATCGTGTGGATCTCCGGGCATTCGCATGAGGCGTTTGAACTCGGCTACAACTATACCGACAATGACGGCGCCTCCTGCGCCATGATCCACAATCCCTCGGTGGGCAATCCGACTCATGTGACGGACGGCGCTCTTGACTATGCGTTCGACGAGAACCTCTCCCAGGGATATTACGTTCAGGTATTTGAAAATGCGAAGATCTTCAACGGAGTCAATCTCTGCGGCAAAAAGATCTATCCGGCATATTCCTACATCATTGACGGAGAGACATCCCTGAACGAGCAGGAGGAAGAAGAAATATTCCTGTATCCGGATGTGGAGGTGACAGGCGGCACCCTGCGGTCGGTTCTGGCCAATGTAAGAACGGTTCTGGGCATTTACTATGAGTTCAGCTCCTACAACCAGTATCAGGACCTGAAGCGGGCGTATGAGGAGTACAAGTATGTGGACGCCGACGGGATCAGCGACGAGGAGCGCCTAGCGGCGTACAGCAGGCTGAGAACGGCCATCGCTTATCTGCACCAGATCGTTGAGTTTACCAAGGGAAATGAATATGAAGTGGTATTTCCGGAACCGGCCCCCGAGGAGGAGGCAGAGGAAGTGACGCAGCGTGAAAAGGATCTTCTGGTCCGCATCCATTATCACAGGGAAGACGGCGACTACGAGCCCTGGAGCGTATGGCTGTGGGGAACCGGAGACGGTACGGACAACGCGTTTACCGGAACCGATGATTTCGGCGTATATCTGGAATACACGGTGACTCCCGATGTGACGTCCCTGGGCTTTATCGTAAGGACCGAGGGCTGGGACAAGGATGTGGATATGGACCAGTTCATCCCGGTCGGCGGAGATGTCACGGAAGATGAGATTGACGTCTATATCGAGTCCGGGGTAGAGGGATTCGAGATCCGCTGAGAAGACCGGATTCTCTGCCGATCGGCAGCCCGTTAACAGCGCCGCAGCATCGGGCAGCAATCGGAACACGGCGGTCAAATACAGCCGACAGGCGTCAGCAAAGGCAAACAACGGCACAGAGGGCAGAATGCTTTCTGTGCCGCTTTTCTTTCTCTTATTTTATTTCCTGCAGAGACACATTCGGCGCCGCCATCAGGGAATAGTTTGTATGGTAGATGACGAAGCCGGGCGCGGCCCCCGGTACCTTGCGGATGTGTTTTTTCTGGATATAGTCGATCTCTACCTTTTCGTTCTCCCTTCCCCTGGAGTAATAGGCGGCCAGTGCCCCGGCCTCTTCAAAAACACGGTCGGGAAGCTCCTTCCCTTCTGTTTTGACGATGACGTGCGAGCCGGGGATGCCTTTCGCGTGAAACCACCAGTCGTTTCCGGAGGCCAGCCCGAAGGTCAGCTCCTCATTCTGGTAGTTGTTCTTTCCCACGTAAATGTGGAACCCGTCGGAGGAGAGATAGTGGAAAGGCCGGCTGGTGATCTTCGCTTTCCTGCCGGGCGCGCCATGGCGCCGGATATAGCCGAACTCGGTCAGCTCCTCCTTGATCGGTGCCAGATCCTCCTCTTTCAGCGCGATCTCCAGGGAAGCGGCGATGGATTCCAGGTGTTCGATCTCCCGGCGGGTGGAAAGCGTCTGCTGCGTGAGGGCCTCGAAAGTACGCTTCATTTTGTTGTATTTGTCAAAATATCTCCGGGAATTTTCACCGGCCGAAAGCTGCGGATCCAGCGGGATCCGGATCTCCCCGCCCGTATAATAGTTTACGCAGCGGAGCTCCTTTTCCCCTCCGGAAAGCCCGTAGCCGTAGGCATTCAGAAGCTCCCCGTAAACCCTGTACTGATCGCGTTTTTCGGTGTCGCGGAGCTGCTTTTCCTGCAGATCCAGTTTTTTGCAGGCCCGCTCCAGGGCAGTCTGCACGATTTTGCGGAGATCCGTGGATTTCTGGCGGATGCGGACGAGGGCGTCGCGGGAGGAATAGTAGTTTTCCAGCAAAAGGCTCACGGATCCGAAGACCCGGGCGTGGTATCCGTCAGCGGAAGCGGATCCGGCATCTTCATCGGCGTTCGTGCCCGGAAGCGGATTGCCGGCGGCGTCATGATCGTACCTGCACCCGTAGCAGGTCAGCGGTATGGAAGCAAATTCCACGGGCTGATCGTTTCGGAAGACGATGTTGGGCGTGAACCTTCCGGCCTTCACATCGTCCGTTACCAGGTTCAGCCTGCGGTACAGATGGGTCATTTCCGCGGGTGTCAGTTCATTGGCGGAACGGTCGTCGTCAATGGATGCCAGGTGGCACAGCTCCAGGGCTACGACAGGACCTATGCCGGTCAGGCCCGTATAGAGGGCCTTCTGAAGAGGAAGGGGAGAGGCGCTTATGCGGCGGATGAATTCCTCCTCGGTCACGGACAGAGGATCCGCCTTTTCAACAGTCCGGGGAATGAAGTATTCCCGGCCGGGAAGGACTTCGCGCACGGAGCTGACCTGGGCGGAAACGTGCTTGATGCTGTCCAGGATTATGCCGTCTTCCCGGCAGAAGATGATATTGCTGTGCTTGCCCATCAGCTCTACGATCAGCCTTTTCCGGCACAGATCGCCCATTTCGTCGAGGTGCTCGATCCCGAATTCGATGATCCGCTCCAGGCCGGGCTGCGTTACGCTCACGATGCGGCCGCTGCCGATGTGCTTGCGCAGGAGCATACAGAAATTGGGCGCCGTCAGCGGGCCGGGCTTGTTGCTCTCCGTAAAATAGATAAGCGGAAGGCTGGCGCTGGCGGACATGAGCACCCGGCACGTTTCTCTGAAATTTTTCACGGTAAACAGGAGCTCGTCCTTTTCCGGCTGGGCAATCTTGGCAATTTTTGCCCCCTCCAGCCGCTCTTTTAAATCTCTGGTCAGATTTGCGATTACGATTCCGTCAAGTGCCATAGAAGCCTCCTGTCTGAATGATCATACCAGGCAGCCGCGCCGCATCCGGCGCGGCCGCCTGCGGATATTGTATCACAAGATGGTGCCGAGGACAATGAAAAAACGACGGCGCAAGCGGCAGTCCCGGAGACGGCCGGCAAAACCGGGGCGGCAGACCGTTTTTTTGCGCCGCGGAATAAAAGTTCAGCTGGAAGTTGACTTGTTTTTTTATTTGGCTTATAATGGTAAATACTTATGAGGAAAGAGAGGACCCCAGATGATCAGGAGCATGACGGGATTCGGGCGGTGTGAGAAGGTTACCGACAGCTATAAGATCACGGCGGAGATCAAGTCGGTCAATCACAGGTACCTCGACATGAGCATCAAGATGCCGAAGAAGTTCGGCTATTTCGAGGCGGCGCTCCGCAATCTGCTGAAGAACGACATCCAGAGGGGAAAGGTGGATGTCTATATCACTTATGAGGATTATACATCCCAGACCGTTCAGCTGAAATACAATGAGAGGCTGGCGGCCGAATATGTCGGGTATTTTGCAAAGATGAAGGAGACGTTCGGGCTCCGGGACGATGTCAGCGTATCCATGCTGGCGCATATGCCCGAGGTCCTGTCCATGGAAGAGGTCCCCGAGGATGAGGAATCCATGTGGAAGCTCCTTTCCGAGACGGTGAAGGAAGCGGCCGACGCATTTGTGGCAAGCAGGATCCGGGAAGGCGGGCAGCTGCAGGAGGATCTGCTGGGAAAGCTGGATGAGATGCTCGGGCTGGTGGAGGACATCGAGAACCGGTCCCCGTCTGTGGTGGAGGAATACCGCAGAAAGCTGACGGAAAAGGTAAAAGAACTCCTGGAGGGAAAGAGCGTGGACGAATCCCGGATCGTGACCGAGACGACCGTTTATGCGGACCGGATCTGTGTGGACGAGGAGACGGTACGGCTCAGGAGCCACATCGCCAGTACCAGGCAGGAGCTGACTGCAGGCGGAAGCGTCGGACGCAAGCTGGACTTTATCGCCCAGGAGATGAACCGGGAGGCGAACACCATTCTGTCAAAATCCGGCGATCTGGAGATCGCGGGGAAGGCTATTGAACTGAAGACAGGGGTCGAGAAGATCCGTGAGCAGATCCAGAACATAGAATGAGCCCTCGGGCAGGACGGAGCGGAAAATATGGAGCATCAGGGAGTTTTGGCGGTGGTGTCCGGGTTTTCGGGCGCGGGAAAGGGCACGCTCATGAAGGAGCTTGTCAGGAGATATGACAATTACGCCCTTTCGGTATCGGCGACCACGAGAGATCCCCGGCAGGGAGAGGTCCACGGAAGAGAGTATTTTTTCCTCACGGATGAGCAGTTTGAGGAGATGATCCGGGAGGGGAAGCTGATCGAGTATGCCAGATATGTGGATCATTATTACGGGACGCCGCGGGAATATGTGACGGAGCAGATGCAGGCAGGACGCGACGTGATCCTTGAGATCGATATCCAGGGCGCCCGGCGGATCCGAGAGCAGTTCCCGGAAGCGCTGCTTTTGTTTGTGACCGCGCCCAGTGCCGGCGAGCTGAGGTCCCGCCTGGTGGGACGGGGCACGGAATCGCCGGAGGTGATCGAGGCAAGACTTGCGCGGGCCCGCAGGGAGGCGGAAGGTATCGACAGCTACGACTACCTTCTGATCAACGACGATCTGGACGAATGTGTGGAGCAGGCCCACAGACTGATCCAGGCGCAGCACCTCCGGGTGGAAAACAACCGGAAGCTGATTGAAAATATACGGACGGAACTGGACCGTATCCAGGGCGGGGGAGAGATCCCCGGAACATTCTGAACAACAGGAAAGGAGACATATCATATGTTACATCCATCTTATCATGATCTGATTGAAGCAGTAAACAGCGGTGTGGAGCCGGGCGAGGAGCCGGTGGTGCAGAGCCGCTATTCCATTGTGATCGCCGCCGCCAAGAGGGCCAGGCAGCTGATCGCGGGCGAGGAGCCCCTGACGGAGAATGCGGGCAAGAAGCCTCTGTCCGTTGCCGTGGATGAACTGTATCACCAGAAAGTAAAGATCGTCAGCGAGGACGATACTGCCGACGACGCGGCAGAATGAGGAACAGATGACAACGAAGATACTGATGGTTTCCCTGGGATGCGACAAGAACCTGGTGGATGCGGAGAGGATGCTGGGATGTCTGCGGGAAGAAGGCTATGAATTCACCGACGACGAATCCCAGGCAGATGTGATCGTGGTGAATACCTGCTGCTTTATCGGGGACGCCAAGGAGGAGAGTGTGAATACCATTCTTTCCATGGCGCAGTGGAAACAGCAGGGACCCTGCCGCGCGCTCATCGTCACGGGATGCCTGGCGCAGCGCTACCGCAAGGAGATCGTTGACGAGATCCCGGAGGTGGACGCGGTTCTTGGGACCGCGTCCTACGAGAAGATCGCCGAGGCGGTCCGTATGGCCTGCGCGGGTGAACGGCTTCTCTGCTTTGACGATATCAACGGAACGTTTTCTCCGGGATCGCGCCGCATTGTTACCACGGGAGGCCATTATGCGTTTTTAAAGATCGCCGAGGGCTGTGACAAGAGATGCACCTACTGCATCATCCCCAGCCTTCGGGGCAGCTATCGGAGCGTTCCGATGGAGCAGCTTCTCGAGGAGGCCGGCCGGCTGGCGGACCAGGGGGTCCGGGAGCTGATCCTGGTCGCTCAGGAGACGACACTGTACGGCGTGGACCTCTACGGGGAGAAACGGCTTCCCCGCCTGCTCTCCGAACTGTGCCGGATACCGGGGCTGCGCTGGATCCGGATCCAGTACTGTTATCCGGAGGAGATCACCGATGAACTGATCGACGTAATAGCGGCGGAGGAGAAGATATGCCACTATCTGGACATCCCCATCCAGCACGCCAGCGACCGTATCCTGAAACGGATGGGACGGAGAACCGACATGGACAGCCTGTGCGCGGTGATCCGAAGACTGCGGGAGAGGATCCCGGACATTGCCATCCGGACCACACTGATCTCCGGATTCCCGGGAGAGACGCCGGAGGACCACCGGATCCTTTTGGACTTTGTGGCCGAAATGCGGTTTGAAAGGCTCGGGGTCTTCGCTTACTCGAGGGAGGAGGACACCCCGGCGGCTTCGTTTCTGGAGCAGATCCCCGCAAGGACAAAGAATAAGCGGCGGGGAGAGATCATGAGGCTCCAGCAGAAGATCGCTTTCGAGAAGGGCAGAGAGATGACGGGCCGGATCCTGGATGTGATGATCGAAGGACGGGCCGCGGATGAGGATGTGTATGTGGGACGGACCTATATGGATTCCCCGGGAGTCGACGGACTGATTTTCCTGAATACGGACGCGGATCTGATGTCCGGAGATTTTGTCCGGGTTCGGGTAACCGGCGCCGCAGAATATGATCTGATAGGAGAGATGTACGATGAATCTGCCGAATAAACTGACGATATTTCGGGTGCTTCTTATCATTCCCTTCGTGCTCCTGCTGCTGGGAGGCTGCGGGAACTGGGGCTGGTTCAACAGCCTGTTCGGGGGGATCATGGAGTATGTGGACGGTATTGCGGCCGCTGTCTTTATTGTTGCCAGCCTTACGGATATGCTGGACGGAAAGATCGCCCGCAGATACAACCTGGTGACCAATTTCGGAAAATTTATGGATCCTCTTGCGGACAAGCTTCTGGTTTGCTCCGCCCTGATCTGCCTTGTGGAGATGGGGAGACTGCCCGCATGGATGGTCATCGTCATCATCAGCCGCGAATTCATTATCAGCGGGTTCCGCCTGGTGGCCTCCGACAACGGAGTGGTGATCGCCGCCAGCTATTGGGGAAAATTCAAGACCACGTTTCAGATGATCGCGGTCATTCTCCTGATCCTGGATATTGATTCGGCCCCGTTTCCGCTTCTGACAACCGTCTGCGTATGGGCCGCTTTGATCCTTACCGTAGTTTCTCTGGTGGATTATATTGTGAAAAATCATAAGGTACTTACGGGAGGTAGTATGTGATATGGTTGCGGAACTGATCTCGGTGGGAACCGAACTTCTTCTGGGCGATATTGTCAATACCAACGCCGCTTTCCTTGCCCGGCAGTGCGCTGCGCTCGGACTTTCCGTTTATCATCAGTCGGTGGTCGGCGACAATGAGGAGCGGCTCGCGGAGGTGCTTTCGGAGGCGATGGAACGCTCCGACGTGGTGATCCTTTCCGGAGGGCTGGGGCCCACGGAGGATGATCTGACAAGGGAGACCTGCGCCAGGGTGATGGATATGCCGCTGGAGGAGGACGAACATACCCGCAGAAGGATCCGCGAGTATTTCTCCGGGACCTCCCAGAAGGAGATCCCCGAAAGCAACTGGCGCCAGGCGATGGTACCGCGCGGCGCGTCGGTTCTCGACAACGACAACGGAACCGCTCCGGGACTGATCCTGGAGAAGAACCATAAAATGCTCGTGCTGCTTCCCGGACCGCCCGCGGAGCTGATTCCCATGTTTCAGAAAAAGGCCGTTCCTTATCTGCGCCGCCTCCAGCCGGAGGTGATCCTGTCCCAGACCGTAAAACTGTGCGGGATCGGCGAGAGCAAAGCGGAGAGCCGGATACAGGACCTGATCGACGCGCAGACCAATCCCACCATAGCCACATATGCGGGGACCGGAGAAGTCCATCTTCGCCTTACGGCGAAGGCGCGGGGGGCCGAGCAGGCGGAAAAGATGTTTAAACCGCTTATCAAGGAGATCCGGAAGCGTTTCGGCACGGCGGTCTATTCGCTGAAGGAGGAGGAAACGATGGAGATGGTCGTGGTCCGTCTCCTCAAAAAATACGAGCTTACGGTGACGACCGCGGAATCCTGCACCGGCGGTATGCTGGCGGCGCGGATCGTAAATGTACCCGGTTCTTCCGAGGTCTTTTCCCAGGGACTGGTCACGTATTCCAACAAGTCCAAGCGAAGGCTTCTCGATGTGAACAAGGCGACCCTCAAGAAATATACCGCCGTCAGCAAGGAGACGGCAAGAGAGATGGCAATGGGAGGCGTTCTGGCTTCCGACGCGGACATCTGCGTCGCCGTCACGGGGATAGCCGGTCCGGACGGAGGGACAGAGGAGAAGCCGGTGGGACTGGTATATATCGCCTGCTGCATCCGGGAAAGCGTGGTTGTGGAGAAGCATCAGTTCCGGGGAAACCGGAGCAGGATCCGCGAGCTGGCGGTGATAAACGGGCTGGATCTGCTGCGGCGCTGCATCCTGGACCATTACGCGGGCGGCGGACACCACTCGTGACCCGCACTGCCGCAGGCGGAACGCAAAAATGAGTGACGGAGGGGAGAAATTTGGAAAGCCGTGAGAGGAAAAGACTGCTTTCAGCCGTATATACCTATGGATTTGCCAGACTGGTGCTGAATTATTATTCATTTTGTGAAATGATGGGAGAAGATGCGGAGCTGGCCGACCGGATCCGGACGATGGGGGATGCGTTTGGCGCACTGGCGGACGGATTTCTGGAGGGCTCGCCAAAGACCGAGGAGATCGATCTTCTCCGCCGGGAAAACGCTTCCGAAATGGAGATCCTTACGGCGTATGCGGACTGTCTTTCCATTTTTGAGTATGTGCTGAACCGGATGGAGAGGCGCTTTGTCAAAAAAGATCCGCCGCCCTGCGAACCGGAAACGCTCGCGGAAATGGTGGCGGATCTTCTGACGGACAGCGAGGCGGGGGCCGTTCCGGGGGAGATCCTCCGGGACATTGCCGGACAGCTTCCTGTCCGGTACACGAAGCGCAAATTCTGTGAAATGGTTTCCGAGAGACTTAAGATCTACACGGGGATCGAGAAAGAAAGCTTCCGAAACGTGCTGTATATGCTCCGGACGGCCGCGACGCTTCAGCGGCCGGAGGGAATGAAGGAGGCCCAGCCGGAGCTCTATGAGTCTCTGCGCCGCCTGGAGGAAGCGGATTATCAGAATCCGGACGAGGCCGCTTTCCGACGGCTCACAGATGAACTGGATAAGGCCGCATCCCTGCTGTACCGGAAAATGGATATCCGTCAGATCTATCAGAATATGATCGACGATCTGTATGTGCTCTTCCTCAGCCGCGGGGAAGTCATTGTCGACGCGCAGAGGGACCAGACGCTGCGCGGTCTCCTTGCCGGGATCCGAAGCCTGTTTTCAAAGGGATCCGGAGCCGGGATCGACGCGGAGATCACATTGGGCCTGAGCGAAATTGAGGGCGTTCAGGAAGCGGCTTTATCACACATTCATTTCCGGGAGGACGAGACGGATCCCGATCTGCGCATGATAGAAAAGCTTCTCTCCGGAAGCCCGTTTGTCTCTCTGGATGAGAAGAGGGGAGAAAGCGCCCAGGCCGAACTTTCGTGGATCGAAGAGGAAACGGAAGGGTTTCTGGATGAGCTTATGCAGTTTCTGGATGGAAAGCCGCGGCCGGTGATCCGCGCGATTATGGCGGCGGTATTCGCCCAGCTTCCGGCGGCGTTTAACAGCATCAGCGAGGCGCGGGAGTATATTGAGGATTCGCTTCTTTCCTGCGTGGATTTTGCGGAGAGGGAAGCCAGCATAGAGCTTATATACGACCAGCTGTTTGAAACATGATGACTGTGGCTCGGACGAAGGAGATGCGAAATGATCTGGTATGACCGCCTTTATATGGGAGGAAAAGCGAAGAGGCTCCGCTATTCCATTATCCGGGATATCCGGAACAATAAGTTCCGGCCCGGACTCTATGTGATTACGCCCCCCTCCAACGGGAATAATATACTTGACATTTATCCTTCTTCCGTTTTCTGCAGGAATGAAATGGGGGAGCAGCAGAGGATGATCCTGGGGATCGCCCTCGGATACGGGGAGGCCGTCAGGCTTGCCGCGCGGATCGTGGACGAGATGTACCGGGCGACGGGAAATTTTGATCTGGCGGCATTTCTCGGAACAGATCGTGTCGGGTGAGGTAAGATGCTGCATATTATTTTGCTGATATTGAAAATCATAGGGATCGCAATACTTGTCGTTTTGGGGACGGTCCTGGTGCTTCTGGCGCTGGCGCTTTTGGTCCCGGTCCGCTACCGTCTGCTGGGAAATTATTATGGGAAGGCGGGCGGCGATCTCCGGCTCACATGGCTCCTGCATTCTGTCTCGGTACTCGTTACATACGACGGCGGTACGGATACCATTGTCAGGATCTTCGGGATCCGTCTGCCGAAGAAACGAAAGGACCGGACGGAAGAGGACGAAGACGAACAGGAGACCGCCGGAGAGCCGGAGGAGGAAAAGCAGCCGGGAGATGCGGCCGGCGGCAGTCCGGAAGAGGAGGTCGGCGCCGGATACGGGAGTGAAGAAGAGGATCAGACGGTTCTGGCCCAGTCAGCGGATGCTTCCTTTTCGGATATCTCCGGGGAGGCCAGCTCCGGTGAGGTCATCTCCGGTGAGGCCGGAGGCGGTGAATCTTCGGACGAGGGAACGGATATTTCTCTCATCCCTCCCGTCGGGGAGGATGAAGAAGAAACGGAAACGGCGGCTCCCGGCGCCGGCGCGGAGGATGGCGGGAACGGGATTTTTGAAAAAATACGGTATCTATTTTCGTCCGTCTGTGATAAACTGAAGCTGGCGGACCGCAAACGGAGACAGATCCTGGAGCTTCTGGAGGATCCCGTCAATCAGGAAACGATCCGGTTTGTCTGGGAAAAGGTCCTGGCCCTTATCAGGCACATCCTTCCTGTCA
Source organism: uncultured Lachnospiraceae bacterium (assembly GCA_947630085.1). Taxonomy (GTDB): domain Bacteria; phylum Bacillota; class Clostridia; order Lachnospirales; family Lachnospiraceae; genus UBA3402. Next base: position 29,750 of record CANRGP010000012.1, read on the forward strand.
GGGCCCGGGGCACGATCCGGCTGGGCTTTGACGATCCGGCGACCACGGGCAGCGTCCTCGCCGCCTGCAGCGTCTTTTATGCGATGTACGGGGACGGAATCACATGGATACCCGAATTTCAGGAAAGCGTTCTGGAAGGGGAGCTGGACCTGAAGGGGCGCGTCCGCCTGGGAACGGTGCTCTGGCTGGCTGCCCGGGTCCTTCTGAACAGGAATTTTCGGGTAATGCTTAAGAAGATAAAGAAGATTAGAGCAAACGGAGGTATGGAAAATGGCTGATAACAGCAAGCAGATCGCGGCTTCGATCGACGCTCTGTTTCAGGGGATCGACAAACTGGTGACGACCAAGACCGTGGTGGGAGATGCGGTCCGGGTGGACGGCGCGATCATTCTTCCCCTGATGGATGTTTCATGCGGTATGGCGGCAGGGGCTTTTGACGCCAACGCCAAGACGCGGGGCGCAGGCGGCATGAGCGCCAGGATGAGCCCCAGCGCGATACTGGTCATACAGAACGGCTCTACCAGACTCGTTAATATCAAGAACCAGAATACGGTCAACAAGGTGCTTGATATGATCCCGGATCTGGTGAACCGCTTTTCATCCGGGAAGGTCAGCGTGGGAGAACCGATCTCTCCGGAAGCGGTGAAAGCCGCGGAGGAAATGGCATCCGGCTCTGACGGGCAGTGAGATGTCATAGGAATACCTCCCTTCGCATATGTTTAGAACAGGTACCGGACAGGAGAATATGTCTGCATATTTTCCGCGCGGGAATACGGGAGGGCGGGTATGAAACGAGTGTGCGGGCTGATCATGTTCTGCTTCGGGGCGGGGATGGCCGTGAAGGTCCTGATCCCCACATCCCTGGTCCTTTTGATTATCATCGCCTCTCTGATGATACTCGGCTACAACCTGTTCTGTCATTGCTAGATGAAAGAAAGAGACGGCACATATGAAAAAGCGGATGTTTTGGATGTTTTGTGCGGCGGCTCTTGCCCTGCTGCCGGCAGCGCATACGCGGGCGTCGGAGATAACCGCCATGGGGCCCGGATGCGCCTATCTGACAGAACCTTCTTTTGACGTGGAGCGTTTTGCCGTTCCGCCGGAAGCGGGCGGCCTTGTCGTGGTTCAGGGAACCATAGGAAGCCGCTGCCGCGTATTTGCCTATGAGAGAACCGAAGAGGGCTGGACGGAAGTCTTTGCCGTCAACGGTTTCGTGGGCTACGGCGGGCTGAGCAATCATCGGACCGTCGGGGACAATACGACTCCGATCGGTTTATTTGAGATGAATACGCCCTTCGGGCAGGAGGCGGCCCTGGATGGCTTCCCCTCGGAATATATCCAGGTGGATTCGCGCTACGTCTGGACCGATGACACCAACGCTCTGGTGGCGGATCCCGACAGGGAGGGCGAGCACGTGGGGACGGATGCCTATGATGTGGTGTATGATTATGCCATCGATATGGGCTTTAACAAAAACGCCATAGCCGGAAACGGTTCGGCCCTGTTTATCCACTGTGAAGAGGAAAACGACGACGGAACCCACGGATGCGTGGCGATCCCCCGGGAGCAGATGATCCGTCTTATGCGGCTTTACGGAACGTACGGGGACGGAAGGCTGTATATTGCCGTCGCCCCGGCAGGGCATTTTGAAGGAGTTTATGAGTCCCTGGGGGACAACCTGGGGCTGTCGCCGGACGGAGACTTCGGCCAGACGCGGTCCTGATCTTCCCGCTTTGCGGGATTGTTAGAATAATCGGCCTTTCCTGCCTAATATATTTATGAAAAAGGCAGAAGGTCGTCATATGGAGATCTATGTAGTCCGGCCAAATGATACCATTGACATCATCGCCGCCCAGAGCGGCACGGACACCGAATCCATCATTTACACCAATCAGCTGGTTTATCCATACAGGCTTGCCGTCGGGCAGGCCCTGCTTTTGTCTCCGGGAACCGGGAGAGGCGGCAATTCTTCGAGCATCGGCGGAGACATGAGGAGAACGGTCTGCAGCGGAGGATACGCCTATCCGTTTATTTCCCGCTGGGTCCTGGAACAGACGCTTCCGTATCTTACGGATATCTCGGTATTTTCCTACGGGTTTACCGTGAACGGGGACCTGATCCCGCCCGCGGTCGACGACGTCTGGATGGTACAGGAAGCGCTTCGCTACGGCGTGATGCCGACGCTTACCCTGACGCCGCTTGGGGCGGACGGCAGATTCAACAACAATCTGGTTTCCGTGCTGATGAAGCAGAAGGATGTGCAGACGGCGCTGCTGCGCAATCTGGTCCGTATCCTTGCGGAAAAAGGATATCAGTGCGTTAATTTTGATTTTGAGTATATCCTGGCGGAGGATCGGGACGCCTATACGGAATTTGTCGGACGGGCGGCAAGGCTTTTGAATCAGTTCGAGTATCAGGTCTCCGTGGCCCTGGTACCGAAGGTTTCGGACAGCCAGCCGGGCCTGCTCTATGAAGGAATGGACTACGCGGGCCTGGGCCAGGCGGCCAACTGGGTGTTCCTTATGACCTATGAATGGGGGTATACGTACGGTCCGCCCATGGCGGTGGCCCCGATCAACCAGGTGAGGAGGGTGGTGGAATATGCCCTGAGCCGCATCCCCGCCGAACGGATCAGCCTGGGGGTCCCCAACTATGGTTACGACTGGCCGCTCCCCTTTGTGCAGGGGACTACAAAGGCTGTCACGCTCGGAAACGTGGAAGCGGTACAGACCGCCATTTTTTACGGATCGGAGATCCTGTTTGATGAAACGGCGCAGTCGCCCTACTATTTTTACTGGCAGTACGGCATCCGGCATGAGGTATGGTTTGAGGATGTGAGAAGCTACGCTTCCAAATTCCAGCTGGTGGAGGAGTACGGCCTGAAGGGAATGGGCGTATGGCAGCTTATGCAGCTCTTTCGGGCCGGATGGGAGCTCTTTTCCACGCTTTTCCGGTGATTGCCGTATTTTTCAAGCATATAAAATAAATCTCGCTCCGTACTTGCAAAATTTCCCCGGAACGATTATCATATACAGAGAACTGCTTTCCGGCGGCAAAAAGGGATACCGCTTTCGATCCTATGACCGGGGAAGCGGCTTCGGGATTCAGCAGACAGGAGGCAAGAGGATGCGGTGCGATTTGACAAGACAGCAGGCGTTTGACCTGCTGAGAACCTACAACCGGGAGCCGTTCCATATCCGTCACGCGCTCACCGTGGAAGCGGTCATGCGCTGGTATGCGAGGGAACTGGGGTACGGGGAAGATGAAGAATACTGGGGACAGGTAGGACTGCTTCATGATATCGACTTTGAACAGTTTCCCGAGCAGCACTGTAAAAAGGCCCCGGAGCTTTTGCGGCCGGCCGGAGTCGGAGAGGACATGATCCGCTCCATATGCAGTCACGGATGCGGGATCTGCTGTGATGTAGAGCCCGCGTGCGAGATGGAGAACGTCCTGTTCGCCGCGGACGAGCTTACGGGTCTTATCGGCGCCGCCGCCCTTATGAGACCATCCAAAAGCGTGGCGGATATGGAGGTTTCCAGCCTGAAGAAAAAATTTAAGGACAAGAAATTTGCGGCCGGCTGTTCCAGGGACGTGATCCGCACGGGAGCGGAGCGGCTGGGATGGACGCTGGACGAGCTGATGGAACGGACGATCCTTGCCATGCGCTCCAGCGAGCAGAAAATTACGGAAGAGATGGGAGAACGATTCAATGATTAAGAAGGTTGTGAAATTCGGCGGGAGCTCACTCGCCAGCGCCCGGCAGTTCAAAAAAGCGGCGAACATCGTACTTTCCGAAAAATCCAGACGGTACGTGGTCCCTTCCGCGCCGGGAAAGCGAAATGACAGCGACGAGAAGGTAACGGATCTTCTCTATCAGTGCTACGACCTCGCAGCGGAGGGGGGCGCCTACAAGAAGGTGCTGAATCGGATCAAGGAGCGATTTGCCGAGATCATCGACGGCCTGGAGCTGAATATGAACCTGGCCTATGAATTTGACCGGATCGAGGAGAACTTTCTCAACAAGGCGGGCAGGGACTACGCGGCTTCCAGAGGAGAATATCTGAACGGCATGATTATGGCGCAGTTTCTGGGCTATGAGTTCATCGACGCGGCCGATGTGGTGTTCTTCCAGGAAAACGGCGTTTTCGATTCGGAGAGGACGAACGTTGAGCTCGGGGAGCGGCTTGCCAATGTGGAAAGGGCCGTGATCCCGGGATTTTACGGATCCATGCCTGACGGCAGAGTGAAAACCTTCTCCAGGGGAGGTTCTGATGTGACCGGCTCCATCGTGGCCAGGGCGATCCACGCGGATATGTATGAGAACTGGACGGACGTATCGGGATTCCTTGTGGCGGATCCCCGCATTGTCCCCGATCCCCAGGTGATCGAGACGATCACCTACAGCGAGCTCCGGGAGCTGGCCTATATGGGGGCCAGCGTGCTTCATGAGGATGCCATTTTCCCCGTGAGGAGAGAAGGCATTCCCATCAATATCCGCAACACCAACAGGCCCAAGGACAAGGGGACCCTTATCGTGGAGAGCACCTGCAGGAAGGCGAGATATACCATCACCGGGATCGCGGGAAAGAAGGGGTTCTGCTCCGTGAACATCGAGAAGGCCATGATGAACGCGGAAGTGGGCTTCTGCCGCAAGGTCCTTTCGGTTTTTGAAAAATACGGAATCTCCATTGAACATATGCCTTCCGGGATCGACACCATGACGGTGTTTGTCCACCAGTCCGATTTTGAGGAATTTGAGCAGTCGGTGATCGCCGGGATCCATCGGGCCGTAGAGCCGGATCTTGTGGAGATGGAGTCCGACCTTGCCCTGATCGCGGTGGTGGGGCGGGGAATGAAGGCCGTCCGGGGAACCGCGGGACGGATCTTTTCCGCGCTGGCCCATGCCCATGTGAATGTCAAGATGATCGACCAGGGCTCCAGCGAGCGCAACATCATCATCGGCGTCAAGGACGCGGATTTTGAGGCGGCGATCCGGGCCATTTATGATATTTTTGTAACTATGGAGCTGTAATCGGAAAGGCAGGAGAACGATGGGACATCTGACGACGAGAGACGCTTACCGGAACTTGAGCGACCGGATCAACTGGTTTACACAGGGAGCTCCGAAATCGGAGACGCTCTACAAGATCCTCCAGGTACTCTATACGGAGAAGGAGGCCAAATGGGTGGCGCTGCTACCCGTCCGCCCGTTTACGATCAAAAGAGCCGCGAAGGTCTGGAACACCACGGAGTACAAGGCGGAAAAGCTGCTGGATCATTTGTGCGACAAGGCCCTGCTGGTTGATTCCTGGCACAACGGCCAGCGGGAGTTCGTCATGCCGCCGCCAATGGCAGGGTTCATTGAGTTTGCGCTGATGCGCACACGCGGAGACATCGATCAGAAATATTTGAGCGAGCTTTATTATCAGTATATGAACGTGGAAGAGGACTTTATCAAGGATCTGTTCTATGCCACGGAGACGAAGCTGGGACGGGTATATGTCCAGGAGCCGGTTCTCGTAAACGACAAGACCAATCATATCCTGGATTACGAGAGGGCAAGCCATATTGTGGAGGATGCGGAGTACATCGGCCTCGGCCTGTGCTACTGCCGGCACAAGATGTATCATGCCGGGCATCCCTGCGAGATCAACGCGCCCTGGGATGTGTGCCTGACTTTCGACAACGTCGCCAGATCGCTGGCCCAGCACGGGGACTACTGCCGCCTGATCTCCAAGGAGGAGGCGATGGACGCCCTTGAGCGCTCCTATGCGAGCAACCTGGTACAGATCGGCGAGAATGTGAGAGAGCACCCCGCGTTTATCTGCAACTGCTGCGGCTGCTGCTGCGAGGCGCTTCAGGCTGCCCGGCATTTCAGCCCCATGCAGCCGGTAGCAACGACCAACTATATTCCCGAACCGAATCCCGACAAATGCGTGGGATGCGGAAAGTGCGCCAAGGTCTGCCCGATTTTTGCCATTACGGTCGAAACCGGGGAGGACGGAAAGAAGAGGGCCACAGTCAATAAGGAGATCTGCCTGGGATGCGGCGTATGCGCCAGAAACTGCGCCCCCAAGGCGATCGAGATGAAGCGCCGGCCCGTGCAGGTCATCACCCCGGTCAACAGCACCCATCGTTTTGTGCTCCAGGCCATAGAAAAGGGAACCCTTCAGAACCTGATCTTTGATAATGAGGCATTTGCCAATCACAGGGCGATGGCGGCGGTATTCGGCACGATCCTCAAGCTGCCTCCGATGAAGCAGCTTCTGGCCAGCAAACAGTTAAAATCCGTATATCTGGACCGGCTCTTGTCCATCCAGCAGAAGCGTAAGCAGGAAGAAATGGATGAGAGGAAGGCGCGGAAGGCGGCCGAGACGCAGAGCCAGTAAGGAAGCGGGAGCCGGATGACAGAGATAAAAGAAAAACTGTTTGCCTATATCAGAAAAAAGTATCATGCGCCGCCCGAATATCTCTGGGCACGGTACCCGGATTATGCCGTGTTTCGGCACAGCGACAATCAGAAATGGTTTGCACTCTTTATGAATGTATCGGGAGCAAGGCTCGGGCTGGACAGCAGGGACGCGGCGGAGATCCTGAACGTAAAAATGGGAGACCCTGTCCTCGCGGATATCCTTGTGCGGCAGGAGGGCTTTTTCCGGGGGTATCATATCAGCAGAGGAAACTGGATTTCGATTCTGCTGGATGGCACGGTTGCGTTCGAGGAGATCTGTAAATGGCTGGATGAAAGCTATATTGCCACGGCGTCCAGGGAAACAAAGCATCGGCTCAGGCCGCCGAAGGAGTGGATCATTCCCGCAAATCCCAAATATTACGATGTGCAGGCGGCTTTTGATGAATCGGAAGAAATAGACTGGAAACAGGGAAAGGGCATCAAGAGCGGCGACACGGTTTTTCTCTATGTCGCCGCCCCGGTATCCGCGATCCTCTACAAATGCCGGGTGACAAAGACGGATATTCCTTTTTGTTTCGACAACGGAGAGGTCCATATGTCCGGCATAATGAAAATCCGGCTGATGAAACGCTACGATCCCGATCGGTTTACTTTCGATGTCCTTGGAAAAGAATACGGGATCTTTGCGGTAAGAGGGCCGAGGGGGATCCCCGAAAGCCTGAGCAGGGCGCTGAACCGGGAATTCCCGCAGGGATGACGGATCGGTTCTGCCGTGCCGACCGCCCCGTGAATGTGTTCATAGCATCAGCCGCTTCGCGCTTTTTGGCGGCGGGCCCGCCGGAGAATAAACGGGGCGGACTTTTTCGACAGCTGTCGTGTCGAAAAAGTCCGCCCTTTCAGATGCGAGTGGAGATAACGGGATTCGAACCCGCGACCTCTGCGTTGCGAACGCAGCGCTCTCCCAGCTGAGCTATATCCCCGCAGCAAATTCTATTATAGCATGAGTTTTTGAAATTGCAACTGGTTTTTGTGGAAAAGTGCTAATGAAAAGCATATCTTTTTGTCAATGCGCGGCTTGCAAGGCACACAAAAAAGAATTATAATATTATTATCTTTATGCCGGGTGCAGCAGATGAATACGGGAGGTAACTTTATGCTAGAGAAGATCGATCTGTCCAAAAAGGTGGACAAGGAAACCTACAAACAGGTTATGGAAGAAGAAGGAGAGCGCCTTGGCAGGCTCCAAAGGGAGTGCAAGGCGGCGGGGATCCCCGTGATCATTGTCTTTGAAGGTCTGGGGGCGGCCGGAAAAGGTGTACAGATCAACCGCCTTATCCAGGCCCTGGATCCGAGAGGGTTCTCGGTGTACGCGACGAACTCTTCCAACGAGGAAGCGCGGCTCAGGCCGTTCCTGTGGCAGTTCTGGACCAAGACCCCGGCGAAGGGCAGGATCGAGATCTTTGACTGCAGCTGGTATAAGAGCGTGACCGAGGACCGCTTTGACGGCGTGCTCCGCGAGAAGGATGTCCCGGGAGCCTACCAGGATATTCTTTCCTTTGAAAAGCAGCTTACTGACGACGGCACGGTCATCATCAAGCTCTTCCTGCATATTTCCAAAAAGGAGCAGAAGAAGCGCTTCAAGAAGCTCGAGAGCGCCAAGGAGACATCCTGGAGGGTGAACAAGCAGGATTGGAAGCGAAATAAGGAGTATGACGACTTCCTTAAGATTACGGAGGAGATGCTGGAGAACACGGAGACGGAGTATGCGCCGTGGACCATCATCGAGGCCACGGACAGGGATTATGCCGCCATGAAGATCCGCACGACTGTGACGGAGCGTCTGGCGTATGAGCTGGCCCGCAGAAAAGAGGGCGTCTCTCAGAAGGCGGAGAAAACGGTCCCGAGGCCCGCGGAGCGCTTCCAGAACGGCGTTCTCTCCGGCGTGGACCTGACCAAGTCCCTGACCCGTGAAGAATACAAAGAGAAGATCGACGCGCTTCAGAAGAAGCTGGAGACGCTCCACAGCGAACTGTACCGCCTGCGGATCCCGGTAGTCCTGGGATTCGAGGGCTGGGATGCCGGCGGCAAGGGAGGAGCCATCAAGAGGCTGACAAGCCACCTGGATCCGCGGGGATATCAGGTGAACCCCACATCGGCCGCCAACGACGTGGAAAAAGTGCATCATTACCTGTGGCGCTTCTGGAACAATATGCCGAAGGGAGGCCATATCGCGATCTTTGACCGGACCTGGTACGGGCGCGTCATGGTAGAACGGATCGAGGGCTTCTGCACGGAGGCCGAGTGGAAGCGGGCCTATCAGGAGATCAATGAAATGGAATCCCATATGGCCAATTTCGGGGCCGTAGTGATCAAATTCTGGCTGCACATCGACAAGGACGAGCAGGAGAGGCGCTTTAAAGAGCGTATGGAGAATCCCGCCAAGCAGTGGAAGATCACCGATGAGGACTGGAGAAACCGGGAAAAATGGGATCAGTATGAAGCGGCGGTGGACGAGATGCTGGTAAGGACATCGACCACCTATGCGCCGTGGGTCGTAGTTGAAGGCAATGATAAGCTTTATGCCAGGGTAAAGGTCCTTCAGACTGTGGTGGACGCACTGGAAAAGAAGATCAAAGAAGTTTCCGGAAAGGAATGACACGGGAGCAGGCAGCATGAGTATTGTCCGGATCATTGGCTGCGGCGCGGCCGGAATGGCGGCCGCGATCGCAGCGGCCGAGCAGGGGCATGAGGTCCATATATATGAAAAAAACGAAAAGCCGGGGAAGAAGCTCTACATCACAGGAAAAGGCCGCTGCAACGTGACCAACGACTGCGGTATGGATTCACTGATGCAGAACGTAGTGACCAATCCCCGGTTTTTATACAGCAGCTTTTCCGCGTTTACCAACCGGGACATGATGGAACTGCTTGAGCGGGGCGGATGCCCCCTGAAGACGGAGCGGGGCGGAAGAGTTTTTCCTGTTTCCGATCACTCGTCGGATGTGATCGCCGCCCTGGTCAGGCTGATGCGGAAGGCGGGCGTCCACTT